>NZ_JBFUJV010000031.1:0-41729 GCF_056401175.1 Nocardioides sp. P4_G10 | reverse complement strand
TCCCCGGAGGCCGCACGGCTCAGGCTCCTCGTCGCGGCGGAGTCGGCGGGCGCCCTCGCGGCCGCCGAGATGACCCACGCGGGTGTGCCGTGGCGCGTCGACGTGCACGAGGCGCTGCTGGCCGAGCGGCTCGGCCCCCGCCCGCCCCGCGGCGCGCGCCCGCGGCTGCTGGCGGAGTGCGCCGACGACGTACGACGCCTCCTCGACGCCCCCGGCCTCAACCCGGACTCCCGACCGGAGCTGCTGACTGCCCTGCGCCGGGCTGGCCTCGAGGTCACCGACACCCGGGCGTCGACCCTGCGTGCCGTCGACCACCCGGTCGTGGAGCCGCTGCTGCGCTACAAGTCCCTCGCCCACCTGTTCTCGACCAACGGCTGGGCGTGGATCGACGAGTGGGTCCGCGACGGCCGGTTCCGCGCGGTCTACCAGCCCGCCGGGTCGGCGACGGGACGGTGGTCGTCCAACGGTGGCGGCGCTCTGTCCTTCCCGGTGCAGGTGCGGTCGGCGGCCGTGGCCGACGAGGGCTGGGTGTTCGTCGTCGCCGACGTGGCGCAGCTCGAGCCGCGCGTGCTGGCCGGTATGAGCGGTGACCGCGCCCTGGCCCGGGCCGCGCGGGGTGCGGACCTCTACCAGGGGATGGTCGAGGCCGGAGCGGTCGCCACCCGGCAAGACGCCAAGCTCGGCCTGCTCGGCGCGATGTACGGCGCCACGAGCGGCGAGAGCGGCCGGATGGTCGCCGGGCTGACCCGGCGCTACCCGCAGGCGTTCGGGCTCGTCGAGGAGGCGGCCCGCGCGGGCGAGCGGGGGCAGGTGGTCCGCACCCTTCTCGGGCGGGGCAGCCCGACCCTCGGCGGGTCCTGGAACGAGTCCCCCGACGCACCTCCGGCCGACCTCGACGACCTCGACCGGCGACGTCGCTCCTTCGGCCGGTTCACCCGCAACTTCGTGGTGCAGGGCACGGGCGCCGAGTGGGCACTGTGCTGGATCGCCGACCTCCGCAACCGCCTCTGGCGACTCGGCGGCGAGGGAGTCCTCGAGGAGAGGCCGCACCTCGTCCTCTTCCTGCACGACGAGGTCGTCGTGCACGCCCCGGCCAGGCTCGCCGACGCCGTCGCCGCGGAGGTGACGGAGGCAGCGTCCACCGCCGGCCGACTGCTGTTCCGCGAGCTGCCCGTCGACTTCCCGCTCAACGTCTCGGTGGTGCGCTCCTACGCCGACGCCGGCAAGCCGGGGACCTAGGTCCCTGCCGGCCACGACCTTCGCCCCTGACCCTCCCCGGCGCTGCGGTGGATGCTCGAGGTGGAGGACGGAGGAACCGCCATGACCGCACTGGTCGTCCACGAGTCCCACTGGGGCAACACCCGCGCAGTCGCCGAGGCGATCGCCGACGGGCTGTCCGACAGCGACGGCGGCCCGGTGCAGGTCGTCGACGTCGGGTCGGCACCGTCGCCGCTGCCCGACGGCGTCGACCTCGTCGTCCTCGGCGGCCCCACCCACGCCTTCTCGATGAGCCGGCCCACCACCCGGCACGACGCCCACGACCGCGGGGCCGAGCCCGGGCACGAGGACCGGGGCATCCGCGAGTGGCTGGCGACCCTGCCGGCCGGCGGACCCGCGTGCTCCGTCGCGACCTTCGACACCCGCGCCGAGCAGGTCCGTCGGCTGCCCGGCTCGGCGGCCCGCGCGGCCGCCCGGTTCGTCGCGCGGCACCGGCTCGRCCGGATGGTCGCCACCGAGTCCTTCTACGTCGAGGACTCCCCCGGCCCGCTCGTCGACGGGGAGCTCGAGCGCGCACGTGCCTGGGGCCGGGCCCTGGCGTCAGGGCGTGCCTGACCCGTCCTCTCCGGGCTCGTCCGCCTGACCGACGAGCCCCCGCCGTGTGGGCCTCGTCTCAGTTTGAGCGAACATGCATACTCCCGGTTTGCGCACCGGTGCGGATGTTTGGTCTGGTCCTCGGATGGCCACCGGAATCGAACACCCGCGAGACCTGCCCACACCCGACGTCACCGACGAACCACACCCCGCACTGGACGCGGCCATCGAGCCCACCGAGCCTCGAGAGACAGGCCTGGACAAGGTCGTCTTCGGCGTGACCGCGGTCGTCAGCCTCGCGTTCCTCGTCTGGGGCTTCCTCAGCACCGACAGCCTCGCCGACGCCTCGGGCAGCGGCCTGGGCTGGACGATGAAGAACACCGGCTGGCTCTTCGTGCTCACCTCGAGCGCGTTCGTCGTCTTCGTGATCTGGCTCGCGCTCGGCAAGTTCGGCAACATCCCGCTCGGTCGCGACGACGAGGAGCCCGAGTTCCGGACCATCTCCTGGGTCGCCATGATGTTCAGCGCCGGCATGGGCATCGGGCTCATGTTCTACGGCGTCAGCGAGCCGATCAGCCACTTCGTCACGCCGCCGCCCGGCACGGGCGCTGCCGGCAACACCGAGGCTGCCCAGCACGCCATGGCGACCACGATGTTCCACTGGACCCTGCACCCGTGGGCGATCTACGCCGTCGTCGGCCTCGCGGTGGCGTACGGCGTCTACCGCAAGGGCCGCCTCCAGCTGATCAGCTCGGCCTTCGAGCCGCTCATCGGCCGCCACGCCCACGGGCTCGGTGGCAAGGCCATCGACATGTTCGCGATCTTCGCGACCCTGTTCGGCTCCGCCACCTCGCTGGGCCTCGGCGCCCTCCAGATCGAGTCGGGCCTGCAGATCGTCGCCGGCCTCGGCAACACCGGCAACGGCGTCCTCGTCGGCATCATCGCCGTCCTCACCGCCGCCTTCGTGCTGTCCGCCGTCTCCGGCGTGGCGAAGGGCATCCAGTGGCTGTCCAACATCAACATGGTGCTCGCCGTGGGGCTCGCCCTGTTCGTCTTCATCGTCGGCCCCACCGTCTTCATCCTGAACCTGGTGCCCACCTCGATCGGCAGCTACGTCGCCGACCTCCCGATGATGGCCGCGCGCACCGCCGCCGAGGGTGACGAGGTCAGCACCTGGCTCTCGACCTGGACGGTCTTCTACTGGGCGTGGTGGCTGTCCTGGACGCCGTTCGTCGGCATGTTCATCGCGCGCATCTCCCGCGGTCGCACCATCCGCCAGTTCGTCACCGGCGTGCTGCTGGTGCCGAGCCTGATCAGCGTCGTGTGGTTCTGCATCTTCGGCGGCGCCGCGATCAACCTGCAGCAGAACGGCACCGACATCGCCGGTGCCGGCGGGCTCGAGAACCAGCTCTTCAGCACCCTCGAGGCCTACCCGCTCGCCACCGTGTCGAGCATCGTCGTGATGGTGCTCGTCGGCATCTTCTTCGTCTCCGGCGCCGACGCCGCCTCCATCGTGATGGGCTCGCTGTCCGAGCGCGGCACCATCCACCCGAGCCGCCCGACCGTGATCTTCTGGGGCGTGGCCACCGGTGCCGTCGCCGCCGTGATGCTGCTCGTCGGTGGCCCGGACGCGCTGAGCGGCCTGCAGACCATCACCGTCATCGCCGCGCTGCCGTTCGTGCTGATCATGATCGGCCTGGCGGTCGCCCTGGTGAAGGACCTCGCCCAGGACCCGAGGGTCGTGCGCCGCAAGTACGCCATGGAGGCCGTCGAGGCCGCCGTCATCACCGGTGTGACCGAGCACGGCGACGACTTCGTCTTCTCCGTCGAGAAGGGCGAGACCGACACCGTCAAGGACGGGGTCGAGGACGAGCTCCACAACGAGCTCCACGACGAGCTCCACGACGAGCTCGAGATGGACCACGCCCGACGCTGACGTCCACCGTCGCGGGAGCCGCTCACCACGGATGGGGCGAGCGGCTCCCGCGGTGCGTCGGCCTCACGCCTAGGCTCGGCCCCATGACCGTCACCATGCGCATCGGCTTCGTCACCGGCGCGACCCCCGACAAGTGGGCACGCCACTGGCGCGACCGCCGTCGCGAACGGTTGGAGCTCGTGCCGCTGACGGAGGCCGACCAGCTCGACGGCGTGCGCGACGGGAGCCTCGACATGGCGCTCGTACGCCTCCCCGTCGACCGGGACGGGCTGCACTGCGTCCGGCTCTACGACGAGCTGCAGGTGGCCGTCGCCTCGCGCGACCACGTGCTCGCCGCCGCCGACGAGGAGGTCACGACCGGTGACCTCGACGACGAGCAGCTCGTCCGCCCCCATCCGAGCGGATGGACACCCGCGGCCGACCAGCTCGACTGGCCGCCGATGAGCGAGCAGGAGGCGATCGAGACGGTCGCCGCCGGCACCGGCGTCGTCGTCGTACCCATGTCGGTCGCGCGGCTCCACCAGCGCAAGGACGTCGTGACCCGCGTCGTCACCGACCTCGAGCCCACCACGATCGCGCTGGTCTGGCTCGTGGAGCGCGACGACGACGTGACCCAGGCGTTCGTCGGCGTCACCAAGGGACGGACGGCCAGGACCTCGCGCTGAGTCTGCGCCGCCCGCGACTGGGTACAGGTCGCGCATGCGCATCGTCATCACGGGAGCCAGCGGCAACGTCGGCTCCGCCCTGGTCCGACGGCTGGCCGACGACGGCGGGCACGAGCTCGTCGGGGTCGTCCGGCGCCCACCGACGGGCGACGTGTCGCTCCCCGCGATGGAGTGGGTGTCCGCCGACCTCACGGACGACGCGGACACGGGAGCGCTGCACGCCGCCTGCGAGGGCGCCGACGCCGTCGTGCACCTCGCGTGGGGCTTCCAGCCCTCGCACCGCGAGGCCCACCTGCGCGCGCTGGGCGTCGGCGGCACGGAGCGCGTCATCGACGCCGTGGTGGCCACGGGCGTGCCGCACCTCGTGCACATGTCGTCGGTGGGCGCCTACTCCCCCAAGCGAAACGACGTCCCGGTCGACGAGACGTGGCCGACCGACGGCGTGCCGACGTCGATGTACAGCCGGCACAAGGCCGCCGCCGAGCGGCTCCTCGACGAGCTGGAGGTCGACGCCCCCGACGTGACCGTCACCCGTCTGCGGCCCGGCATCATCGGCCAGCGCGCCGCCGGCAGCGCGCTGTTGCGCTACGGGCTGCCCGCCCTCGTCCCGGCCGGGCTGCTCCGGCACGTGCCGGTGCTGCCCATCGACTCGGGGCTCGTGATCCCGATGGTGCACGCCGACGACGTCGCCGACGCCGTGTCCCGGGTGCTCGACTCGCGGGCGACGGGCGCGTTCAACCTGGCCGCCGGGCCGCCCGTCACCGCCCAGGACGTGGCCGACGCCCTCGGCGCCCGACTCGTCCACGTCCCGTCCGCCGCCGTGCGCGCCGCCGTGTCGGCCAGCTGGCACGCCCGGGTTCAGCCACTGGACCCCGGCTGGATCGACATGGGCTACGCCGTGCCACTGCTCGACACGACCCGCGCGCGGACCGAGCTGGGCTGGGCGCCGTCGACGGACGCGACGTCGGTCCTGGCCGAGACGCTCGCCGGCATGCAGGACACCGCCTCGTCCGGCACGCCGGTCCTCCGACCTCGCACCGTCGCCGGTGGCCTGACCCGCGCGCTGCGTCGCGGTCCGGTCAGCTCTCGCCGAGCACCGTGAGCAGCACCCGCGTGGCCGCCGGGACGAACCCGGCAGCAGCCAGGCGCGCCTCCTCCTGCTCCTCACCGGTCGCCGCGAGGACCGTCACGTGCCGCGCATGGCGGCGCGCCTCGACCGCTGCTGCGCCGAACACGGCCTCCACGTACGCAGCCTCGCCGCCGGGCGCGTAGCAGGCACCCATCCGCACCGTGTCGCCGAGCACCCGGCTACGGCTGCACATCGCGACCGGGTCGCCGTCGACCTCCCACAGCACCAGCCCACCGACAGCGAGCGGGTCGTCGACGACGTACGCCCGCTCGCTGGGGTCGCCGGGAAGACCCGCCATCAGCGCGTCGAACCACCGGTGGAGCATCGGCTCGTCCGCCGGAGCCGCGATGCGCGGGCCTCCCGCGCAGGAGGGCGCCGCCGGCCGTCCCTCGAGCGCGTGCACCGTGAAGGACCGCGCGGGCGTCAGCGCTGCGCCGGCCGCTGCCCAGGCCTGGACCACGTCATCGGCGACCACGCCCGGCACGCCCACGGCGACCAGGCCGCTCTCGAGCAACGGCACCAGCTCGTCGAGAGCGGCACGGGGCATCCGCGTCAGGAGCGGGTTGTGCCGGGGTGCCCGGACGTACACCCCACCCACGGCGCCGGACTCATCGCTCCACCAGCCGCACTCGAGCCCCTCGGGCGCGGCATCCGTCGCAAGGAGGTGGGCGACCTCGGCCAGCAGCGGCGCGTTCTCGACCGGGTGCTCACCCAGCCACGCCCCCGCCTGACGCCAGAGCTCGGCCGCGCCGGTCGTCCGCGTCCACGTCACGCCCGATCGTCCCACGGGCGACGGCACACCTCAGGAGCCGAAGAACGACACCAGCACCATGATCCCGACGATGAGCAGCAGGAACGGCATCAGCACCCAGAAGTACCGGGTGTCGATCCACTTCTCCTTCGCGTCGGGGTCCCACGGACCCTGCTGACGATCGCTCCCGGGATTGATGATCATGGGCGCACCCTTGCACAGGTGCCGCCCCGTCCGCCGCTGAGTGATGTCGACTCACCCGTCCCTCAGCTCAGCCGTGGAAGAGCGCTCTGCACGACATTGCGACCTCGGCGACGTCCACGGGGCCGGACGTGTCGACGTCGAGGACCGGTCCCAGCCCCAGCGGAGCGACCTCGCCGCCCCACAGCTCGGACGACGAGCGGCGATCGTCGAGGTGGCGCGCATCCCGGGTCCGCGCGGCGTAACGGTCCTGGGCCGTCGCGAGCCGCACCCGGCAGCGCACCTCGACGACCGGACCCGGCAGTGCACGCGCCAGATCCCCCGCGTACGGGTACCAGGTGCTGTCGATCACCGCACCGGGACACCCTCGTGCCGCTGCCAGCACCGCGAAGACCGCCGCCCGCCCGAGACGGCGGGACTCCTCGACGTCGGCCGAAGCACCGAGAGCGTCCATCAGCGCTTCCTTGACCTGGTCCTTGGACAGCAGCGGCAGGTCGAGCTCGCCTGCGAGCGCACGCGACAGCGTGGTCTTGCCCGATCCCGGCCAGCCGCCGACAAGCACGAATCCACGCACGTGCCCAGCGTGCCACCGCGGCGGATGCGCTACCGGGCGTGCACGGGTGATGACAGAGGCGCTGCTCGGGACAGGACGTCAGGACGTCCTGCCCGCGCTCGCTGGCGCGATCAGTCGATCCGGATGTCTGTGACCGGGGTGCCCGGCGGCAGCGCCCAGGAGGACAGTGCCTGCGCGCAAGCGGCGCTCGCGAACTGCCTCACCACGTCCATCCCGCCACCGTAGGGCGGTGGACGCCGAGTCATGGGCAGCCAGGCCGGCAGCGGTGTCGCGGCGCCACGAAGGACGGTGAACGTGCCTGTGGCCCCGCCACCGGCGGGTGGCGGGGTGTGGGGCGAGGTCATCGTCGGCGTGGTCGCGGAATGTCAGGCGGGTCGGGTGGCTGGGCTTGGTCGACCGCGGTGGTGCCGTGGCGGTCGCGTCGGTAGTGGTGGCCGTGAGGGCTCGTCCACTCGAACACGCCGGGCTCGACCATCTGGTAGCGCCAGGTGGTGTGGGTCTTGAGCCGGTGGTGGAACCTGCAGAGCGCGGCGAGGTTGTCGCTCTGCGTCGGACCCGGTTGTGGTCGCCCCGCCGCCTCGGCGTCGGGGTCGTGCGGGATCACGTGGTCGATATCGCAGCCGCGGGCCGGGCGGGTGCACCCCGGGAAAACGCACGTCACGTCGCGGAGGATCACCTGCTCGCGGATCCGGTCGGGGACCTCGTACGCCGGTGTCGACAGATCGGCGTTGAGGTCGATCACCGGCTTGATCGTCACCTTCGTCCGGGAGTCGGCGCACCAGTCCCTGACCTGGTCCAGCAGCACCAGGCGCTGGCCTTCCTCCATGCGGCCGGTCGGCCCGAACACAGTGGTCAGGTCGTCGAGGGACGCATCGAAGTGGGCGTGGAGGACGACCTCGCGGGCGGCGGGTAGATCGTCGGCATCGCGTGCGCCGGCGGCGCCCTGGGTGTGGAGGTCGAGCGCGGTCTGGGTACGGGCGAGGTTGCCGAGCGCTTTCGCGCGGCGCACCTGCAGCGACTCGGTGGAGCCGAGGGCGGCCTGGGTGGCGGCGTCGTGGGCGACACGGCGCTCGAGGTCGAGCATGTCGGCGATGTCGAGCTCGGCCTCCATCCGCATCGTGCCGGCGAAGTGCACGTCCTGGGTGTCGACGCTCACATGGCGCGGGTCGACGTAGAGGTGGCCGTCCTCCGGATCAGCAGCCCGGTCCGGGGCGGCGAGGTCGAACCGCTTGATCGTCTCGGCGACGAGCCGGTCGAGCTGCGCCTGCCCGATCCGCCCGGCGACGGCGGCGACCTGGGCGTCGACGAACCCAGCAGCCTCGACCGTCAGGGCCGGGGTCGAGTGGATGGTGACCTCCGCGACCGCGCGGGCCCGCCACGCCGGCACACGCCCGCACTGGACCTGCGCCCATAGCCGCGGGAGGCGGTGGCGCAGCTCGAGGGCGTGACCGACGAGCTTCTTCGCCGCGGTCGTCGAGACACCCAGGACGGTGCCGAGCTCAGCGACACAGAACTCCGCCACGAGTGGCGCACCCTCACCGGCGATCGGCTCCTCGTGCTCGCAGCCCGGCACGGTGAACGCGGCGGCGTCGTGGATCGACTCCGGCGGGTGCAGGTCGGCCCACTGCGCCGCCAGGACCAGCTGGGCAGCTGCCGCACGCTCCTCATCAACGCGCTGCGCACGGATCGCGGACAGGATGGCAGAGGCGCTGAGGTCCTCGACCTCACCTGCCCCGGGTCCGGCCAGCGTCTCGATCATGTGTTCGATTCTACCGGCGACCACCGACAGTGACACCTACCGTGACCATCGCTGTGGACTGGTTCTTGGCCACCCTTTCTCGATTGGTCTCGGGACGGGACTGCGTCCCTCCGCAACCACCGCCAGCACCCCCGTCAGACCAGGGCGTGCAACCACTCCCCGAGCGCGAGCGCGGAGGCCTCGACCATCGAGGCCCAGTCGAGGGCGGACTCGTCGGCGGAGTCGGAGACGTGCTTGACGAGCCGCACGGGCACGCCGGCCTCGCGGGCAGCCCAGGCGACGGCGTACCCCTCCATGTCGACGAGGTGCGCGCGCTCGGCGAGGGCGTCGCGCACGGCGGGGTCGCTGACGAAGACGTCGCCGGTGGCGAGGACGACGTCGGACCCGCCCACCTCGAGGCGCTCCTGCGGGTCGTAACCCAGCGCCCGGATCAGGTCGGCGCTGATGTCGTGGTTGAGCACCGTGCCGGGCTCGAACAGCCCGGTCAGGCCGGGCCGCAGCGCTCCGGCGGTGCCGATGTTGACGACCGTGAGGCCGGCGAGGTCGTCGTACGACGCCAGCGCGCGGGCGGTCGCGGCGGCGGCCGCGGTCTTGCCGAGGCCGGTGATGACGAGAGGCAGGTCGGCGGGGACGTGGGCGGCCTCGGCGGCGGTCGCCGAGACCACCAGGACGCGGTCAGTCACGGTGGTTCCCGCGGCGCGAGTGGGGGGTCGCGAGCACGGACTCGACCCGGTCCTGGTCGTAGACCTCTCCGAGCCAGTCGAACAACCCGCGCAGCACCTCGGGGTCGGCGACGTAGTCGTCGTAGTGCACGCGGTAGGCGGCATCGCCCAGTCCGGCCACCGTGGCGAGGATCTTGTCCTCGATCGCCCGGACCTGCGCCAGCGGGTCGTCCTTGTGCGTCCAGTAGTTGCTGGCCGCGACGTCGTCCAGGTTGCGGGTGTTGACCACGAAGCGGGCGCCGGGGAAGACCTGGCGCAGGAACTCGACGTAGTCCGGCAGGTCCTCGTCGTACCAGCGGATCTCCTTGTAGCCGGTGACCCTCGTGCCGTGCTCCGGACGCAGGAGCGTGGCCTCCGCCAGCGAGCGGATGTGCTGCAGGGAAGCCGCCTCCGGGAACGCCTCGATGCCGAACCACGGGTGCGTCGGCTGGCTCGCACGGGCCGGGTCGACGCGTGCCCGCTCGGCCAGGCCGCTGCGGTGGAAGTCGTAGAGGTGCCGCATGGCGTGGCGGTTCTCGCCGCGCAGCAGCCACCCCGGGATCGAGTTGAGGATGCCCATCAGCAGGGTCGAGCCCGACCTGCCGTACGTCATCACGAACACATGGCGCAGCTCGTGCACGTCACCACGACTTCTCGAGCGGGCGGCCCTCGTGGAAGCCGGCGGCGGACTGGACGCCCACGAGCGCACGCTCGTGGAACTGCGCGAGGTCGGTCGCACCGGCGTAGGTGCAGGCCGACCGGACGCCGGAGCAGATCTGGTCGATGAGGTCCTCGACGCCGGGGCGGTCGGGGTCGAGGTACATCCGGGAGGACGAGATGCCCTCCTCGTAGAGGCCCTTGCGGGCGCGGTCGTACGACGACTCCCCCGACGTGCGGTTGGCGACGGCGCGGGCCGAGGCCATTCCGAACGACACCTTGAACGGGCGGCCGTCCGCGTCGAGCATCAGGTCGCCGGGCGACTCGTGGGTGCCGGCGAACCAGGAGCCGATCATGACCGACGAGGCGCCGGCGGCCAGCGCGAGCGCGACGTCGCGCGGGTGGCGTACGCCTCCGTCGGCCCACACGTGCTTGCCGAGCTCGCGTGCGGCGGCGGCGCACTCCCGCACCGCGGAGAACTGCGGCCGGCCGACGCCGGTCATCATCCGCGTGGTGCACATCGCGCCGGGTCCGACGCCGACCTTGACGATGTCGGCGCCGGCCTCGAGCAGCGTGCGGGTGCCCTCGGCGGAGACGACGTTGCCGGCCGCGATCGGTACGTCGGGCGACAGGGCGCGCACCGCCTGCAGGGCCTGGACCATGCGGTCCTGGTGGCCATGGGCGGTGTCGACGACCAGGCAGTCCACGCCTGCCGCGAGCAGCTCGGCCGCCCGGTCCGCGACCTCTCCGTTGACGCCGACCGCGGCCGCGATCCGCAGGCCCCCGGACGTGTCGACGGCCGGCGTGTAGAGGGTGGCGCGCAGGGCGCCGAGGCGGGTCAGCACGCCCACCAGCTCGCCGGAGTCGGACACGGCGACCGCGAGGGGCGCCTTCGCGCGCTCGATCGCGTCGTACACCTCGCGGGGGTCGGTGCCCTCCGCGACGGTGACGACGTCCTGGTTCATCACCGCCGAGACCTGGGCGAAGCGGTCGACCTCGGCGCAGTCGCGCTCCGAGACGACGCCCACCGGACGCCCGTCCTGCACCACGACCGCCGCCTGGTGCGCCCGCTTGGGGATGAGGGAGAGCGCCTCGGCCACCGTCTGGTCGGGTCGGAGCTCGATCGGCGTGTCGAAGATCCGGTGCCGCTGCTTGACCCACCGGACGACGTCGGTGACCACCGGGATCGGGATGTCCTGCGGGATCACCGTGAGGCCGCCGCGCCGAGCGACCGTCTCGGCCATCCGCCGGCCGGCGATCGCGGTCATGTTGGCCACGACCAGCGGCAGCGTCGTGCCGGTGCCGTCGTCGGTGGCGAGGTCGACGTCGTAGCGGCTCGCGACCGATGAGGAGCGCGGGACCATGAAGACGTCGTCGTAGGTCAGGTCGTGGGGCGGCGTCACGCCGTCGAGGAACTGCACGTGTCTGGACTCTACGCGGCCGGCAGGTTCTTCGGACGCAGCCCGACGTCCGCGAGCTCGAGCGCAGCGAGACGTCGTACGACGTCCGGGTCGCGCTCGCGCCAGGCACCCGCCGGGTCGTCGCTCACCCTCGCCAGCACGTGCATCGGCTGGTGGGCCAGCGCGCGCAGGGCGAAGAGGTCGAGGTCCTCGGACGCGTCGATGAACCGCGCGCCGGCTGTCGCCTCGCGGATGAAGCGCCACCTGAGGGGCAGGTGGATCGCCGACACGATGAGGATCGGGATCAGCGCCACCGACAGGCCGAGCAGCAGCGCCAGACGCTCGACGGCCGCGACCGTGTCGCGCCCGGCCTCGGCGAGCCCGTCGGAGGCGTCCGCCGCGCGGTCGAACGGGACCGCGAGCTCGTCGCCGACGAGCGGCGCCTCCCCGAGGCGGCCGCCGGCGTCGCGCAGCTGCTCGGCCATCGACGTCGCCGCGGTGTCGGTCTGCCGGGCGGGCGCCGCCAGCTGCTCGGTGCCGTCGTGGACGGCCATCCCGATCCAGACCCAGAGCACCAGCCACACGACGAACACGAGGTCGGCGACCACCTGCAGCGTGCGGCGGAGGGGCGTGTCGGCGAAGAGCTTCATGCCGCCCACCCTGCCAGTCCCGGTCAGCCCTGCGCGGACGCCGCTCGCTGCAGCGCACGCCACGTGCGGTCGACGTCGGCCTCGGTGGTGCGCCAGCTGCCGACGGCGAGCCGGATCGCGGCCCGACCCTCGACCGTCGTGTGCGAGAGGTACGCCTCGCCGGAGGCGTTGACGGCCTCCATCGCCGTCAGCGTCGGCTCGTCGCCCGCGGTGAGCCGGAAGACCACCAGCGACAGCGACGGCTCGGTCACCATCTCGAAGCGGTCGTCGGCGGCGACCAGGTCGGCGACGTGCTCGGCGAGCGCGACGCCGCTGCGGACGTGCCGGCGCAGCCCCTCCAGCCCGTAGGTGCGCAGCACCGCCCAGAGCTTGATCGCGCGGAAGCGTCGGCCGAGCTGCGGGTGCCAGTCGCGGTAGTCGACGACCTCCCCGGACTCGGTGGCCGCGTTGCGGAGGTACTCCGGGAGGATCGACAGGGCGCCGGTGAGGGCGGCCCGGTCGCGCACCCAGAAGGTGCTGCAGTCGAAGGTCGTCAGCAGCCACTTGTGCGGGTTGGTGACGAACGAGTCCGCGTGCTCGACGCCGGCGAGGTGGCCGCGGTGCTCGGGACAGACGGCGGCGACACCGGCCCAGGCGGCGTCGACGTGCAGCCAGACGCCCTCGGCGCGCACGACCTCGGCGACGGCGGTGACGTCGTCCATCGCGCCGGTCGACGTGCTGCCGGCGGCGAGGTGCACCATCACCGGTCGCAGCCCTGCCTCGGTGTCCTCGGTGATCGCGGCGCGCAGCGCGTCGACGTCCATCGCCTGCGTGGCGGGGTCGACGGCGATCTCGCGGACGGCGTCCTCGCCGAGGCCGGCCATCATCGCGGCCTTCACCAGCGACGAGTGGGCCTGCGTGGACCCGTAGACCCGCCACCCCGCGTCGCCGACGCCGTGACGGCGTACGTCTCCCCCGCTGGCGCGGTGCAGCGCCGACAACAGGGCGGTGAAGGTCGCGGTGGAGGCGGTGTCCTGGATGACGCCGCCGCCCGGGCCGTCGCTGCGGAACGCCTCCGGGAGTCCGAGCGCCTCGGCGAACCAGTCGAGCACCACCTGCTCGACCTCGGTCACCGCGGGGCTCGTCGCCCAGATCATCCCCTGCGCACCGATGCCGCTGGAGATGAGGTCGCCGAGGATGGCGGCGGGCGAGGAGTTGGCCGGGAAGTAGGCGAAGAACCGCGGGTGCTGCCAGTGCGTGAGGCCGGGCACGACGACGCGGTCGAGGTCGGCGAGCACGGCGTCGAACGGCTCGGCGTCCTCCGGGGCCGACGCCGGCAGCAGGCGTCGTACGTCACCGGGCGCGACCTGCGCGCGGACGGGCAGGTCGTCGAGGGAGGCCCAGTAGTCGGCGATCCAGTCGATGGCGGCGTGCCCGTGGCGGCGGAACTCCTCGGGCGTCATGTGGGCTGGCTGGTCGGGCATGAGCAGAACGTACTCGGAACGGTTGAGCACCCGTGCTCAACCCGGATCGGGTAGGCCTGCGGCTCCGGCGGGTCCCGCCTAGGACGACGGTTGACCCATGACCTCCTCGACCCCGACCAAGAACACCAACGCCTTCTTCCTGCAGGCCGGCGTCTCCTTCGCCGTCGCGCTGCTGACCATGATCTTCGCGATCTTCTACCTCCCTGCCGACCCGTGGATCCGCGCCTTCCTCGGCCTCGGGACGATGTTCCTCACGACGTCGAGCTTCACGCTCGCCAAGTGCGTCCGCGACGCCCAGGAGGACTCCTACGTGGTCTCCCGCATCGACCAGGCCCGCGTCGACCGGATCCTCTCCGAGCACGACCCCTTCAAGTCGGTCTCCTGACGCACGCTGACCGGGCGCCTCCTCGCGCTACAGATAGCCGACCGGGCACCTCCTCGCGATTCAGCGCGAGGAGGTGCCCGGTCGGCGCGTTCATGCGCGAGGAGGTGCCCGGTCAGCGGAGCTCGGCGCTCGTCAGCCCGAGCACCCGGCGGGCGACGATCAGCTGCTGGATCTGCTGCGTGCCCTCGAAGATGTCGAGGATCTTGGAGTCACGGGCCCACTTCTCCAGCAGCTCGCCCTCGCTGTAGCCGAGGGTGCCGCACAGCTGGACGCACGACAGCGTGACGTCGGACCCGACGCGCCCGGCCTTCGCCTTGGCCATGGAGGCCTCGAGCGAGTTGGGCTTGCGGTTGTCGGCCATCCACGCCGCCTGCATCATCAGCAGCTTGGCGCCCTCCCAGTCGGCCTCGAGCCGCAGGAACGTCGCCGCGGCCGCCGACTGCGACTGCGCCGGGCGGTCGTAGTCGACCTCCACGCCCGCCTGCTCGAGCAGGTCGCGGGTCAGGTCGAGCGAGGCGCGGGCGCACCCGACGGCCATCGCGGCGACCAGGGGGCGGGTGTTGTCGAAGGTCGCCATCGCACCGGCGAAGCCCGACTTCGTGTCGACCTCGGGCGAGCCGAGCAGGTCCTCGGCCGGGACGCGGCAGTCGGTGAAGGTGATGACCGCGGTGTCGGAGGCACGGATGCCGAGCTTGTGCTCGAGCCGCTCGACCTTCAGGCCGGGGTTGTCCTTGCGGACCAGGAAGGACTTGATCGCCGCGCGGCCCAGCTCCTTGTCGAGCGTCGCCCAGACCACGACGGAGTCGGCGCGCTCGCCGGAGGTGACGTAGATCTTCTCGCCGTTGATGACGTACTCGTCGCCGTCCTTCACCGCCGTGGTGGTGATATTGGCGGAGTCCGAGCCAGTGCCGGGCTCGGTGATCGCCATCGCCGCCCAGGTGCCGCGGTAGCGCTCGAGCTGCTCCTCGTTGGCGACCGACGCGATCGCGGAGTTGCCGAGGCCCTGGCGCGGCATCGACAGCAGCAGCGCGGTGTCGCCCCAGCACATCTCGGCGACGGAGAGGACCGAGGCGAGGTTGGCCCCGTTGCGGACCTTGCCGGTGTCGTCGGCGGCGGAGTCGTCGCGTCGTACGCCGCTCGCGCCGGCGCCGCTGCTCGCCCCGGTCTCGGACACGCCGTCGATCAGCGCGGCGAGCATGTCGAGCTCCTTGGGGTACGCGTGCTCGGCGCGGTCGTACTTGCGCGAGATCGGTCGGAGCATGTTCATCGCCAGCTGGTGGGCCTGGTCGATGAGCGTCGCGTGCTTCTTGGGGGTCTCCAGGTTGATCATCAGACGAGCACCGCGCCTTCCATCAGGCCGACGGCCCGCAGGTCGCGGTACCACCGTTCGACCGGGTGTTCCTTGACGAAGCCGTGCCCGCCGAGGAGCTGGACGCCGTCGAGGCCGATCCGCATGCCCTTCTCGGTGCACAGCTGTCGGGCCAGCCCGACCTCGCGCGCGAAGTCCTGGCCGCGGGTGGCGCGCGAGGCGGCCTTCCAGGTGAGCAGGCGCATCGCCTGCACCTCGATGGCCATGTCGGCGACCATGAAGGCGACCGACTGGCGGTGGCTGATCGGCTCGCCGAACGCCTCACGCCCGTTGACGTAGTCCTTGACGTAGTCGAGCACCGCCTGCCCGGTGCCCACGGCCAGCGCACACCACGCGAGGCGCGAGAGTCGGACGCACTCGGTGTACGCGGTGCCGTCGGTGTCGCCGAGCAGCGCGTCGGCGCCGACGCGTACGCCGGTGAGGTGCAGGCGCGACAGCCCGGCGGCGCGCACGCCCATCGAGGGGTCGGCCTCCACCTCGAGCCCGTCGGTGCTGGACTCGACGAGGAAGAGCGCCGGGGTGCCGTCGAGCATCGCCGCGACCACGAAGAGCTCGGCCTCGGCTCCGCGGACGACGGCCGACTTCACCCCGTCGAGGACGAAGCCGTCCCCGTCTCGCAGGGCGGTGGTGGCGAGGTCGAAGGGGTCGAAGAGCACCGTCGGCTCGGCGAGCGTCAGCGCGGCGGCCGGGACACCCGGTCCCGACCCGTCGCCGGTGAACGCGGGCAGGTAGGTCTGCTGCTGGGCCTCGGTGCCCCAGAGACCGATGGCGGTGGCGACGGCGCCGGGGGCGAGGGTGGCGACGGCGAGACCCATGTCGCCCTGCGCCAGGGCCTCGGCGACGAGGGCCCCGGCCGTGGCCGAGCGCTCGTCCATGATCCCGCCGAGCTCCTCGGGCACACCGAGGGCGGGCAGGCCGACGTCCTGAGCGGCGGCCAGGACCTCCGCGGGCGGTGCGCACGCCTCGTCGGCGGCGGACGCGGCGGGCCGCAGCACCTCGGTGGCCAGCTCGCGGACCACGTCGAGGAGCATGGCCTCGTCGTCGGTCGGCGTGAGGTCGAAGACACCGCGCGACGCGGCGTTGGCGGGACGGGCCCCGGGGGTGCGTCGACCGGCGCGGGCGAAGGTCCGACCGGCAGCCGTCGCCACCCGGAAGCCGTTGCGCGTGGTCGAGTAGACCGCGTGCTCAGCCTGCTTGCGCAGGCCCACCCGGTCGATGAGGTCGCTCTGCGCCAACCGGTTGACCACGGCGACCGCGAGACCGATCGGGTCACGGGACTCGCGGGACGACAACCCATGACGGCCTCCCGGCCGGAGGGTGTTCATGAAGGACATGACGAAACTGTAACTCTGAGTTACACCTTTGGCCAGAGGCCCTCCCGTGGTGCAGGCCACCCGCGCCCCTCTCGTTAGGATCGCCCGCATGCCAGACGAGCAGCCGACTGACACCACAACCGATCTCCGGGCGCCGCACGGCGCCCTCCCCGAGGGTGGCACGGTGCGCGCGATCACCCGCTGGGGCACGCCGGTCATGCACCGCCCCCAGGCCCCCGTGACGGAGTACGACGACGCGCTCGCCGCGCTGGCCGCCGACATGGTGGCGACGATGTACGCCGCCGAGGGTGTCGGGCTGGCGGCGTGCCAGATCGGCGAGGACGTCGCGATGTTCGTCTTCGACTGCCCCGACGGCGAGGGCGTGCGCACCGTCGGCGTCGTGTGCAACCCCGTGCTCACCCTCCCTGAGGGCAAGGACCGCCGCCTCGAGGACGACGACGAGGGCTGTCTGTCCTTCCCCGGATCCTTCGAGCCCTGCCCCCGCCCCGACTGGGCGCGCGTCGACGGCCAGGGCCTCGATGGCGCGCCGGTCACCTTCGAGGGCGACGGACTGCTCGCGCGGTGCCTGCAGCACGAGACCGACCACACGCTCGGCACCGTCTTCGGCGACCGTCTCTCCTCGAAGTCGCGCAAGAAGCTGACCAAGAAGCACGACGCCGCCGCCGAGGACTACCCGCTGTCCTGGCCCGTCGACGCCGCAGGCTGACGCACGATGCATGAACACCCCACGATGTTCTCGGCCTCCCCCGCTTCGCTCCTCCGACCGACAACTCCGTGGGGACCCCGAAATGCATGAGCTGCGCATCACGCGGGAGAACGCGCGCTTCCAGCAGTGGGAGGCGCTGCTGACCAACCGCTCCAAGCGCCACCGCAACCGTGAGTTCCTGGTGCAGGGCGTCCGCCCGATCACCCGGGCCGTCGAGGAGGGTTGGACCGTGCGCGCCCTGCTGCGCGCCGACGGCGCCGCCTCCGCGTGGTCCGACGGACTCTGGTCGACGACCGACGCCGAACGGGTGCTGCTCTCCCCCGAGCTGCACGCCCGGCTCAGCGGGCGCGAGGAGGGTGCCGAGCTGGTCGCGGTCGTCGGGATGCCCGACGACGGCGTCGCGCGCCTGGAGGACTCGCGACGGCCGCACGGCCCTGTCGTGGTCTTCGACCGCCCCACGAGTCCCGGCAACATCGGCACCCTGGCCCGTTCGGCGGACGCCTTCGGCGCCTCCGCGCTCGTGGTCACGGGCCACGCCGCCGACCCCTACGACCCGCAGGCCGTGCGCGCCAGCACCGGGTCGCTGTTCGCCCTGACGGTGCTGCGCGTGCCCGGCCCCGGCCCCGTCGTCGAGCACGCCCACGCCCACGGCTACCGCATCGTCGGCACCGACGAGGAGGGTGGCGTCCTCGCGGACGCCGATCTGGGCGGGCGGGTGGTGATCGTCGTCGGCAACGAGACCCACGGCCTGTCCTCGGGGTGGCGGGACGCGTGCGACGAGGTCGTCGCCATCGCGATGGTCGGCACCGCCTCGTCCCTCAACGCCGCCGTGGCCGGCTCGATCGTGCTCCACGAGTCGCTGCGCCAGCGCGGCTGAGCGACGGCGTACGACGTGGAGGCAGTGCTCGACTGGGTCGTGCTCGTCATGCGCACGGTCGGCTCCCCCGGGGTCGGTCTCGCCACCGCACTGGAGACGGTGTTCCCGCCGGTCCCGAGCGAGCTGGTGCTGCCGCTCGCCGGCTACACCGCCAGCCAGGGCTACTACAGCGTCACCGCCGCCATCGCCTGGGCGACGGCCGGGTCGTTGGCGGGGGCGCTCGTCCTCTACTGGCTCGGCGCGGCCTGGGGGCTGGAGCGCATCTGCGCGCTGGCCGACCGGATCCCGCTGATGCACGCGCACGACGTCCGCCGGGCCGTGGCCTGGTTCGGCCGGCACGGGCGCACCGCGGTCTTCGTCGGTCGGCTGGTGCCGGGCGTTCGCAGCCTCATCTCGATCCCCGCCGGCATCGACCGGATGCCGCTGCTGCGCTTCTGCGTCTTCACGACCGCGGGCAGCCTGGTCTGGAACGCCGCGCTGATCCTGGCCGGCTACGAGCTCGGCGAGCGGTGGCACGTCGTCGAGGGGTACGTCGGCCCGGTCAGCAACGTCGTCTACGTGCTGATCGGCATCGCCCTGGTCTTCGTGGCCGCCCGACGGCTGCGACACCGCCTGACCTGAGCCGTCAGCGGCGGGCGGCGGCGTAGCAGGCCACGGCGCTGGCCGCCGCGACGTTGAGGGAGTCGATGCCGGCCGCCATCGGGATCACGGCACGGCGGTCGGCCGACGCCTCCCAGCGCGACGACAGGCCGTGCCCTTCCGACCCCAGCACGAGGGCGAGGCGATCGACGCCGGCGACGGCCTCCTCGATGGGCACCGAGTCGGGCCCGAGGGTCAGCGCGACCGTCGTGAAGCCGCGGCGGGAGAGGTCCGGCAGGGCGTCGTACCAGTCGGGGATCCGGGTCCACGGCGTGGAGAACACCGCACCCATGCCGACCTTGATCGAGCGGCGGTAGAGCGGGTCCGCGCACCGCGGTGCGAGCAGCACGGCGTCGAAGCCGAGGGCGGCGCCGGACCGGAAGACCGCGCCGACGTTGGTGTGGTCGACCAGGTCCTCGAGCACCAGCACCGAGCGTGCTCCGGCGAGCACGTCGTCCACGGGCGGGAGCGACCGCCGGCGCAGCGACGCCAGCGCCCCGCGATGGACGTGGAAGCCGGTGACCTGCTCGATCAGCGACTCGGACAGGACGTAGCAGGGCGCGGAGCTGCGCCCGAGCACGTCGGCCAGGCCGTCGAGCCAGCGCGGTGCCATCAGGAACGACCGCGCCTCGTGCCCGCCCTCGATCGCACGGCGCACCACCTTCTCCCCCTCCGCCAGGAAGAGGCCGTGCTCGGCCTCGAGGCTCTTGCGGAGCTCGACGTCGCGCAGGTCGCGGTAGTCGGCCAGTCTCGGGTCGCCGGGGTCGTCCAGCTGGACGACCCCGCCGGGTGCGCCTGCCGTGCCGGTCTGGTCGGTCGGGTCGGGGTCAGCCACGCCCGTAGTGTGCCGGACGCGCCACGGCGACGACCTCGCCCACCACGATGATCGCGGGCGGGACGACCCGGTGGGCGGATAGGTCCGCGGCCAGCGTGCCGAGGGTGCTCAGGACCGTGCGCTCGGTCGGCATGGTGCCGTCGACGATGACGGCCACGGGGGTGGCGGCGTCGCGACCGCCGGCGAGCAGGGCCTCCGCGATCGCGGGCGCGTTGTCGACCGCCATCAGCAGGACGAGGGTGCCCCGGAGGCCGGCGACCGCGTCCCACGCCACCAGCGAGTCCGGGTGGCCGGGCGGGAGGTGCCCGGAGATGACGGTGAACTCGTGGGCGACCCCGCGGTGGGTGACCGGGATGCCGACCCGGGCCGGGACGGCGATGGCGGAGCTGAGCCCGGGGACGACGGTGACGGGCACGTCGGCGGCCGCGCACGCGAGCAGCTCCTCGTAGCCGCGGCCGAAGACGAAGTTGTCGCCTCCCTTGAAGCGCACCACCCGCTTGCCGGCGCGCGCCCGGTCGACGATGACCTCGTTGATCGTCTGCTGCGAGGCGGACCGGCCGCGGGGCAGCTTGGCGACGTCGATCAGCTCGACGTCGGGTCCCAGCTCGTCGAGCAGCTCGCGCGGCGCCAGCCGGTCGGCGACCACGACGTCGGCGGTCGCGAGGGCATGGCGGGCCGCGACCGTGACGAGCTCCGGCTCGCCCGGCCCGCCGCCCACGAGGACGACGCCGGGGCTGCGGTCGAGCGCGTCGGATGCCGCCAGGTGCCCGTCGCGCAGCGCGGTGACGATGTCGTCGCGCAACGCCGCCGACTTCCTCGGCTCACGGTTGCCGAGCACCCCCACGGTCACCGTGCCGTGGTGACCCACTGCCGGGGTCCACGCGGTGCCGCCGAGCGCGTCGTCGGCGCGGACGCAGAAGGTGTGACGAGCGTCGGCAGCCGCCACCACGCGCGCGTTGACCGCGGGGTCGTCGGTCGCGGCGACGACGTACCAGGCGCCGTCGAGGTCGGTCTCGGTGAACTCGCGCAGCACCAGAGTCAGCTCGCCCTGGAGCCCCTCGAGCGCAGGGGTCACGTCGAGGCTGACGACCGTCACGTCGGCGCCGGCGCCGAGCAGGCCCGAGACGCGGCGCTGCGCGACGTGCCCGCCGCCCACCACCACGACCTTGCGACCGGTGAGCACCAGCCCCGCCAGGTAGGGATGGGGGGCGGCACCGCGATCGGTCATGCACCGATTGTCCCTTTCGGGCGCGCAGGCGGGTGGCTACGTTCGAGGAATGAGCATCGAGCGACCAGTGGCCCCCAATCCCTACGACTACCTGCCGGCGACCGAGTCCTTCACCGTCACGAGCGAGGACGTCACCGACGGCGCACCGCTGAAGGACGACCAGGTGGCCGACCGCGGCAACACCTCACCGCAGCTCACCTGGTCGGGGGCCCCGGAGGGCACCCAGTCCTTCGTGGTCACCTGCTTCGACCCGGACGCGCCCACCCCGAGCGGCTTCTGGCACTGGAACCTGGTCGACATCCCGGCCGACGTGACCTCGCTGCCCGCCGGCGCGGCATCGGGAGACCTGCCCGGCGGCGCCTTCCACGTCCGCAACGACGGTGGTGACGCAGGATTCATGGGAGCGGCACCGCCCGAGGGCGACCACCCGCACCGCTACTTCTTCGTGGTGCACGCGGTGAAGGACGCCACGTTGGGCGTCGACGCGGACGCCTCCAACGCGGTGGTCTCCTTCAACCTGGCCTTCAAGACGCTGGGGCGCGCGATCCTGCACGGCACCTACCAGCACTGACCGCTCGGGCACTCGGCGCCCCACTGGTCACATCTGTCCCACCCAACCCACGAGACCCGTGTGCTGGACCGAGAGGTCCAGACCACGGGTCTCTTTTTCTGCGTTTCGGTCATGCAGAAACCGTCAAGCCGTTTTCATCTGTACTGGCGGTCTACCTGCCAAATATTGATGAAACCTTCCGCATGAACCGCACAGAGTCGCCGCGGGCTCGACATCACCCACAGGAACTACCTAGGGTCAACCCCTAGTTTCAAGAGATTCCATCAAGATTCACCCCACCCCCGACGTCGTGGATCTCCCCCGGAGGACCCCCGTGCAGCACTCCCGCTTGTTCTCGCGCCTGGCCGGCCTGGGCCTCGCCGCCGCCGTCGCGGCCGGCGTCCCCGCCGCGGCCGAGGCCACCACGTGGTCCGTGCCCCGCGCCGCCTCCGCCATCGCCGCCAACTCGAGCAGCGACCAGCTCGAGGACGCGCTGATGGTGCGGATCAACGAGGCGCGCGCCGAGCACGGCCTGCGCAAGATCTGGAACTTCGACGTCTGCACCGACCAGCTCGCCGAGCAGTGGGGCGCCCGGATCGCCCGGACCGGGGTGCTCGAGCACCGCGACCAGCGCGACGTCATCCGCAAGTGCGACAACTCCTGGGCCGGCGAGACGCTCGTCCGGGGCACGAACCTGAGCCCGGAGGCCATGGTCTCCCTGTGGCTCGACTCCCCCGGCCACCGGGAGATCCTGCTGAGCCCGCGCGCCAAGCGCGCCGGCGTCGCCATCACTCGCGACGCCCAGGGCCGCACGATCGGCGTGGTCAACCTCGTCCGCCACGGCTGAGGTGCACCGCACCCCTCCCATGTGAGACGATCCCCGGCCCCCTCGTGGGTGGGCCGGGGATCGAACACGCGTGAGGGGGAAGCCGGTGCTGCACGTCGCCGTCGCGACCCGAGCGTTCCGCCGCTACTCCACCTACCGGGCCGCCACGCTCGCCGGGATCTTCACCAACTCGGTCTTCGGGATCATCTACTCCTACGCCTACCTCGCCCTCTGGGACGCGAACCCGATCGCCGGCGGCTACGACGCCCAGGACGCGGTGACGTACGTCTGGCTAGGCCAGGCGCTGCTGATGACGATCGCGCTGTGGGGCGGTGGCACCACCGACGACCTCGCGGAGCGGGTCCGCACCGGCGACGTGGCGATCGACCTCTACCGGCCCGTCGGTCTGGTGGGGTGGTACCTCGCCAGCGACCTGGGCCGGGCGGCGTACCACCTCCTCACCCGGGGGCTCGGGCCCACGGTGATCGGCTACGTCGTCTTCGACATCGCCCTCCCGTCCTCTCCGCTGACCGCGCTCGCCTTCGCCGTGTCGCTGGTGCTCGCGGTCGTCGTGAGCTTCGCGATCCGGTTCCTCGTCGCCAGCACCGCCTTCTGGCTGCTGGACCAGTCGGGCGTGAAGGTGATGAGCGGGGCCTTCGCGATCTTCTTCAGCGGGATGATGCTGCCGCTCGTGCTGTTCCCCGGGTGGCTCGGCACGCTCGCGCAGGCGCTGCCGTGGGCGTCGTACGTCCAGGTGCCCGCGGACATCTGGCTCGGCAAGCACACGGGCGCCGACCTCGTGGCAGCCCTCGGGTTCCAGGTGATGTGGGCCGTCGTCCTGCTGGCCGCCTGCCAGGGCGTGCTCCGCCTGGCCACGCGCAAGGTGGTGGTCCAGGGTGGCTGAGTCGGCGGCGGCGCTGCACCTGCGCTCCTACCTGCAGATCGCGTCGCTGTGGATCCGCGCGGCGTGGCAGTACCCCACCTCGTTCGTGCTGCTGGCCGTGGGCAACGGGCTGATCACCGCTCTCGACTTCGTCGGCCTGTGGATCATGTTCGCCCACCTCAACGACCTCGCGGGCTTCACGCTCCCGGAGGTGGCGCTGCTCTACGGCAGCGCCTCGCTCGCGCTGGCCGTGGCCGACACGGCGATCGGCAGCGTCGAGCGGATCGGCACCTACATCCGCACCGGCCGGTTGGACCAGATGATGACCAAGCCGGTGCCGCTGCTCGTGCAGGTGTGCGCCGACCAGTTCACGCTGCGCCGACTCGGGCGGCTGACCCAGGCCAGCATCGTGTTCGGGTGGGCGTGCACCTACGTCGACTGGACCCCGGCACGGGTCCTGGTGGCCGTGTCGATGCTGGTGAGCGGCGGACTGGTGTTCTTCGGGCTCTTCGTCGGCTTCTCGTGCGTCCAGTTCTGGACGACGGACGCCACGGAGTTCGCCAACGCCTTCACGTACGGCGGTGCCACGGTGACGCAGTACCCGCTCAACATCTTCCCGCGCGAGGTGCTCGTCGGGCTGACGTTCGTGATTCCCGTCGCCTTCGTCAACTGGTACCCCTGCCTCTTCCTCCTCGGCCGCTCCGACCCGACCGGGATGCCCGAGGCGTTCCAGTTCGCCTCGCCGGTCGCCGGCGTGCTCACCATGGCCGCCGCCCTGCTCGTGTGGCGCTCCGGCGTCCGCCACTACACCTCCACGGGGAGCTGACCATGTCCGTCACCGAGCCACTCATCGACGTGCGCGACCTCGAGCGCACCTTCGACGTACGCCGCCGGGTCGAGGGGCGCCGCCGCCGGGTGCGCGACTCCGTGCTGGCCGTGCACGACCTGACGTTCTCCGTCGATGCCGGCGAGATGGTCGGCTACATCGGGCCGAACGGTGCCGGGAAGTCGACCACGATCAAGATGCTGACCGGGATCCTCGTGCCGACAGGTGGGCAGGTGCGGGTGGCCGGTCTGGACCCGAGCCGCGACCGCGTCGAGCTCGCGCGTCGCATCGGGGTGGTCTTCGGCCAGCGGTCCACGCTGTGGTGGGACCTCCCGCTGCGCGACTCGTTCGCCCTGCTCCAAAAGATGTACCGCATCCCGCCGGCGCGCTACCGCGACAACCTCGACCGGTTCGTCGACCTGCTCGACCTCGGCGGCCAGCTCGACACCCCCGTGCGCCAGCTCAGCCTCGGCCAGCGGATGCGCGGCGACATCACCGCGGCGCTGCTGCACGATCCCGAGGTGCTCTACCTCGACGAGCCGACGATCGGCCTGGACGTGGTGAGCAAGGGTCGCCTGCGCGAGTTCCTCCGGGCGCTCAACGACGAGCGCGGCACCACCCTCGTCCTCACCACCCACGACCTGCAGGACATCGAGGCGCTGTGCGACCGGGTGATCGTGATCGACCACGGCACGTCGGTCTTCGACGGCCCGCTGGCCGGGCTGCACGAGCAGGGCGGCTCGACCCGCACCCTGGTGGTGGACCTGGTGGACGAGGCACCGCCCATCGAGGTGCCCGGTGCGGTGGTGCGCCGGGTCGAGGGACCGCGGCAGTGGCTGTCGTTCCCGACCGAGGCGAGCGCCGCGCCGGTCGTGGCGGCCGTCGCAGCGTCGTACGACGTCGCGGACCTGTCCATCCAGGAGCCCGACATCGAGGACGTCATCCGCGAGCTCTACTCGCGGGGCGCCTGAGCCTCAGACACCGAGGCTGCGGGCCCGCTCCGAGTCCAGCTCGGGCGACGTGAGCGGCTGCCGCTCGAGCACGAGCAGGGCACGGTCGTCGTCCCCGCGAGGCACCTTCTTGAGCACGCGCTTCGGCATGCCGGTGAAGCCGCGGGTCTCGACGGCCTGGAGGGCGGCGTGCCGCAGCCAGTCGATGCCCGCGTCGAGGTCGCGGTCCGCGGACTCGATGACACCGTCGGTGTAGAACATCAGCGCCTCACCGGGGCGCAGCCGTCCGCGGCTCGGGGTGAACTCGGCGTCGTCGATCACGCCGAGCGCCATGCCCCGCGCGTTGTCGATGGACCATCCGCGCTGGGCCAGGTGCCAGTGCAGCGCCGGCGGGTGCCCGGCGCTGGTGATCGTGTAGTCGCCGGTGACCAGGTCGATCTTGAGGTGCACCGCCGTCGCCAGCGACTCGTCGGACTCCTGGCGCAGCAGGAAGTGGTTGGCCGCCGCCATCAGCTCGGCCGGAGGCAGGGCGCCGATCAGGCCGCCGAGCGCCCCGGCGAACTGCAACGCCTGCGGGCCGACGGAGGTGCCCTTGCCGCACACGTCGACGAGCGCCATCTCCAGCCACCGCCCCTCGCGCAGGTCGGCGACGAGGAAGTCGCCGGCGTAGCTGGGGCCGTTGGCCGTGATCGTCGCTGACTCGGAGCGCCAGCCGTTGGGCAGCGGCGGGACCACGCCCTGGCGCTGCAGCCGGTCACGGAGCTGGGTCAGCACCGCCTCGCTCAGCGCCATCGGCAGGCCGGACCGCTGGCGGCTCGACTGGTAGATCGCGAGCAGCACGCCGACGGCGAGGGTGGTCAGTGCCGCCTCGCGGCTCGGGGTGGTGAAGCCGGTCTGGACCGACGTCCAGAAGGCGGCGGCCCCCAGCACCACGGTCAGCATGAGCAGCGGCACGAACCGCAGCAGCATGAGGCCGAGCATGAGGACGAGGAACCACAGCGACACCGGGACGACGACCTGGGCCAGCTCGCCGATGCCCACCGCCGCGCCGACGAGGGCGACGAAGACCAGCAGGAGGAACGACTGGCTGCCGCGCGAACCGGTGCGCCAGCCCTCGACGCGCTGCTGGACGTACGACGTGATGCCGCGAAGCACAGACCCCACGGCACTCGACACGGCCAAATGTTAGGGCTCGACAGACCTTCGCCGAGGTGGAACCGGGAAAGTCAGCGACGGTGGATAGGCTCGTCACATGCCTCTGGTCCCGCTGCAGGCCGACATCCTCGGACCTGACTTCCGGGTGGAGACGATCTCCCTCCCGCCCGACCCCGAGGGCCCCGTCGTCGCGACGCTCGTGACGCTGGCCCCCGAGCGCCCCAACGGGCGTGCCGTGCTGCACGTGCACGGGTTCGCCGACTACTTCTTCCACACCGAGTACGCCCGGTGGTGGGCCGACCGGGGCTACGCGTTCTACGCCCTCGACCTCCGCAAGTACGGCCGGTCGCTGCGCGAGCACCAGACGCCGCACTACGTCGCCGACCTGGGCGAGTACTTCGCGGAGATCGACCTGGCGTGGTGGCGGATCACCCAGCGCGACGGGCACCGCGACGTCATCGCCTCTGGCCACTCGACCGGCGGCCTGACGGTCCCGCTGTGGGCGAAGGAGCGGCGACCGTCCCAGCTTACGGCGATGGTGCTCAACTCCCCCTGGTTCGACATGCAGGGTGCCGCGTGGCTGCGCAGCCCCGCGACGCGGCTGGCGATCGAGCGGCTCGGCACCAGCCGGCCGATGCAGGAGATCCCACGCCGGATCAGCAACGTCTACGGCCGCTCGCTGCACCACGAGCACGCCGGCGAGTGGGACTACGACCTCGCCTGGAAGCCGCTGGACTCCCGTCCGATCTACGTCGGGTGGCTGCGCGCCGTACGACGTGGCCACGCGCTGCTGCACGCGGGGCTCCACATCGACTCCCCCACCCTCGTGCTGTCCTCCGCGCGGTCGTGGTTCGGCGAGCAGACCGAGGAGACCGCCGCGACGCACGACATCGTGCTCGACGTCGAGCAGATCCGCCGCTGGGCATCGTCGGTCGGCACCCACGTCACGTCGGTCGCCGTCGAGGGCGCGATCCACGACGTCGTCCTCTCCCGACCCGCCGTGCGCGCCCAGGCGTACGACGTCCTCGGCACGTGGCTCGAGGCGTGGGTGGAGAAGGCATCGGAGCGGGCGACGGGCCGTCACCGCGACCAGGGCCGGTCGTGACCCAGCAGCCCGAGCGCTTGCCCGGTGAGCCCAACCCGGTCCCCGACGCCGACGCACCGATGCGGGCGATCCGCGACAGTCAGGCGCTGGGACGGGAGTCGCTGGCGATGGGCGCCGGCGCCGCCGGCGGAGGCCTTGCTGAAGGCGGCCTCGCCCGGGGCATCATGCAGCTCGTGCGTCGGTGGAAGCGACGGGCCAGCGGCGGCTCCTGGAACGCATAGCGCCTCTGGTCATGAGCCGTCGCCACGCATCGGGCCGTGACGGGACTTCGTCTCTGTACGAGCGAAGTGGAAGTCAGTGCTCGTGCCGCCGGTGGTTGAGGCGGAGGGACTCCCTTGGCGCCTGAGCGCCAGGTCGTCTCACTCACACGGTCAGGTGAGCAGCACGACGAGCGCGACGACCCCGACCGTGGCGATGACGGCGCGGAGCAGGACGGGTGGCAGGCGCCGCCCGACGGTGGCACCGATCTGACCGCCGATGACCGAGCCGACCGCGATCAGGCCGGCGACGGTCCAGTCGATGTCGGCGACGGCGATGAAGACCAGCGCGGCGACGGCGTTGACGATGAGGGCGAGGACGTTCTTGGTGGCGGTGTGCCGCTGCATCGAGTCGGCGACCCCGATGCCGAGGATCGCCATCAGCAGCACGCCCTGGGCGGCGCCGAAGTAGCCGCCGTAGACGCCAGCGGCTGCGACCGCCGGCCACACCCACCACACGCCGTGGTCGGGGATGCCGCCCCGCGACTCGGCGCGAGCCGCGACGGAGCGCTGGATCCGCGGGCCGAGGAGGACCAGCACCACGCCGAGTGCGATGAGCGCGGGGACGATCGCGTCGAACGCGGACGACGGCAGCCAGAGCAGCAGAAGTGCGCCGGCGACGCCGCCGACCAGCGACGCCGCCCCCAGCCGGAGCACGCGGGCCCTCTGCCCGGCGAGCTCGCGGCGGTAGCCGAAGACGCCGGACATGCTGCCCGGGACGAGCCCGACGGTGTTGCTGACGTTGGCGGTCACCGGGGGTACGCCGAACGCGAGGAGGGTCGGGAACGTGATCAACGTCCCCGACCCCACCACGGTGTTGATGGTGCCGGCCGCCACTCCTGCGAGGGCGATCAGCACCGCTTCGGTCGGACTCACTGGCCGGCGGGTGCTCCCGGCTCAGCGGGGTCGGCGCCCGGGGCGGTCGCGCCCGGAGCGGTCGACCGTGCGGCGCGGCCCGGGTTGGCGGCACTCTCGGCAGCGGCGATCGCCTCCTGCACGGCCTCGTTGGTCCTCCGCATCTCCAGGTCGGCCGACGAGCCCGGCAGCTGGGGCTCGGCCGGGCCCATGTCCACCCGCGTGCGCGGCGTGGCGTCCTTCGGGATCCCGGCGATCTCGTGGATCGACGAGCCGAGGCCCTCCATCGCCTTGGTGATCTCGGAGGGGATGACCCACACCTTGTTGGCGCTGCCCTCGGCGATCTTCGGCATCATCTGGAGGTACTGGTAGGCCAGCAGCGACTGGTCGGGCTGGCCGTCGTGGATGGCCTGGAACACCGTCTGGATGGCCTGTCCCTCACCCTGGGCACGCAGGATCTGCGCCTCGCGGTCGGCCTGGGCACGCAGGATCAGCGATTCGCGGTCACCCTCGGCGTTGAGGATCGCCGACTGCTTGTTTCCCTCCGCGGTGAGGATCGCCGACTGGCGCTGGCCCTCGGCCGTGAGGATGAGGGCTCGCTTGTCACGATCCGCGCGCATCTGCTTCTCCATCGCGTCCTTGATGGACGGCGGCGGGTCGATGCCCTTGATCTCCACGCGGTTCACCCGGATGCCCCACTTGCCCGTGGCCTCGTCGAGCACGCCACGCAGGCCGGTGTTGATCTCGTCACGCGAGGTCAGCGTCTGCTCGAGGTCCATGCCACCCACGATGTTGCGCAGGGTGGTCATGGTGAGCTGCTCGACAGCCTGGATGTAGTTCGCGATCTCGTAGGTCGCGGTCACCGGGTCGGTCACCTGGAAGTAGATGACGGTGTCGATCGACACCACCAGGTTGTCCTCCGTGATCACCGGCTGCGGCGGGAAGCTCACGACCTGCTCGCGCAGGTCGATGAGGTAGCGCAACCTGTCGATGAACGGTATGACGATGTTGAGTCCTGCCGGCAGCGTCCCCTTGTACTTGCCGAAGCGCTCGACGATGCCCGCGCGTGCCTGGGGCACGATGCGGACCGTCTTGGCGAGCATGACGACGACGAACAGGACGACGAGCAGGAGCAGGACCAGTAGAGCAGTCCCCATGGGTTCCCCCGATCTTGTGTGGTGCAGTGGCTGGCGGTGAGCGGTCGTGAGGCGGCGCAGGACGCCGGGTCAGGGCTCGAGCGTGCCCACCGGGTGGACGTAGGCGGTCGCGCCCTTGATCTGGAAGATCTCGACGGTCGCGCCCGGCTCGATCGTCAGGTGCTCGTCGTAGGGCAGTGCCGACCAGATCTCCCCCGCGGCCTTGATCCGGCCCGGCGCCAGGCCGGTGATCTCCTGGGTGACGAGCGCGCGGGTGCCGACCAGCTTGCCGTGGCCGAGCGAGAGCTCGGGGCCGCTGTGGAGCCGCTTGACGAAGGCCGGACGGACGAAGGCCAGCATGGCGATCGACGCGGCCAGTGCGGCGAGGATCTGCACGACGACCGGCAGGCCGATGATGGCGGCGACCATCCCGATCACCGCTCCCGCGGCGAGCATCGCGAGGATCAGGTCGAGGCTGAACATCTCCGCCACGCCGAGCACGATCGAGAGACCGAGCCAGGTCTCCCAGAGGTGGTCGCGGATCCAGTCCATGGTCCGACCCTATCCAGTGGGGCGTGAGGTCAGGCGGGAGCGACGCGCTCGGCGGGGCGTCGGCGCGCCGCGAACCGGTCGTCCGAGCGGCTCAGCAGCAGCGGCATCGCGAAGGTCTCCGACAGCGACTCGGCGGTGACGACGTCCTCGACCGGCCCGGAGTCCACGACCCGGCCCTCGCGCAGCAGAAGGGCGTGGGTGAAGCCGGGCGGGATCTCCTCGACGTGGTGCGAGACCAGCACGGTCGCCGGAGAGTCGGGGTCGAGGGCCACCTGGGACAGCGTCGCCACCAGGTCCTCGCGCCCGCCGAGGTCGAGGCCGGCGGCCGGCTCGTCGAGCAGCAGCAGCTCGGGGTCGGTCATGAGCGCCCGGGCGACCTGCACCCGCTTGCGCTCGCCCTCGCTCAGGGTGCCGAAGGTGCGCTCGGCCAGGTGCTCGACCCCGACCTCCGCGAGCAGGGCGGCGGCCCGGTCGTGGTCGAGGTCGGCGTACTCCTCGCGCCAGCGGCCCAGGACGCCGTAGGACGCGGAGACGACGACGTCCTTGACCAGCTCGGAGCGCGGGATCCGGTCGGCGAGCGCGGCGCTGGTGAGGCCGATGCGCGGGCGCAGCTCGAAGACATCGGTCGTGCCGAGGACCTCGTCGAGGATCCCGGCCACCCCCGAGGTCGGGTGCATCTGCGCGGCGGCGACCTGGAGCAGCGTCGTCTTGCCGGCGCCGTTGGGCCCGAGGACCACCCAGCGCTCGTCCTCCTCGACCAGCCAGCTGACGTCGTCGAGCAGCAGCGACTGGCCCCGGCGCACCGTGACCCCTGCGAACTCGATGACGGCGACCATGCGCGTCACCCTATCCAGCACCGACCACGCCTCGGCCCCGGACACGACGGTGCAGGACGGCGAGTAGCCTCGCCCGCGATGTCGCGCACCCACCTGGCCCTCCCCCACTCGGCGAACCTCGCCTGGTGGCTGACCGCGTGGCTGCGCGGACACGAGCAGACCGACCACGTGCTCGACGCGCTGGCCGACGACACCCACCTGCTGGCGGGCGGCTCGACGCTCGACCTGCTGGTGCGCGCGCGGGGCACCGGTGCGACGTACGCCGGACTGGCACTGCCAGTCGACGGCGACCCGCTGGGCCTGGGCGGCCCGCGCGACTTCAACGGCGCCGCGCTCGAGGCCGGACAGGCAGTCGTGGTGGGCGACCTGGGCCTGGTGCCCGAGGAACAGGGCGAGACCGTGCAGTGGCAGCCCCTGGAGGCGTCACGCCGGCAGCTGCCGGACGTCGGCGAGGCCGACCGCACCCTGCGCGGCGCGCTCGTCGACGCGGCGGGTGACCTGGCCGACCTCGACGTGGCGAGGTGGCGGCCCGAGGCAGCCGACGCCCTGATGAACCTGCACCACCGCCCCTCCCTCGACGCCCCGCTCGGCACCCCGCCGCGGTGCGTCGACCTCGCCGCGCGCGGCCTGCAGGCGTGGGCGATCGTCGACCTGGCCCTCGTCGACGACGGCGGCGCGCTGTCGTCGTACGAGGTGGACCGGCGTCGCGACCTCCTGCAGCCGCTCGGCCGCGCTGCCCGGCGTGCGATCGTGGCCGCCTGCTCGCCCGAGGTGTGGCCCGACCGCTGAGTGGTCCTCGGGCGGCTAGGTCGTCGCCCAGACGCCCAGCACGTTGCCGCTCGGGTCGCTGAACTCGAACCGGCGCCCGCCGGGGAACTCGGAGGGGCCGGTCGTGACGGCGCCGCCGGCCGCTCCGACCGCGAGCACCGTGGCGTCGAGGTCGTCGGAGAACAGCAGGACGAGGGGACCGCCCGGGCCTGGAGTCCCGGTGCCGTTGAGACCGCCCACCTCACCGTCGCCGGACGCGGCCCGGATGCCGGAGTAGGTGGGACCGTAGTCGTTGAACGCCCAGCCGAACGCCTGCGCGTAGAACTCGCGCGCCGCGGCCATGTCGGAGACGTTGATCTCGATGTAGTCGATGGTGTGGTGGGTTCGGCTCATGCCCCGACGCTAGGACCAGCCACCGACAACGTCAGCCGCCGTACTGGCCGCTGCCGTAGGCCGGGGGCGGCGGGTAGTCGCCGGGGTGGCCGGTCGGTCCCGTCTTGGGGTCGGGCCCGTACTGGTTGTCGGCCTTGGAGTCGGTGCAGAACCACACGAGGAGCAGGATCCAGCCGATGATCGGGATGAGGCCGATGAGGATCCACCAGCCGCTGCGGTCGGTGTCGTGCAGCCGGCGCACGGCCACGGCGAGGCTGGGCAGGAAGAACGCCAGGCCGACCACGGTCTGGATCAGGCCACCGCTGGTGGCCCCGTCGTAGTCGGTGCCGATCACGGCGTCGACGATGCTGGCCGCGAGGCTGACCAGGAACGAGAACAGCGCGAAGTACCAGTACTCGGAGCGCCGCGCGCGGCCCGAGAAGTCGACGTACTTGGACAAGCACGTGCGCACTGCCGTCATGAAGTCCATGGAAACCCCCGGTTGTCCAGCGGCGCCGAGGCCGGGACCGCCTGCAACAACAACGTAGGGGACCGGGCCGCTGCCCGCCAGCACCACGTCGAGGCACTGCCCGATGCGCGGACCCGGCAGCGGTCCGCGCCGCACCGCGACTAGCCTTCGACGCACGATGGAAGACGAGCCGAAGACTCTCCTGGTCACCCTCACGGGCAAGGACCGGCCTGGCGTCACCTCAGCGATCTTCGCCGCGCTCGCCGCAGCCGGCGTCGAGGTCGTCGACATCGAGCAGATCGTGCTCCGACGTCGGCTCGTGCTGGGCATCCTGGTCACCGCGCCGCGGGACTGGAAGAAGCTGCGCGACACCATCGAGCGCACCGCCGCCGACCTCGACATGAGCGTCGAGGTGGACCGCGGTGCGGGCGACAACCGCAGCCGGCGCGGCGAGCGATCGCACATCACGATCATCGGCAACCCGCTCAAGGCCTCGGCGATGTCCGCGATCGCGGGCCGGATCGCCGACTCGGGCGCCAACATCGACAAGATCGAGCGGATGGCGCGCTATCCCGTCACCGCCATCGAGCTGCACGTCTCCGGCGCGCCGGCCGAGACCCTGCGCCCGCTCCTCTCGGTCGAGGCCGTCAAGCAGGGCATCGACCTGGCCGTGCAGCGCGACTCCCTCCACCGCCGCGGCATCCGGCTCATCGTGATGGACGTCGACTCCACCCTCATCCAGGGCGAGGTCATCGAGATGCTCGCCGCCCACGCCGGCCAGGAGGTCGAGGTCGCCCGCGTGACCGAGGCCGCGATGCGCGGCGAGCTCGACTTCGAGGCATCCCTGCGTGAGCGGGTCGCGCTGCTCGCGGGCGTCCCGGAGTCCGCCCTCGACGAGGTCTACCAGTCGATCGTGCTCGCGCCCGGCGCCCGCACGATGGTGCGCACGCTGCGCCGCCTCGGCTACCGCTTCGCGATCGTCTCCGGTGGCTTCACCCAGATCACCGACCGCCTCGCCGCCGACCTCGGCATCCACTTCGCGCGCGCCAACGAGCTCGAGGTCGTCGACGGCCGCCTCACCGGTCGCATCGTCGGCGACGTCGTCGACCGGGCGGGCAAGGCAGCCGCGCTGCGCGAGTTCGCCGGCGAGGTCGGCGTACCCCTCGACGCGGTGATCGCCATAGGTGACGGCGCCAACGACCTCGACATGCTCAACGCCGCCGGGCTCGGCATCGCCTACAACGCCAAGCCGATGGTCCGCGACGCCGCCGACACGGCGGTCAACGTCCCCTACCTCGACGCGATCCTCTACCTGCTCGGCATCTCGCGGGAGCAGATCGAGGAGGCCGACGCGGCGGTGGGCATCACGACACCCGCGCCGCCGCTCATCGGCTGACGTCGGGGCGTACGCCGACCGCGACGCACCCACCGACCTCGGTGTCGGTCTCGACCCGCGTCGCGAGCCCCGCCGCCTCCATCGCGCCGGTCGTGAGTCCCGCCTGTCCGGGGCTGGTCTCGACGAGCAGCACTCCCCCGGGCGCCAGCCAGCTGGCGGCGTCGGCCGCGAGCCGACGGTGCAGGTCGACGCCGTCGGCGCCACCGTCGAGCGCCACCCGCGGCTCGTGGTCGCGAGCCTCCGGCGGCATGTCGGCCACCCGGTCGCTGGGGACGTAGGGCGCGTTGGCGGCCAGCACGTCGACGCGGCCGAGGAGGCCGGTCGGCAGCGCGTCGTACAGGTCGCCGAGGTGGAGCGACGCAGACGGCGCGTTGGCCCTGGCGCACCCGAGGGCCGTCGCGCTCACGTCGGACGCGTGCACCTCGGCGTGCGCGTCCTCGAGGCTCGCGGCCACGGGCGCCACGCCGCAGCACATCTCGACCACGACGGGTCGTCCGCGGCCCACCGGGACTGCGCGGGTGTGCTCGAGGGCCGTCCTCGCCAGGAGCTCGGTGCGGCGCCGGGGCACGAAGACGCCGGGGCCTACCACCAGCCGGCGGCCCAGGAACTCCGCCCAGCCGAGCACCGTCTCCAGGGGCTCGCCCGCGACCCGACGTACGACGAGGCTCTCGAGCTCGTCGGGCGACGCCGCAGCCGCGGCGAGCAGCGCAGCCTCGTCCTCGGCCCACACGCAGCCGGCGGCGCGGAGCCGCGCTACGACGTGAGGATCGCTCACGCAGCCCCGACGTGGAAGGCGGCGAGCCGCGCCGTGCCGGGACCGAGGTCGGCCCACTCGCCCTCGACGGTGAAGACCGCGACGGCCGAGGTCGGGAAGCCACGCGTCAGCATGGCGGTCGTCGCCTCGCTGTCGCCCTCACCGTCGTCGACGAGCTCGGCCAGCGATCCCATCGTCGGGTTGTGGCCGATGACGACCAGGGTCCGTACGTCGCCACCGACCTCGCGCAGCAGGTCGAAGGCCGAGTCGGTGCCGGCGGCGTAGAGGGCCTCGGAGAAGACGACGATGCCCTCGTCCCAGCCGGCGCCGGCCGCGACCTGCTGCCACGTCTGCTGCGTGCGGAGCGCGTCGGAGACCAGCGCGGCATCGGGCTCGACACCGTGGTCGCGCATCCAGCGGCCGACCGCCTCCGCGTCGCCCAACCCACGCTCGGCCAGCGCACGCACGTGATCGGTGCTCGCACTGTGCTCGGCCTTGGCGTGACGCATGACGACCAGTCGGCGCGAACCCGCGTCCGACGCCTTCCCCACATACTCCTGCATTCCCTCACCCTTCCAGCCGCTAGCCTGCGTGTCATGCCCAGGGGACCACTCATGATCATCGGGGGCGCCGAGGACAAGGTGCGCAAGCCCACCATCCTCAAGCACTTCGTCACGCTGAGCGGCGGCAAGGACGCCCGCATCGCCGTCATCCCGACCGCCTCCTCGCTGGGACGCGAGGTGGTGGACGTCTACGACGCGCTCTTCACGAAGTTCGGCGCGGCCAGCGTGGACGCCGTACGCCCGGAGTCCCGCGACCAGGCCCACGACCCGGTGCTGGCCAAGGCGCTCGACGAGGCCACCGGGATCTTCATGACCGGCGGCAACCAGCTCAAGCTGTCGTCCATCGTGTGCGGCACGCCGGTCGGTGACGCGATCCTGCGGGCCCACGAGCGCGGTGCGGTCGTCGCGGGCACGTCGGCAGGCGCGAGCATCCAGTCGTCGCACATGGTCGCCTTCGGCGTCGGCGGGGCCACGCCCAAGCAGCGGATGACGCAGGTGGCGGCGGGCCTCGGCCTCGTCGACATGGCCGTCATCGACCAGCACTTCGACCAGCGCAACCGCTACGGCCGGCTGCTGATGATCGTGGCCCAGAGCCCCCAGCTGCTCGGCATCGGCGTCGACGAGGACACCTGCGGCCTGGTCGAGGACGTCGAGGGCGACACGGTCATGCGGGTGCTGGGCAAGGGCGCGGTGACCATCTTCGACGGGTCGCGCATGGTCTCCAACGCCTACGAGGCCACCCGGTCCTCGCCTCTGCTGGCCAGCGGGGTCGTGTTCCACACCCTGCCGGCCGGCACCGTCTTCAACCTGACCACCCGCGAGCTCGTGCCGCAGGAGCCGTCCATCCAGCCCGAGGACGCAGAAGAGCTCGCCGAGGCCGGACGCGACCTGCGCCAGCTGGTCCGCGACATCGCCGCTGCCGACGCGACCCCCGCCGCGATCCGCCGACGCCTCAAGCTGCGCCGCGGCCCGGCCCCCCAGACCCCCGCGCCCGACCAAGGAGAAGATGCATGAGCGAGCGAAGCGAGCGAGTCAGTCAGCACAGTGCGATTGGTGCCTCATGCGCGCACGGAGCGAAGCGAGTACGTGCATGAGTGAACGACCCACGCCGGACCTGGAGATCGTCGAGACCCGCGTCTACCGCGGCGCCAACGTCTGGTCCTACGACAAGTCGATCCACCTCGTGGTCGACCTGGGCTCGCTCGAGCAGTTCCCCACCAACACCATCCCCGGGTTCACCGACGACCTGGTCGCGATGCTGCCCGGCCTCCGCGAGCACTCGTGCTCGCGCGGCCGCCGCGGCGGCTTCCTCGAGCGCCTCAACGAGGGCACCTGGCTGGGCCACGTCGCCGAGCACGTCGCCCTGGCCCTCCAGCAGCTCGTCGGCCACGACATCCGCCGCGGCAAGACCCGGCAGGTCAAGGGGCAGCCGGGTCGCTACAACATCATCTACGGCTACATCGACGAGAACGTCGGCCTCACCGCCGGGCGTCTCGCCGTCCGACTGGTCAACCACCTCGTCGAGGGCGACCCCGACTTCGACTGGGAGACCGAGCGCGACGACTTCATCCGTCGTGCCGAGCGCACCGCGTTCGGCCCGTCGACGCAGGCGATCGTCGACGAGGCGGTGTCCCGCGACATCCCGTGGATCCGGCTCAACCAGTACTCCCTCGTCCAGCTCGGCCAGGGTGTCCACGCCAAGCGGATCCGCGCCACCATGACCTCGGAGACGTCGTCGATCGCCGTCGACATCGCCTCCGACAAGGACCTGACGACCAAGCTGCTCGGCGCCGCCGGCCTGCCGGTGCCCAAGCAGGAGTCGGTGCGCAGCGAGGAGGGCGCGGTGGCCGCGGCCCGACGCATCGGCTACCCGGTCGTGCTCAAGCCGCTCGACGGCAACCACGGCCGCGGGGTGTGCCTCGACCTGCAGGACGAGGCCGACGTACGCGCCGCGTTCCCGATCGCCGAGGGCCAGTCACGCCGTGGCAACGTCATCGTCGAGTCGTTCGTGACCGGCAAGGACTACCGCTGCCTGATCATCGACGGCCGGATGGTCGCGATCGCCGAGCGCGTGCCCGCGTCCGTGACCGGCGACGGCACGTCGACCGTGCAGGCGCTGGTCGACCTGACCAACGCCGACCCGCGCCGCGGGGTGGGYCACGAGAAGGTCCTCACCCGCATCAAGATCGACGACGCCGCCATCGAGGTGCTGGCCGACCAGGGCCACTCGCTGGACTCGGTGCCGGCCGAGGGCGAGATGGTCAAGCTCGCCCTCACCGGCAACATGTCCACCGGTGGCATCTCGATCGACCGCACCTTCGAGGCGCACCCGGAGAACGTCGAGATCGCGGAGGAGGCCGCCCGGATGGTCGGCCTCGACATCGCGGGCATCGACTTCATCTGCCCCGACATCACCGAGCCGGTCCGCGAGGCGGGCGGCGCGATCTGCGAGGTCAACGCGGCCCCGGGCTTCCGGATGCACACCCACCCGACGATCGGTGAGCCGCAGTTCATCGCCAAGCCGGTGGTCGACATGCTGTTCCCGCCGGGTGCCACCTCGCGCATCCCGATCGTGGCCGTCACCGGCACCAACGGCAAGACGACCACGAGCCGGATGATCGCCCACATCTTCAAGGGCCTCGGACGCAAGGTCGGCATGACCTCCACCGACGGCGTCGTGATCGACGAACGGCTGGTGATCCGTGCCGACGCCTCCGGCCCGCGGTCGGCACGGATGGTGCTGCAGAACCCGCGCGTCGACTTCGCCGTGTTCGAGGTCGCCCGTGGCGGCATCCTGCGCGAGGGACTCGGCTACGAGCGCAACGACGTCGCCGTGGTGCTCAACGTCCAGCCCGACCACCTCGGCCTGCGCGGCATCGACACCGTCGAGCAGCTCGCCGACGTGAAGGCGGTCATCGTCGAGGCGGTGCCGCGCGACGGCCACGCCGTGCTCAACGCCGACGACCCGCTGGTGCGCGAGATGCGGCGCAAGTGCTCGGGGCAGGTCGTCTGGTTCTCGATGGAGGAGCCCGGCAGCGAGGTGCGCGACATGATCGACGCCCACTGCCGCCGTGGAGGCAAGGCCATCGTGCTCAACCCCACGGAGCGTGGCGAGATGATGGTGGTCCAGCACGGCCGGCGCGAGATGCAGCTGGCGTGGACCCACCTGCTCCCCGCGACCTTCAACGGCCGCGCGCGGATGAACGTCCAGAACTCGCTCGCGGCTGCGGCGGCCGCCTTCGCCGCCGGGGCCCCGCTGCACGACATCCGCCAGGGCCTGCGGACCTTCTCGACCAACTACTACCTCTCCCCCGGCCGACTCAACGAGGTCGACGTCAACGGCGTCAACGTCATCGTCGACTACTGCCACAACGCTCCCGGCATGAAGATGCTCGGCGACTTCGTGGACCGCGTCGGTGACTCGCTCGAGTCGTCGCACGACCTGGCCCGACCGTCGCGCATCGGCATCATCGCCACCGCGGGTGACCGGCGTGACCAGGACATGGTCGAGCTCGGCCACATCGCCGCCCAGCACTTCGACGTGTGCATCGTGCGCGAGGACGTGGCGCTCCGCGGCCGCGAGCGCGGGGCGACCGCCCAGCTCGTCCTGGACGGCGTACGCGCCGCGATGGATGAGGGCGCGCGTTGCAAGCAGGCCGAGCTCGTGCTCGAGGAGATCGAGGCCGTGCGCCACGCGATGAGCCGCGCCAACCGCGGCGACCTCGTCGTGGTGTGCGTCGACAAGCACGCCGAGGTGATGGCCGAGCTGGAGAACTGGTCCGACGTGGCCCAGGCCGGCTCGACCACCAACCCCGACGCGCCCTCCGCCGACCCCGACTACACGCCTCCGGCCGACCAGGTGGCGGGCGGCGCGTGAGGATCCTCGACCTGACGGACCTCCCGCACCGTCCGATCGAGGCGCACGGCAGCCGCGGCTTCTCCGTCGGCGCCTTCGGCCTGAGCGCCGACGCCCACCTCGTGTCGGTCGCGCTCGCACCCGGCGGCGTCATCGGGCGGCACCCGGCCGTCGGCCGCCAGCTGCTCGTCGTGCTCGTGGGCGAGGCCGAGGTGGCGGGCGCGGAGGGCGTCGTGCATCGGCTCGGCGCCGGCCAGGCAGCCGTCTGGGAACCCGGAGAGCTGCACGAGACCCGGTCGGCGGGCGGCGTGTCGGCGCTGATCGTCGAGGGCGACCTCGACATCGGTGCGCCCGGCGAGCAGGTGGACCCGGGCGACACCTGACCTCGGCTGCCGACTACTCCCCGCGCGACGGGGCGCGCCAGACGACGATCTCGTAGATCGCGGGACCGTCGTCGCTGCGCTCGAAGGCGACGCCGACGTCCGAGGCGACGCGCTGGAGGCCGTACGACGCCGCGCGGCGCTCGACCTCGTCGCTCGGGTGGCGCCGGACCTGGTGGTGGCCGCCCACCACGCTGACCGGGGTGGCCTGCACGGACCCGTCGTCCAGCAGCGGCTCGTGGCTCACGACCAGGTGGGCGCCGGGCGCCAGTCGCGCGGCGGACTGCCGCAGGACCTCGAACAGGTCGGGCAGCAGCTCGAGGAAGCCGATCGCCGTGACGAGGTCCCACGCGCCGTCGCAGGCGCGGAGGAACGACTCGGCGTCCGCAGCCACCACCTCGGCGTCCGGCACCTTGCCACGGGCCAGCGCCAGCATCCGGGGCGAGGGGTCGACGAGCGTCAGGGCGGCAGCGGGGAACAGCTCGCGCAGCACCACCGCCGTCTGCCCGGTCCCGGCGCCCAGGTCCAGGACCCGCGCCGGCGCCAGGCCGAGCGGGACGAGCAGGTCCCGGGCCCGTTGGTTGGCCGACCAGCCGTTCCCAGTGGTCATCTCGTCGTACGTCGGTGCGAGGGCGTCGTACACCTGCGCCCAGCCGTCGGTCACCCCTGCGCCGCCCGCACCTTCTGCGAGAGGACCTCGGGGCTGTCGGGCGTGCCTCCGTGCTCGGCGATCCAGTCGTACGCCTCCTGCCGCTCGGCGTGGCACATGAGGCCGACGACGTCGCCGGGCTCGGCGCGCTCGACCAGCGCGGCGAGGCAGGCGACCTCGGTGGTGTAGGTGTCGATGTCGGTGACGCCCACCCGAGCAGCGCCGGCGCGGAGCAGTGCGTCGATCTCGTCCATGGTGCGGCCGCGGAGGTACCACTCCTTGTGGCCGATCGCCACGACGTCGCTGCCCTTGGCGCCGATCTCACCGAGCGCGTCGATCAGCTCGTCGGTGCGGTCACCGACGGCGCCGAGGCCGAGCAGCAGGCGGGCACCGGGACGTCGTACGCCCGACATGATCTCCAGCAGCGCCTCGAGGCCGGCCTCGTTGTGCGCGAGGTCCATGACGACCGACACGCTCTGGCCGTCGCCGGCGGGGAGCGAGAAGAAGTTCATCCGGCCGGGGTTGTGCTCCGCGTCGGGGAGGAACGACGTCAGCCCCCTGACCACGGCGTCGCGCGCGAGACCGATCGCGAGGGCGGCGGACGCAGCAGCGAGGGCGTTCTCGATGTTGAAGCGGGACAGCCCTGCCAACGTCATCGGCACGTCGACGAGCTCGACGAGCGGGTCCGGATCGGCTCCCGGCGCCAGCACGGTGATCCACCCGTCGATCACGGTCGTGGCCCGGCCGCCGTCGGTCAGCACCTCCCGCACCGCCGGCGAGTCGGGGTCGCGGCTGAAGATCCACGGGTGCGCCGAGATCACGCTGCGCATCGCCAGCACCCGGGGGTCGTCGCCGTTGAGCACCGACCAGCCGTCCTTGCGGGTGATCCGCGGCACCACGGACTTCACCTCGGCGAGCTGGTCGACCGTGTCGATGCCCTGGAGGCCGAGGTGGTCGGCGGTCACGTTGGTCACGACCGACACGTCGTTGCGACTGATGCCGATGCCCTTGAGCAGGATGCCGCCGCGGGCGGTCTCGGTCACCGCGAACTGCACGCCGTCGAGCCCGAGCGCCCGGCCGGCGCCGGAGGGCCCGGAGTAGTCGCCCGCCTCGACGAGCACGCCGTCGCGGTAGATGCCGTCGGTGTTGGACCACCCGACGACCAGTCCGCTGGTGCGCGCGATGTGCGCGATCATCCGGCTGGTCGTGGTCTTGCCGTTGGTGCCGGTCACCGCCACCACCGGGATGATCGGCGTGATGGTGCCGGGCCGGTCGCCACGGGGCGCGGCGGCGACCTCGGCCGCGGCGGCGCTGACGGCTTCCTCGACGTCGGGCGTCGGCAGCGCGTCGAGCGCGTGGGCGACGGCCTGGCCGAGCGCCTCCGCCCGGCCGCGGTTGCGCCACGGGAAGGCCACGATGACCACATCGGGATTGCTGGTGGGGCGCACGCGGACGGCGAGGCGACGGGTGCCCGCCTCCGCCGCAATGGCGCGGACCAGCCGCTCGACCGCCCGCAGGGC
>NZ_JBFUJV010000030.1:0-42730 GCF_056401175.1 Nocardioides sp. P4_G10 | reverse complement strand
GGGAGCGGCTGCCGCGGCGGGGACCGTGGCCATGCCGCCGACGGCGACGGCCGCGGCCGCCACCCCCGCAACGGCTGTCCTGACGTGTGCCGAGGGTGAACGGAACCTGCTCATGCTGTCCTGCCTTCTCGAGACCAAGCGGGGATGGAGCGACCCGTCGACGGAGCGTCGCGCGCCAGGGCGTCGGCCTTCTCCCACGAGCAGGTGGCCGGGGGCCACCGTGATGTTCGTCACAGTAGGTAGCAGGATTCGACGGCGTCAACACACAAGGTGGGGCACTTTTCTCAATGTTTTGACAGAAGAGCGCTGTGCGCGTCGCAGAAGGGCCCGTGCATGCGATCAGCGCGGTCCAGCGCCTGGCCGGACGCCTCCCGGGGCGGTGGCACGGGGCGGCTCGCTCTGGCACGTTGGGGACGTGACCGACCAGGCGGCTCCGACCCTCGCCCCCCGGGACTGGAGCGCGGAGCCCGCGGACGTGCTGCTCGCCGACGGGACGGTCGCGGTGATCCGGTCGTTGCGCGAGGACGACCGCGACGCGGTGCTCGGGCTGCACGAGTCGGTGTCCGTGGACACGCTGCGCCTGCGCTTCTTCTCCCCCAGCCGGGAGGCTGGTCGGCTCTACGTCGACCACCTCTTCGCTCCCGACAACACCGCGTCGGCGGCCCTGGTGGCGCTCGTGCGTGGCCGGGTCGCCGGCCTGGCGACCGCCGAGCTGCTCTCCCCCGGCACCGCCGAGGTCGCGTTCCTGGTCGCCGACGAGGACCGCGGCCGGGGCCTGGGCAGCCTGCTCCTCGAGCACCTCGCCGCGCTCGGCCGGCGGCACGGGGTCAGCCGCTTCGAGGCGGAGGTCCTCGGCGACAACTACGGGATGCTGCGCGTCTTCCGCGCGGCCGGGTTCGGCGCCACCCGCCGGACGATCCAGGGCGAGGTGGAGGTGGAGCTGCGCACCGACGCCTCTCGTGAGGCGGTCGAGGCGGCCGACCAGCGGGAGTGGCGCGCCGCCGCCCGGTCGCTCCGCCCGTTGCTGCACCCGGCGAGCGTCGCCGTGGTCGGCGTACGCCGATCGGCGGGCGGTTTCGGGCACGGCGTGCTCGACGCGATCCGCAGCTCGGCCTACACCGGCGACGTGCACGTCGTGCACCCGGAGGCCGACGTCATCGACGGGCTGCCGACCGTCCGCAGCCTGGCCGACGTCGACGGTCCGGTCGACCTGGTCGTCGTCGCGGTGCCGGCCGACGGGGTCGCGGACGTGCTGCGCGACGCCGCCGCCAACGGAGCCGGGGCGGCGGTCGTCATCTCGTCGGGCTTCTCGGGCAACGGGAGCGACGAGCGTCGCCACGAGCTGCTCACCCTGGCCCGCGCGCACAGCCTCCGGCTGGTCGGCCCCAACTCGCAGGGCGTGCTGGCCAACGGCGCCAGCCTCAACGCGACCCTCCTCCACGACGTGCCCGAGGTGGGCGGCCTGGCCGTCGCGTCCCAGTCGGGAGGGATGGGCTTCGCGCTGCTCGACCTCGCCCGCGACGTCGGGCTCGGGGTGCAGGCCTTCGTCTCCCTCGGCGACAAGGTCGACGTGTCGAGCAACGACCTCCTCGCGGCCTGGATGGACGACGAGTCGGTCGCGGCGGGCGCGCTCTACCTCGAGTCGTTCGGCAACGCGCTCAAGTTCGCCCGCACGGCTCGCCGCTTCGCCGAGCAGAAGCCGCTGCTGGCCGTGGTGGGCGGCCGCTCGCGGGCCCGGCAGGACCCGTCCGCCTCCTCGACCGTCGGCGTCGGCGTCGACGCGCTGCTCGACCAGTCGGGGGTGATCGCCTGCCGCACCGGCGCCGAGCTGACCGAGACCGCGCTGCTCCTCGTGCAGCAGCCGCTGCCGGCCGGGCTCCGGGTGTGCATCGTCTCCAACACCGGCGGCGTGGGCGCCCTCACGACCGACCGGGCCGACGGCCAGGGCATGGTCGTCGCGCCGTCGTCGTACGACCTGAGCGGCGCCCTGCGCGCGGCCGTGCCGGGCGCGGTCGACGTCCGCAACCCGGTGGACCTCGGAGCCGACCTCACGCCCGCCGAGCTCACGGCCGCGCTCCGCGCCGTGCTCGACGCGGGCGAGGCCGACGCCGTCCTGGTGGTGCTGGTGGCCAACCGGCTGGCCGACCGCGAGGCGCTGTTCGACGCCGTCGCCCGGGCACGGCCGGCAGGCGCCGACGTACCTCTGCTGCTGGTCACCCCGGGCGCCGCCTTCGACGCCGCCCGCGGGCTCCCCGGTGTCACCGTCTACCGCACGACCGATGCGGCGATCGGGGCGCTCGGCCGGGCCATGCGCTACGCCGCGTGGCGACGGGTGCCGGCCGACCAGCCGGAGGTCGAGCTCGGCACCCGGGGCGTGCACGCCCGCGCCTGGGCGCGGTCGCGGCTGGCTGCCCGGCGCGGGGAGCCGGAGTGGTTGGCGCCCTCTGCCCAGGCCGAGCTGCTGGCGCCCTACGGCATCCACCTCGTCGGCCGTATCGCTGCCGGGCCGGACGAGGCGGAGGCGGCCGCGGCGGAGATCGGCTACCCGGTGGCCGTCAAGGTGTCCGACCCGACGGTGCTGCACAAGTCCGACCGCGGCCTGGTGCGGATCGACCTGCGCACCAGCAGCGACGTCGCCGACGCCGTACGACGCTTCGCCGAGGAGCTCGGCCACGACCGGGTCGACGTGCTGGTCCAGCCGCTGGTGCTCGGCCACCTCGCGTCCGTCGGCCTGGTCCGCGACCCGCAGCTCGGCCCGCTCGTCCGGGTCGCCGGCGGAGCTGCGGGACCGGTCGGCAGCTGGGCCGACGAGGTGCTGCTGCTGCCGCCCGTCGGGGCCGCCGACGCCGCCCGCGCGGTGCGGGCACTACGGCTGTGGCCCCAGCTGGTCGGCGACCACGGCCTGGAGGAGGTCGACCTCGCCCCGCTCGAGGCGCTGGTGGCATCCGTGGGTCGACTCGCCGCGGACGTGCCCCACGTCTCCGACCTCACCCTCGAGCCCGTGGTCGTCAACGCGCACGGCCTCTTCTGCGTCGACGTGAAGCTCCGCATCGCCGAGCCGCCCGAGCTCGACACCGGCATCCCGCGTCGCCTGCGCTCCTAGTCGTGCGGTGCGGCCGACCGCGCCGCGCGGAGCAGGCTCTCGCGCACGAGGTGGTGCGCGAGGGGAGGCAGCTCCGTCAGGCCGAACCATGCGATGTCGAGGTGTTCGTCGGGTGCGAGGTTGGCCGGCGTCCCCTGCCAGCTGGTCACCAACCACGCGCTCAGCAGCACCGGCTCCCCTGCAGGTCCGGCGACGACCCGGCACAGGTGGCACGTCGACCCGGTCGCGATCCGCACCCCGAGCTCCTCGTGCAGCTCGCGGGTCAGCGCCTCCGTCTCCGACTCGCCGTCCTCGACGACACCACCGGGCAGGTCCCACACGTCCGGATACGCACGCTTGCTCGGGCTCCGGTGCCCGAGCAGCACCCGATCGTCCCGGACCAGCGCGCCGACGACGACTCTGAGCATCTCCGGATCACATCACGGGCGTACGACAGCGGGTGGTCGCGCACCAGGTGGGGCCCAGTGGGTCACGCGGGTCAGGTCGCTGCGAGCAGGGCGAGGGTGAAGGTCACCCAGTCGTTGAGGACGTGCGCGCCGAAGCTGACCCAGAGGTTCTTCGTGCGGATGTAGGCCAGGGTGAGCACGAGGCGCGCGGCGCCGATGACGATGATCGCCTGGCCGACGTTCCAGTCGTACGTCGACAGGTGCGCGGCCCCGAACCAGACGGCCGTGACCACCCAGGCGACGAGGATGGCCGTCCTGCGGGACGTGCCGCGTCGCGTCAGGAACCACAGGATGGCCAGGAAGGGCAGGATCGTGAAGACCTCCTCGCCCATCAGCTGGACGCCGGTGCCGACGTAGAAGGCGGCGATCTGGGCGGCCCCGGCGTCGGCGAGGTCGTCGGTGGCGGTGTTGGCGCTGAGGTGGTCGAAGCTCCCGCCCGAGACGAGCAGGGCGGCGAATGCGCTGACCGCGAGGTTCAGCAGCCAGAAGACGACCATGGCGCCGACGTCGGCTGCCCGAACGGGCTTGAACAGGGCACGCCACTGGCCCTGTGAGGCCCAGACGAACGCGGCTGCCGGGACGGCGAGGAACAGGATCCGGGGCAGCAGCTCGGCGCGCTGGTCCGCGAACCCGATGCTGATCAGGATCGCGAACCCGAGCGCGCAGGCCGCGACCACCACCAGCCACCGTCGCCCGTCGATGGCGACCGGGGTCGAGTCGTAGAACGGGAAGTCGCGTCCGTCGTCCCGCTCGACCAGTCGCCCGAAGCGCTGCGCGTCGGCGCTCATGCGGGCACCGAGCCGCCGCGCAGGCGCGCGATCTCGTCCCGTGACCGCGCGACGTCGTCCTCACCGGAGGGTCCACCGTCGCTGCGGGCGAGGTCGGCGCACAGGTCGACCGCGGCGGCGAGGACGTGCTTGCGGCGACGACGCTCCCGCCGGTCGGGTGCCGCCTTGAGGAACGCGCGCCGCTGACGGTGACCCGTGAGCGCGGTCAGCTCGTCCTGCGACAGGACGCCCTGCACCACCTCGGGGGCGAGGATGTCACGTGCCAGCTCGCGCTCCCGGTGGTCCGTCAGCCGGAACGCGTACCAGAGCAGGCCGAGGCTCACGACCATCGCGAAGACCAGCACGACGAGCGTCGGCACGTCCAGCTCGGCGCTGAGGACCAGCATGGAGTCCCAGAACAGGTGGATGCCCACACCCGCCGCGACGAGCGCGAGTCCTCTCCCGACACGACGTGGCTGGGCCGGCGTCCCGATGAGGTAGACGAGGCCGGCGCACACGAGCGCGGTGAACATCGGGTGCGAGACCACGTCGGAGAACACGCGGGTGGCGATGCCGCCCGTGACGGCGTGGACCTGGTCGGAGCCGAAGCCCTGCGTGGAGGCGCTGACGGCGTACAGGAAGTCCTCGAAGGTCTGGAACCCCAGACCGATGAACGCGCCGAGGAAGATGCCGTCTGCCGGGGTCCGGATGAGCCGTCGCGCCAGGCCGAGGGCGAGGATGAAACCGGCCGCCTTGGAGCTCTCCTCGACGAAGGGTGCGCTCAGGCCGGCATGCCAGTCCGCGCTCCACACGGCCCCGAACAGCTTGCTGTAGAGCGAGCCCAGGGCGGTGTTGCCGGCGATCGAGATCGCGAACGGTGCCGCCAGGCCGCCCCACACGAAGCACAGGGCGACCAGACCGAAGGGCTGGCGCTCGAAGTGGTCGATGTGGTGGAACCACCACCCCCAGGCGAAGGTGCACGCGACGGCGATGGCGCCGGCAGCGGCGAACGCCGGCGCGAAGTAGCCCGCGAGGGGCGTGAACATCTGCACCATCTTCACCAGGCCGGTGACGGACAGCGCGAGGACGACCCAGAAGCAGGCGTTGCGTGGCTGGAAGAGGTGGAACCGCTCCCCCCACCCGGAGACCTCGATGGCCTCCGCCCGTCGCCGCACCAGGTCGTCGTCGGCGGTCGGATCCTGCGTCACGACGCTCATGACTCCCCCTCGGACTCGCTCGACGCGGGCTTCCATGCTCCGATGCTGCGGATCATGTGCTGGACGTCGTGGGCGGCGACGGCGAGCCGGTCCGGGGCGCCCGAGACCTGCACGACGATGCCGGTCCCGTCATCGACGAACGCCACCAGCCTGCCTTCGGCACCGGGCCGGGTGAAGGCCTCGGAGACACCAGTGAGGCCGGACGGGATGTCCACGGTGGAGCGGCCGCTGCTGACGCCGGACGCGTTGCCGCCGGTGGCGGTCGCGACGCGCTCGACCTGGGCGAGGAGCTCGGTGGCCGTCCCGGAGAAGTCGTCTGCCGACACCTGCACCGTCACGGCTCCGTTGCTCACCGCCACCGAGCCCGACGGGCCGCTGGCCGGTTGGTCGGCGGTGGTGAAGCCCGAGAGCAGGCTCCAACCGGTCGGCGGAGTGACGGCGAGGTCCTCGGTCAGTGCCAGCCGGTCGCCCGCGCGCACCTGCTCATCGTGCTCGACCGCAGAGTCGAGGTGCGGCACCACGAACGCCCACAGGACCCAGATGCCGATCGCGACGAGCGCGGGCACGAACGACGCCTTGTCGAGCCCGGCCACGCGTCTGTCGACCGGCACCCGCGGCGGCCCCGCTCGCCCGGACCAGCCGCGGCGGCCCTCGACGAGCAGCCCCTGCCCACCCGCAGTCGTTGTCGGCGCGTGCTCGTCGCTCATGTACGACTCCTCCCGTAAGCGCTCTCGGAGCCTAGGGAGGGAACCGGCCCGCCGGAAGACCTGCGACAAACCTTCACCTCGCCCTCATCCGGCCGACTCGCGCGCGAAACATGCCGCCGGGCGCCCACGACTTCTCACCCCTTGGGGCTGGGGCACCGCGCACCGGGGGCGGCCGGGGATGTTGAATGGCCGCTGTCCGTAACCGACGAGCAGGAGCTCTACGTGAACAAGACTGAACTGCGCGACGCCATTGCCTCGCACGCCGAGCTGAGCAACGCCCAGGCCGACAAGGCCCTCGAGGCCGTCATCGCCTCCATCACCACCGCCGTCGCCGGCGGCGACAAGGTCACCGTCCCGGGCTTCGGGACCTTCGAGTCCCGTGAGCGGTCCGCTCGCACGGGCCGCAACCCGCAGACCGGCGAGACCATGGAGATCGCCGCGAGCAAGGCGCCGGCCTTCAAGCCGGCCGCCGCGTTCAAGAACGCCGTCAACGGCTGACGATCTCGTCATGACGAGCCGCGCGGCTCGCGGCATCCGGATGCCGTGAGCCGCGCGCTCAGCGCTGCTCGGACGTCATCGTCCTGCGAAGCCCGCTGACGTCCACCTTGCTCGTACCTGGTGCGAGTGAACTTCCACCTAGCGCGACGCGCGCACGACCTCGAGCGCCTGGCGGGCGATCTCCCACTCCTCGTCGGTGGGGACGACGAGGACGGCGACCTCGGAGCCGTCGGCGGAGACGGCCCGCGCGTCCTTGCCCGCGGCCTCGTTGCGCTGCGCGTCGAGCACGATGCCGAGCCGGGACAGGCCGCTGAGCGCGGCGGCCCGCAGCTCGGCGCTGTGCTGTCCGACGCCGCCGGTGAAGACGACGGCGTGCAGCTCGCCGAGCGCCGCGTAGTAGGCGCCGACGTACTTGCGGACGCGGTAGGCGTAGACGTCGAAGGCGAGCCTCGCCGCCTCGTCGCCGGCTGCCTTGCGACGGGTCAGCTCGCGGAAGTCGTTGACCCCGGAGAGGCCCCGCAGTCCGGAGTCGCGGTAGAGGGCCCGGTCGATCTGGTCCAGCGACCAGCCGAGCTCGCGGTGCAGGTGGCCGTGGATCGCCGGGTCCAGGTCGCCTGACCGGGTGCCCATCACCAGTCCCTCGAGCGGGGTCAACCCCATCGAGGTGTCGACGGACCGCCCGCCCCGGACCGCGGCGGCGGACGCCCCGTTGCCGAGGTGCAGCACGACGAGGTTGGTGTCCTCAGCCGGACGGCCGAGCAGCTCGGCGGCGCGGCGGGAGACGAAGGCGTACGACGTGCCGTGGAAGCCGTAGCGGCGGATCCGGTGCTCCTCGCGCCAGGCCACCGGCACGGCGTACGTGTAGGCGTGGTCGGGCATCGTCTGGTGGAACGCCGTGTCGAAGACCGCGACGTGAGGCACGTCGGGGAAGAGCCGTCGCGCGACCCGGAGGCCCTCCAGGTTGGCCGGGTTGTGCAGCGGGGCGAGCGGCACGAGGTCCTCGACGGTGGCGAGCAACCGGTCGTCGACCACCGCCGGCTCGGAGAAGAGGTCGCCGCCGTGCACGACGCGGTGGCCCACCGCGGCGAGCCCGCTCGTGCCGATCGCCGGACCGTGCCGGTCGAAGGCGTCGAGCGCCGACCGAAGCGCGTCCTCGAAGTCGGCGATGCGACGCTCCTCCGTGTGCTCCTCGCCGCCCACGGTGTGCGTCAGCGTGCCGCTGTCCTCACCGATCTGCTCCACGGTCCCGGACGCCTCGGCGGCTCCGGTGCTGCCGTCGAGCAAGCGGTACTTCAGCGACGACGACCCCGCATTGAGGACCAGCACCCGCTCCGTCACGAACGCTCCTGCGCCTGGATGGCGGTGATCGCCACGGTGTTGACGATGTCGCGGACCAGCGCGCCACGCGAGAGGTCGTTGACCGGCTTGCGGAGGCCCTGCAGGACCGGACCGACCGCCAGGGCGCCGGCCGAGCGCTGCACGGCCTTGTAGGTGTTGTTGCCCGTGTTGAGGTCGGGGAAGACGAAGACCGTCGCCCGGCCGGCGACGGCGGAGTCGGGCAGCTTGGTCCGCGCGACCGCGACGTCGATCGCGGCGTCGTACTGGATCGGGCCCTCGACGAGCAGGTCCGGCGCGCGCTCGCGGACCATCGCCGTCGCCTGGGTGACCTTCTCGACGTCGGTGCCACTGCCCGAGGTGCCGGTGGAGTACGACAGCATCGCGACCCGCGGCTCGACCCCGAAGGCGGCGGCGGTGCGGGCCGACGCGACCGCGATGTCGGCGAGCTGGGTGGCGGTGGGGTCGGGGTTGACCGCGCAGTCGCCGTAGACCAGCACCTGGTCCTTGAGGCACATGAAGAAGACCGACGACACCACCGACACCTCGGGCACCGTGCGGATGACCTCGAGGGCCGGCCGGWTGGTGTGGGCGGTGGTGTGCACCGCCCCCGACACCATCCCGTCGGCGAGACCGAGCTCGACCATCATCGTGCCGAAGTAGGACACGTCGACCACGATGTCGCGGGCCGCCTCGAGGTCGATGCCCTTGTGCGCGCGCCGCTGGTGGTACTCCTGCGCGAACCGCTCGCGCAGCTCCTCGTCGTACGGGCTGAGCAGGCGCGCGCCCGAGACGTCGATGCCGAGGTGCGCGGCCTTCGCCCGGACGATCATCGGGTCGCCGAGCAGGGTCAGGTCGGCGACGTTGCGGCGCAGCAGGATGTCGGCGGCGCGCAGGATCCGCTCCTCCTCCCCCTCGGGCAGCACGATGTGGCGGCGGTCGGCGATCGCGTCGTCGAGGACCTTGTGCTCGAACATCAGCGGGGTGACGACCGAGGTGCGGGCCACCTCGAGGCCGTTCATCAGCTCCTCGCCGTCGACGTGCTCGGCGAAGAGGGTCAGGGCCGTCGCGATCTTGCGCGGGGAGTCCTTGTCGAGGCGACCCCGGCGGTTGGTCAGCGTCGTCGAGGTGGCGTGGGTGCCGAGGTCGGTGGCGATGATCGGCAGCGCCACCTCGAGCCCGTCGAGGAGCCGGTCGATCTGCTCCGGCAGGGCGAGCCCGCCGTTGAGCACGATGCCGGAGATCTGCGGGAAGCTCGCCGACTGGTGGGCGGTGAGGACGCCGAGGACCACCTCGGGCCGGTCGCCGGGCGTGACGACGAGGGCGCCGTCGAACAGCCGGTCGAGCACGTTGGGCAGTGTCATCGCGGCGACCACCAGTCCGGGGACCTCACGCGCGAGCTGGCTCTCGTCGCCCCGCACGAGACGGCCGTCGCACGCCGCCATCAGGTCGCCGACGGAGGGGGCACTGAGCAGCGGCTGCTCCGGCAGGGCGAACGCGGGTACGCCCTCGCGGCGCAGCGCCGTCGCCGTCCGGCCGGTGGCCTGGGGGTCCACGCGGTTGGCGATGACGGCAAATAGCGTCGCGTGGTTGGCGGCGAGCTCGACCTGCGCCATGGCCGCGGCCGTGCAGAGCTGGTCGACTCCCCTGCCCTGGCCGTTGAGCACCAGCAGGACGGGTGCGCCGAGGTTGGCCGCCACCCGGGCGTTGAAGGCGAACTCCGCCGGGGCGCCGACGTCGGTGTAGTCGCTGCCGACGATGACCACGGCGTCGCTCTGCTCGGCGACCTGGTGGTAGCGCGCCACGATGCGGTCCATCGCGCCGTCCGGGTCGGCGTGCACGTCGTCGTAGCTGACGCCCGCGCACTCGTCGTACGACAACGAGACCGCGTCGTGCGACACCAGCAGGTCGAGGACATAGTCGTGGACGTCGCCGGTGGACGCCTCGGCGCGGACCACCGGACGGAAGACCGCGACCCGTGCCACCCGGCGCGAGAGCTGCTCGAGCACCCCGAGCGCGACCGCGGACTTGCCGGTGAATCCCTCGACGCCGGCCACGTAGACGCTGCGAGCCATGGCCCGACCCTAGCGGCCGGGACCCGGCGCCGTGACCCGCCCCGATGCCGGGCTGGACAACCCTATTGTCCATGGTTTGTCCAATGTTTCGCATTTCGGCTGTCCGCGCGTCGCCCGCCCCGGCGACGATCAGTGCACGCCCACAACCGGGGCGACGACAGCACGGCCCCAATGGCCCGGAAGGAGCAGCTCGTGGCCACCCTCACGACGCCCCCAGTCCCTGCCCACCTCGGCGACCTCCGCAGGGCGAGCCAGCGCGAGGCGCGCGCCGGCCGCACGGCCTCCATCGTCGACGAGATGCGCGCCGGGACCTCCGAGGAGCGGCGCCTCGAGCTGGTGGACGAGCTGATCGAGACCAACGTCGTCGTGGCGCGGTCGATGGCCACCCGCTACCGCAACCGCGGCATCGACGTCGACGACCTCGAGCAGGTCGCGCTCGTCGGCCTGATCAAGGCGGCCCGCCGCTTCGACGCCGCCGCCGGTCACGACTTCCTGTCGTACGCCGTGCCGACCGTGCGCGGTGAGCTGCGCCGCCACTTCCGCGACTCGGGCTGGATGATCCGGGTCCCCCGTCGGGTGCAGCAGCTGCAGGCCCGGATCAAGGCCGCCCAGCACGAGCTCGAGGCGCAGCTGGGGGTCTCGCCCCGCCCGTCCGAGGTCGCCGCGCACCTCGGCGTCGAGGCCGACGAGGTCGTCGAGGCGCTGGCGGCCGACGGCTGCTTCCGCCCGGCCTCGATCGACAGCACGGGCGGCGCGCAGGAGCGCGGCACCATCGCCGACGCGCTCGGCCACGACGACCGCGGCTTCGCGACCCTCGAGGCCAAGCTGGTGCTCGACACCGCGGTCAGCCGCCTGTCCGACCGCGAGCGCCTGATCCTCCGCTGGCGCTTCGAGGACGAGCGCACCCAGCAGGAGATCGCCGACCTCATCGGCCTGACGCAGGCCCAGGTCTCGCGCACCCTCACCCGGATCCTCGGTCGGCTCCGCAGCGACCTCGCCGAGCCCCTGACCGCTGCCTGAGCGTCCCGAGCCGGGCCCGAGGGACGCCGGCCCCACGGCACGCGGGTGAGCCCGCCTGGCGCCACGCGGTGGAATCGCACCAGCACCCTCGTGCTGGACGGAGTGGCGAGCGAGATGACGTACCTCGCCGTCGCCCTCGTCGTCATCCTCGTCGGCCTGGTCATCGAGAACGCCCTGCGCGGGCCCGTGAAGGCCACCAGGGGCGGCGGCGGTCACGCCGACGGCGGAGACGGCGGGGACGGCGGCGGCGCCTAGCCGTGACGCACGCCCGGTCCTGACGGTCCGACAGAGCTGCCTGACGACGAGGCGTCGTCGGCCGTCGAGCCCGCGCCGAGGTCGACCCGGCGCGGACCGCGAAGGGTGCCCTGTCGGTGCACCCCTCGACAGGGACTCCCTCACCCGTTCGCAAGCGGGTTCACTCGATGTCGAGGCGGCACGAGCACGCCGCCACACCCCAGCACGAACCACGAACGACGAAGAGGAGCCCAGCGCCATGCGCCAGGTAGTCATGCACGCACCCGGGGACGTACACGTCGAGGACCGCGAGGACCCCACGATCATCGAGCCCACCGACGCCATCATCCGCCTGTCCGCGACGTGCATCTGTGGCAGCGACCTGTGGCCCTACCGCGGTGCCGAGCCGGTCGAGCACCAGGTGATGGGCCACGAGTACGTCGGCGTGGTCGAGCAGGTCGGTGACGAGGTCCGCACCATCAAGGTCGGCGACTTCGTCGTCGGCTCGTTCTGGGCCTCCGACAACACCTGCGAGATCTGCCAGGCCGGCTACCAGGCCTACTGCACCCACCGCGTCCTCATGGGCACCCTGGGCACCCAGTCCGAGCTGGCCCGCATCCCCCTCGCCGACGGCACCCTCGTCGCCACGCCCGGCATGCCCGACGCCGACCTGATCCCCTCGCTCATGGCGGCCTCCGACGTGCTCGGCACCGGCTGGTTCGCCGCCGTCGCCGCCGAGGCGGGACCCGGCAAGACCGTCGCCGTCGTCGGCGACGGCGCGGTCGGCCTGCTGGGCATCCTCGCCGCCAGCCAGCTCGGCGCCGAGCGCATCATCGCCTTCAGCCGCCACGCCGACCGCCAGGCGCTGGCGCGCGAGTTCGGCGCCACCGACATCGTCGAGGAGCGCGGCGAGGACGGCGTCGCAAAGGTCAAGGAGCTCACCGACGGCCTCGGCGCCCACTCCGTGATCGAGGCCGTGGGCACCCAGGAAGCGATGATGCAGGCCATCCACTCGACGCGTCCCGGTGGCCACGTCGGCTTCGTCGGCGTCTCCCACGACGTCTCCATCGCTGGCGACGAGCTCTTCATGGCCGGCGTCCACATCCACGGTGGCCCCGCACCCGTACGACGCTTCCTCCCCGAGCTCGTCCAGCTCATCTGGGACCGCAAGATCGACCCCGGCAAGGTCTTCGACCTCACCCTCCCGCTCGAGCAGGCCGCCGAGGGCTACCAGGCGATGGACGAGCGCACCGCCACCAAGGTGCTGCTGACCTTCTGAACCTCCACGCCACTCGGCTGCCCAGCGCGCCGTGTCGGAGTACGGCCGCCTGGACATGGCCCCCGCAGCCCACCCGACTCCAACACCACTCCTCCGAGAGGTTCCCGATGCACGACGCAGCAGCCCCGACCACGGACATGACGTCCGCGGCCGTCGGTCCTCGCACGCCCCGCCTGCCACTGGCCGTCTACGTCCTCGCCGTCGGCACCTTCTTGATGCTCACCACCGAGTTCGTGGTCGCCGGCATCCTCCCCGACATCGCCGCCGACGTGCAGGTCAGCGTCGCCCGCACCGGCCTGCTCATCACGGTCTTCGCGATCGGGATGATCGTCGGCGCCCCACTGATGGCGATGCTGACGCTGCGCCTGTCCCAGCGCCTGACGCTGATGTTGGCCCTGGCCGTGTTCGCCGTCGGTCACGTCGTCGTCGCCGTCAGCTCGCAGTTCGGTGTCCTCCTCGCCGCACGGTTCTTCACCGCCCTGGCCACCGGGGCCTTCTGGGCGGTCGCGGCGGTCGTCGCCACCCGCGTCGCGGGACCGGGAGCAGCATCGCGCGCCGTGGGCGTCGTCGGGGCCGGCGGCTCCCTGGCCACCGTGCTCGGGGTGCCGCTGGGCGCCCTCGCCGCACAGGCGATCGGCTGGCGCGGAACGTTCTGGGCGCTCGCTCTCCTCGCGGTCGCAGCTGTGCCACTCATCGCCCGCCACGTCACTGACGACAGCGATGACGTTCCGACGGCGTCGATCCGCACTGAGCTGACCGCCCTGCGCTCGGGCCGACTCTGGCTGGTGCTGGCCGCGTGCGCCACCACCACTGGTGGCGTGCTGGCGGCGTACTCCTTCATCACCCCGCTGCTGACCGACAGGACCGGCATCTCCGCGAACCTGGTGCCGCTCGTGCTGGCCGGGTTCGGTGTCGGGTCGCTGGTGGGGTCCCTCATCGGTGGCCGCCTCGGTGACACCCGCCCCCACACCGCCACCATCGTCGCGCCGGCCGTCACCACGCTCGTGCTGCTGGCCCTCTGCATGGTCTCCCAGGCGGCAGTGCCGACCACGGTCCTCATCGTGCTGATGGGCTTCTTCGGCCTCGGCGCCAACCCCATCCTCATCTCCCTCGCCGTCCGGTACGCCGGCCACGCCCCCACCCTCGGGTCCTCGCTAGCCGTGGCCGCGTTCAACTTCGGCACCGCGGTGGCTTCCTGGGTCGGAGCCCTCGCCCTCGAGTCGAGGCTGGGAGCTGTCGGACCGGTAGTGGTCGGGACCGTCGTGTCCGCCCTCACCCTCGTCCCCGCCACCGCGCTCGCCGTCTCCGTACGACGCCACCAACGCGCCGCCGACCAGCACCGGCTCACGTCGACCGCACCCGTGCGCGCCAGCCCGTCCGACGCGCTGTCCGACGACCAGCTCGCTGTTGCGTGCTCCACCAGCTGACGAACCAGGTCCTACGACGACCCCAGCCCCAAGCCCCCCGACGCCATGGCGTTCGGCGCCCCGGAATCGGGCGCCGGCGCGGTCAGGCTCTGGTCTAGAGGTCCTGCCATGTTGCCGCGGGCGGGTCTAGCGTGAATTCCGATCCCATTGACACACCGCTGCGGATCGCGGCGACACGTGGCGACCTCGGGCCCACTCGTCTGGGACCAGTGAAACGACGAGGCGAGGATTTGTTCATGGACACGAATGCGCTGACGGCCCTGCGCGAGAACGTTCGGGGAACCGTGACCACCGCGGAGGACGCCGAGTACGACGAGGCGCGCCGCGTGTACAACGCCATGATCGACCGCCGTCCTGCGGTGATCGTGCGCCCGGCCAACACCGGTGACGTGATGACTGCCGTGCGGTTCGCGGCCGAGAACGACCTGACGGTCGCGGTACGGGGAGGGTCGCACAGCGTGCCGGGATTCGGCACGGCGGACGACGCGCTGGTCGTCGACCTCTCCAGCATGCGCGGCGTCCGGGTGGACCCGCTGACCCAGACCGCCCGCGTCGAGGGCGGCGCCACTTGGGGCGACATGAACGCCGCGGGATATCCGTTCGGCCTGGCCACCACGGGCGGCATCATCTCGACCACGGGGGTCGGCGGGCTGACGCTGGGCGGCGGCATCGGCTACCTCGCCCGGGGCCTCGGCCTGTCCTGCGACAACCTTCTCGCCGCGGACGTGGTGACCGCCGACGGCAGCTTCCACGTCGCGAGCGACAAGGAGGACGCCGACCTCTTCTGGGCCATCCGCGGCGGCGGCGGCAACTTCGGGGTCGTCACGTCGTTCGAGTTCCGGATGAGCCCGGTCAAGGACATCTACGGCGGGCCGATGTTCTTCGAGCTCGACCAGGCCGGCGACCTGTTGCGGTTCTACCGCGAGTTCATCGCCGACGCACCCGAGGAGCTCGGCTGCTTCCCCGCTTACCAGATCGCTCCTCCCCTGCCGTTCATCCCGGAGGACCGCCACGGCGAGCCGTTCATCGCGATGGTGACCTGCTGGGCCGGTGACCTCGATGCGGGAGAGAAGGCGCTCCAGCCGATCCGCGACCTGGCTCCCAGGGTGGCGGAGTTCGTCGGTGTGATGCCGTACCCGGCGCTCAACAGTGCCTTCGACGCCCTCGTCCCGCCCGGGCTCCAGCACTACTGGAAGGCGAACTTCGTCACCGAGCTGACCGACGACGCGATCGCGGCCCACCTCGAGCACGGCCCGAAGATCCCCGTCGTGAACTCCACCATGCACATCTACCCGATCAACGGCGCCGCCCAGCGGGTCGCGCCCGACTCGACGGCGTTCGCCTACCGCGACGCCACCTTCGCGACGGTGATCGCCGGGATGTGGCCCGACCCGGCGGACAACGACGCGAACACCGCATGGGTGAAGGACTACTACGCCGCCACCGCGCCGCACTCGGAGGAGGGGGGTTACGTCAACTTCATGGCGGAGGACGATCAGTCCCGGATCCGGGCGAACTACCGCGGCAACTACGACCGGCTGGCGGAGATCAAGCGTCGCTACGACCCGGACAACCTGTTCCGGCACAACCAGAACATCCAGCCCGGCTGACTCCGGGTCGCAGGAGTCAGGACGCGCCCACCCGCCCTGCCCGGTCGGCGTCGGTGATCGGCGTGATCCAGGACTGGTGGGTGGTGCTGTTCTTCGTGATGGCGAGCAGCTCGTCCATGTGGGGCTCGAGGCCGGTGACCTTGTCGAGCGGGACCCCGACGATGAGCTGGAACCCGAGGCCGCGCCACGCCTGGACGGCGCGACCGGCGAACTCGGAGTCGGCCTTCACGAAGCCCTCGTCGAGGAAGACCGGGGCGAACCGCGGCCGTGACCGCATCTCGTCACCGAGCCGGAAGCGGAGGGCGGAGCCGACGATGAAGGCGACCAGCTCCTGGCTCTCGCCGCCGCTCTTCTCCCCCAGCGTCCGGTAGGTCGCGCGCAGCTCGCCGGTGGTGTGGTCGTAGCGCTCGGCGCTGATCTCCACGTGACGGCGTACGTCGAGCAGGCGCTCGCGGTCGGTCAGTGACGTCGCCGCGTCGCCGACCTGGCTCGGCCGGCGCAGCTGCTGCATGAAGCGGCTGAGCTCGGCGAAGCGCTTCTCGAGGGCGTCCTCGTCGAGCTCGGTCGTGGAGCCGGACGACAGGGTGCGCAGGTCCAACATGTACGTCTGGACGTGGGCGGGCGACAGCCGCCGCAGGCGGATCCGCAACCGGTCCCCCGATGCCCCGAACTCCAGGCGTCGCAGGATCGCGTTGATCGGCTCGAGCCGGTCCTCGATCTCCTCGACGGACGCGGCCATCGCGCCGACGAGGGGCACCAGGTCCTGGCCGCTCCACTCCGTGAGCCGGCGCCGCCACTCGGCCCGCCGAGCGGCGAGGCCCTCGCCGCGGATGTCGTCGAGGATGCGGGCGTAGTCGGGGTAGGAGTCCGCGGTCGCGCCCAGGTTGGGCGAGTCCCACTGGAACTTGTAGACCCGGAACACCTGGGCGAGGTCGTCGTCGACCCGGCGGACCTCGGCATCGGCGTCACCGACCGCGGTGCGGAGCCGCTCGGCGAGCCGCTGGGACGACTCGGCGAACCGGTCGAGGTCGTCGGGGTCCGCGGGCGACGCGGCGGCGGCGAAGTCCACCGCGAGGGCGGCCTCCTGCTCCGGGCTGAGCACGACCCGGCCGGCGTCCTCCATCGCCTGGAGCCGGTCCTTGACGACGTCCTCGGCGTCGACGAGGTCGCCGTGGGCGGCGTTGAGATCGCGCTGCCGCTGCTCCGCGGCGTAGCGGGCCCGTCGCGTCTCCTCCAGCCGTGCGGTGAGGTCGGCGATCTGCGCGTCCAACGCCTGGAGGCCGTCGTCGGACTCGAGGATCTCGGTCCGACGACGCTCGAGCTCGGCGATGCGCCGGTCGCTGCCGTCGACGTCGAAGTCGTCGAACCGCGCGGCGGCCACGACGTCGTACGACGTCCGCTGCTGCTCCAGCACCCGTGACGTCCGGTCGAGCTGGGCCACCTCGCCGCCCACTCCGTCGAGCCGCTCCTCGAGGTCGGCCAGCTCGGCGTCGACCTCGGCGATCGCGTCGGCGTTGGAGAAGCCGATGATGCTGCGGGTGTCGTTGCGCCCGTGGGCACCGCGCCGGCCGTTGCGCGTCTGACCGGCGAGGGTGACCCGCAGATCTGATCGTGGGGCGGCCCCCGCGAGGCCGTCGGCGGACTCCACGCACAGCGCGTTGCGCGACGCCTCGCCGACGTGGGCCTGCACCCAGCCCGAGAAGGGCGAGTCCTTGAAGACCAGCTTGCCCGCGACCCGCTCCGGGTCGGCCGGGCCGAGGTCGGGCAGGTCGAGCTCGACGCCCTCGAAGGTCAGGCGACCGCGGAGCCGCAGCCCGTCGATCGCCGCGGCGAAGCTCTCCAGCCGGTCGAGGGGCACGAGCATCATCCGGGCGCTCGCACCGAGCACCGTCTCGATCGCCGTGCGCCACCGCGCCTCGTCGGGCGCGACGTCGACCAGCTCGGCCACGAAGGGCAGCTCGTCGACGCTCATCCCGCTCGCCTGTGCGACCTCCGCACGCAGCTCGTCCATCCGGGCAGGCACCCGGCCGGCGCGACTCTCCAGCGACGCCCGCTCGCGGCGCAGCTCGGCCTGGCGCTGGCTGAGCGGGAACTGGTCGCGGAGCACCGCGTCGCGCTCGCGCCGGATCCGCTCCTGCTCCCGCTGGAAGCCGGCCAGCCACTGCTGGGCGTGCATCTGCAGCACGGCGAACGACTCGCTCGACAGCAGCGCGGCCTCGACGTCGGGCGCCTGGGCGTCGGTGGCGTCGATGAGCGGCAGCAGCCGCCCCTGCAGGACCTCCCGGCGCCCGAGCCGGTCCTCGCGGACGACCTGCTCCTGCTCCAGCGACAAGGCGAGGGACTGGAGCGTCGAGCCGCCGGCCGCGCGGTGCGACTCCTTCGCGGCCTCGAGGTCGGCCAGGTAGGTGCGCTCCGCGGAGGTCGTCGTGCCCAGCTCGTCGGCGGCCGCCGCGCGGTCGGCGCGGTTGTCGACCACGGCGGACTCGATGAGGCGCAGGTGGGTGCGCAGCAGCCACATCCGCAGCGGGGTGTCACCGTCGAGCGTCACGCCGTAGGAGTCGAGCTCCGCGAGCCGCCGGGTGGCCACCACCTTGCGGTCGTGGAGGTCGGTGATCGGCGCCAGCAGCTCGAGCTTCTGCTCCTCGGTGCGCATCGCGGAGTGCGCGGTGTCGAGGTCGTCGAAGTGCTCGATCGCGCGGTCAGCGGCGGCGAACGTCGTGGGCCGCTCGAGCACCATGTCCTTGTAGAGCTCGTCGACGCTGCGGACCTGGTTGCCCGCCTGGATCCGGGCGAGCAGGCGCAAGGCCTTCGCACCGTCGCCGTTGGCACCGATGCCGAGCCGCGCGTGCAGGACCGCGGCGAGCTCGGCGTACGTCCGGTGCACCCGGATGCCGGGGTAGAGCTTCTTCAACGTGTTGGCGTGGAAGCGCTCCGGCACGGCGACCTCGAGCGTGTCGAGCGGCAGCGGCCCGTCCTGGGTGGCCAGCTGCATCTGGACGTCGGCCGAGCGGGTGGCGCGCCGCGGCACGTAGTAGGTGCGGAGCACCGTGAACCGGCCGCCCTGGTCGTTGACGAACGTCATCGCGATCGCGCCCCACGTGTCGGCGCCCCTGCCGCGGAGCAGCTTCTCGACCGGCCGACCGGTGCGGGGGTCGTCGACCACGTCGACCGCACCGCGCAGGTAGGACAGCAGGTTGCGCTGGCCGGCGCCCCGGGCACGGCCCGCGACGGCGTCGTTGGACGCGCCGTTGAACTTGGTGTCCGACGGCATCATCAGCGCCGTGTAGGCGTCGAGGATGGTGCTCTTGCCGACACCCGAGGCGCCGGAGATCATCGTCGCGTCGCCGCGCAGGGGTACGACGGTGAGGCCGTCGAAGCCGCCCCAGTTGACCATCTGGAGCAGCGCCGCCCGCCACTGCATCGTGTCGTCGGCCGGGGTGGCCACGTCGCTCCGCTCGAAGAGTCCGTCGGCCGGCGTCTGCTCGATCTCGTCGATCGACATGCTCACAGCTCCTCTGCGTGGTCGCCGGCGACCACGGTGGCGGCGTCGGCGTGGTCGTCGAACAGGTCGGCCGTGTCGTCGGTCCCGGACGGGACCTCGGTGTCGTTGGCGGCCACCAGCGCCGCGAGCAGCTCCTGCAGGAGCTCCAGCGGGATCAGCGGCTCCACGGCCTCGCTGATCTCGAAGCGCTCCTCGGAGCCGGTGCCGATCAGGAGGCCGGCCTTGACGATGCCCGTGATCGCGTTGCGCGCCCGCTTCTCGTCGCCTGCGACGTCGGTCGCGTGCGAGGGCCGGAAGCTCGAGACGTAGCGGACGACGTCCTCCCGGTCGACGAAGACGCGTGCGTCGCCGCTCGCGGCCCCGGCACGCAGCCGGTCGCGGAGGTGGACCAGCACGAGCGTCTCCTCGCGCGACCACGCGGCGTCGTAGAGCATCGTGGGGAACCGGCTCCCCGTCTCGGAGGTCGCCTGGCGCTTCCACGCGACCTCGCGGGCGCGGTCGACCTGCAGGTCGAGGAAGAGGTCGTTGAGCCGCGACCGGAGCAGGCGCTCGTGCTCGACGAGCACACGCCAGTCGCGCGGGTGCGTGCGGGCGCTGATGAAGCGCTGCTTCAGCAACGTCACCAAGGCCCGGCGCTGGGCGTACTCCAGGCCGCCCTCGTCGCCCTCGAACAGCGAGACGGAGTGCTCGTCGAGGAGCTCGTCGTCGCCGAGGTCGACGTCGCGGACCTCGGAGTCCATATCCGAGTCGAGCGCGGGGTCGAGGTCGGAGCCGTGGTCGGAGTCGATCTCTGCGTCGGTCTCGGGGTGGGTCTCGACGCTCATGCGCGGGTCTCCGTCGGCTGGGTCTGCTGRGTCTCGGGCAGGTCGGGGTCGGGCAGCGGCGTACGAGGTACGGCGAAGGTCCGCCTGCTCCCGTCGGGGCGGACCGCCTCGAACGCCTCCATGGACTCCTCGGCCCGCCACTCCCGGTCGGCAGCGAGGTGCAGCAGCCCGAAGATCTCCACCGGCCGGCGCAGCGACGGCTCGAGCCCGTCGAAGAGGGCGCCGAGGGAGGCGACCGGGAGCAGGGAGGTCATCACCGCGTCGAGGCGCTCGCGGAGCGTCGCCAGCTTGGGCCCGCCCTGGGCGACGAGCTCGGCGAGCGAGACCGGGGGCGCGAGGTCGGGGTCGGGCGTGCTGATCCGGTCGGGCAGCACGTCGTCGGCGGGGTCGTGGAAGCGCTCGCGCAGGTGGTCGATGCCCGTCCGCGCGGGCAGGAGTGGGACGTCGTGGGCCGCGCGTGGCCCGGTGGTGGCCATCCACGTCATCAGCTCGGCCTCCACCTGGCGCAGCGTCTGCTCGAGCTCACGGTCGCGGGCCGCGTCGTGGGAGACGATGTACTCCTTCAGGGTCGCCGTCACCCGCGACCGCTGGGCGAGCACCCGGTCGAGGCCGTCGCGCACCAGCCGCACCGTGCCGCGCAGCTCGGCCCGGTCGGCGTCGCTGAGGAGCCGGTCGGAGAGCGGGTGCTCGAGCAGGTCGGTCAGGTCCTCGCGCAGCTGGGTCACCAGGGCGTCGTCGCGCAGCAGCGCGAACGCGCCCTCGAACGCGCGTCCCTCGTGCGTCGCCGTCATCAGGGCGTCGGCGCGGGACAGGTAGTCGTCGATCACCTCACCGGCAGGACGGTCCTCCGCCCGGAACGCGGCGAGGATCTCGGTCCGGATGGTCGCGAAGCGCTCCTCGACCCGGGCGAAGTCGCTCGGCAGCGCGGAGATCAGCGACAGCAGCTCGGTGAACCCCTCGAGCATGTAGTCCTCGGTCGCGCCCTCCAGCTCCCCGCCGTCGACGAGGCGGTCGCGCTCGACCCGCAGCCGGGCGATCTCCTCGTTGAGGATCGTCACGCGGGCCGTCCGGTCGGGGTTGGCCTCGGAGTTGAAGCGGCGGACGGTGCCGAGGATCGTGGCGACCCGGTGCTCGCTGAGCGTGGCCCGGTCGCGGGCGAGGTTCTTCACCAGCTCCAGCGCCTGCTGCGCGTGCGAGGTCAGCGCATAGACCTCGTGGCCCGCCTCGTCGAGCGACCGCACCAGCCACTGCCCGCGCATCCAGCGCTGGCAGACCTCCCGGCCCGTGCCGGTGGGGACGTCCTGCTCCCCCGCCAGCCGCATCTGGGCCAGGTGCTCCTCGACCTGCGCGTGCAGCCGGGCCGTCGGGATCGGGTTGTTGTTGCGCCCGAACGCCGTGCGGAAGATCGTGATCACCACGGGCGCCTGCCGCTGGTGGAGCAGGGTCAGCGTGGGCTGCGCGAACGCGCTCTTCACGCGCGCGAGCTCGCCTGCGATCTCGCTCACCACCCGGCCTCCCCCTACCTCGTCCCACCTGTGTCGGTGCGCAAGCATGACAAAGGGCGCCGACGGCTCGTGGGGCGGGCCCGGTGGTCAGGCCCAGACGACCTCGAGCTCGTCACGCTGGCCGAACCGCTGCAGGTGGTCGGCGACCACCTGGGCCCAGCGGTCCACGTCCAGGTCACCGTCGGCGGGCACGCTCGCCTCGATCTCGAGGGCACCCTCGACGGGCCGGAGGACCACGGTCTGGCCGCCGGCCATGACGAGCGTGCGCGTGTCCCCGTCCTCGGTGACGGTCGCCTTCGCGGACCAGTGCCCGGCCAGCTGCTTCGCGTAGCGCTCGGGGCGGTCGGTGGTCATGGTTCCGTGCTTGCTCATGCGCCCAGCCAAGCACGATCAATGAAGCGTGGCGGAGACCTGGTCGGGGACCCGCTCGTAGCGGGCGAACGCCCGGGTGAACGACGCCGAGCCGTGGGCGAGCGAGCGCAGCTCGGCGGCGTACCGGCGGAGCTCCAGCTGGGGGACGTGGGCCCTGATCACGACCATGCCCGGCTCGCGGGCCGGCTCGCTGCCGAGGACCTTGCCCCGTCGCGCGGACAGGTCCCCCATGATCGTGCCGACCAGGGCGTCCGCGACGAGCACCTCCACCTCGTCGACCGGCTCCAGGAGGCACGTCCCTCCCTGCGTCGCCGCGTCGCGCAGGGCCAGCCCACCGGCGGTCTGGAACGCCATGTCGGAGGAGTCGACGCTGTGGGCCTTGCCGTCGGTCAGGGTCACCCTGAGGTCGACCGTCGGGCAGCCGTTCGCCACCCCGTCCCGCATCTGCGACCGGACCCCCTTCTCGACCGAGGGGATGAACTGCCGGGGCACCGAACCTCCGACCACGCGGTCGACGAACTCGAACCCACCGCCCTGTGGGAGCGGCTCGACCTCGATGTCACACACGGCGTACTGCCCGTGCCCACCGCTCTGCTTGACGTGCCGACCGTGGCCGGTGGCCGCGCGGACGAATGTCTCCCGCATCGGCACCCGGACCTCGACCTCGTCGACGTCCACGCCGTAGCGGCCGGCGAGCCGGTCCAGCAGCACGTCGGCGTGAGCCTCCCCCATCGTCCACAGCACGACCTGGTGGGTCTCCTCGTTGTGCTCGACGCGCAGGGTGGGGTCCTCGGCGGCGAGCCTCTGGAGTCCCGGGCCGAGCTTGTCCTCGGCGCTCTTCGTCCGGACCTCGATCGCCACCGGCAGCTGGGGGTCGGGCACCTGCCAGGGTTCGAGCACGAGCGGCGTCTCGACGTCGGCAAGGGTGTCGCTGGTCTCGGCCCGGCTCAGCCGCCCGATGGCACACAGGTCGCCGGCGACCACGGCCGGGGCGGTGCGGTGCGACTTGCCCAGGGGGACGGAGAGCGACCCGATCCGCTCGTCCTCGTCGTGGTCGGGGTGGCTCGAGTCCGGGTCGGCCCCACCCGCCCACACCGAGCGGTGCCCGGACACGTGGACCGTGGCGTCCGGCAGCACGGTCCCCGAGAAGACGCGGACCAGGCTGACGCGTCCGAGGTACGGGTCGGTGGTCGTCTTGATCACCTCTGCCACCAGCGGACCGGACGGGTCGCACGCGATCTCCGGGCCAGGTCGACCCGCCGGCGTCCAGACCTTCGGCATCCGGCGCTCGAGCGGTGAGGGGAACGCGGACGCCATGAGGTCGAGAAGCTCGCCCGCTCCCACGCCGCTGGTCGAGTCGACCGGGACGACGGGGTGCAGCGAGCCCCGGGCGACCGCGACCTCCAGGTCCCTGAGGAGCAGCCCGGCGTCGATCTCCTCGCCGCCGACGTAGCGCTCCATCAGCGTCTCGTCCTCGGACTCCTCGATGATGCCTTCGACGAGCGCTGCACGCTGCGCGTCGTGGCCGTGGTCCCCCGTGATCAGGCCGACCAGACGCCCGCCCTCCTGGAGGTAGACGGGCAGGACCCGCTCGCCGAAGGCTCCGCGCGCCTGCGCCACGACGCCGTCGACGTCGGCCCGGGCGTGGTCGACCTTGGTGACGACGACCACCCGCGGCATCGCCACGTCGGCGCACTCACGCCAGAGCGTCCGGGTCTGCTCGTCGACCCCCTCGTTCGCGGCGACGACGAACAGCGCGCAGTCCGCAGCGCGGAGGCCTGCTCGCACCTCCCCCACGAAGTCGACGTACCCTGGGGCGTCCAGCAGGTTGACCTTCACGCCGTCGTGCACCAACGGAGCGACGGCCAGCCCGACGGAGCGTCGTTGCCGGTGCTCGACCTCCTCGAAGTCGCACACGGTCGTGCCGTCCTCGGTGCTGCCGGCCCTGTTCAGCACCCCGGCCGTCACCAGCAGCCGTTCGACGAGGGTGGTCTTCCCCGCACCCGCCGGGCCCACGACCAGGACGTTGCGGATCGCCTCCGGCGCGATCGCGACCGGAGCGCCCGCCTGGCCGGCAGCACCGCCGGAATCTCTGCTCACCGTGGCGGCTCCTGCTCGCTGTTCCGACGGTCCGAGAACGGTCAGCCCACTGTCGCCCGATTGGTCCCGCGAGGCAAGGGCGAGCCTGGTGCTTGTCCAGTCCGGGCGCGCAGTCAGCGATCCGGGGCCTGGGCCGCAAGGCGTACGCCGGCGTTGGGAGCGCCGTAGCCGTCGTAGCCGTCCACGCGCTGCACCACCTCGAAGAACACCTCACCGACCGTGGCGGTGTAGAAGTGCGTGAAGGTGCCCGCCCCGTCCCGGTCGTGCAGGAGGCCGAGCTCGGCCATCTCCCGGACCTCGGCCTCGGAGAGGTCGAACCGGGCGACGAGGTCGTCGTAGTAGTTCTGCGGGATCGCCAGCGGCACCAGGCCGCGCTCGACCGCCCGCCTGGCGACGGCGGCGACGTCGTCGGTCGAGAACGCCACGTGCTGCGGGAAGCCCGAGGACGCGTCCCACGTCAGCGGCGCGACGTTGAGGGCGAGCCGGCAGGCGCCGGAGGCCGACCGCACGACCTGGCTGCGCACCAGCCCGTGGGGTGAGGGCACCTCCTGGCTGACGTCCACGCGCAGCCCCAGGACGCTGCTGTAGAAGAGGACCGCCTCGTCGAAGCACTGCCACGGCTCGGCCAGGTTGACGTGGTCGATCCCGGTCAGGAGAGCGGTGTCCGGCGTCCGGCCGCCCTCGCACTCCGGCGTCCACGTGGCCTCGCTCCCGGAGTCCGAGCCGAGGAAGACCTCCGTGCCGTCGGGTGCCCGGAAGGCCGGGAGCTCCTGCTCGGTGGCGAGCGTCCTGCGGTAGACGGTCGGCGCCTGGAGGGCCCGGGCGCGGGCGGCCGACACCGCGGGGTCAGCCACCTGGAACCCGACGGCGGCGAGCGAGGGCGCGCGGTCCCGGGCGTGCTGCTCGTTGCAGACGATCCGCGCCGGCCCGTCCGCCCACAGCCGTGCGTCCTTGCTCCGGTGCCGGCCGCGGAAGGTGAGGCCGAGCTGTCCGAGGAGGACGTCGACCTCGCCGGTGTCCTCCGCCCGCACCTCGACGAAGTCGAAGCCGGTCGGCTCGGCGACCGGCGGCAGGGGCCGGCTACCGACCAGGTCCTCCAGCCAGGTGAGGGACCGGCGCGCCTGGCGCGCGGTCCTCCCGACCTCGGTCTGCCGGAAGACGTCGTTGAACACCTCCAGGGACAGCGGTCCGTCGTACCCCGTCCGCAGGACGCGCGTGAGGAACGACCCGAGGTCGAAGGCTCCCTCCCCCGGGAACAGGCGGTGGTGGCGCGACCAGGACAGCACGTCCATGCTCAGCGCCGGAGCGTCCGCGAGCTGCAGGAAGAACACCTTGCGGCCCGGGATCTCCTCGATCGCGGCCGGGTCGTGGCCACGGGACAGGATGTGGAAGCTGTCGAGGCAGACCCCGACCGCGTCGTGGTCGGCGAGCTCGACGATGCGCCAGGCCCGCCGGTAGTCGTCGACGTAGCGCCCCCAGGCCAACGCCTCGAAGGCGATCCGCACGCCGTGCTCGGCGGCCGCCTCCCCCAGGCGTCGCAGCTGGCCGGCCGACACCGCGTCGTCGTCGATCGTCGCGGTGCCGACGTTGCTGCACACGAGCATGGTCTCGATGCCCAGTCGCTGCATTAGGACGAACTTCGCCCGGGCCCGCCGCAGCACGCGCTCGAACTCGTCCTCGGTGACACCCTCTGCGTCCCGGAACGGCTGGTACAGGTCGAGCGAGACCCCCAGCCGGTCCGCCAGCGCCACGATCTCCTCCGGGCTCGCCGGTGAGGCGACCAGGTCGGGCTCGAAGATCTCGACCCCGTCGAAGCCGGCCTCGGCAGCGGCACGGAGCTTGTCGGTCAGGGTGCCGCTGAGACAGACCGTCGCGATCGACGTGCGCATCACGTCTCCGCGGGCTTCGAGGGAGTGAGCAGCCGCGCCGGGTTGAGCACCATCAGCTGGTGGACGTGCTCGTCGGTCGCGCCTCCGTCACGCAGCAGGGGAAGGATCCGACGGGAGATGTTCTCGAGGTTCCAGTGCGGCACGTTCGCCGCACGCCACGACGGCGGCGTGACGCGGCTGAAGTAGGCCGCGTCGTGGGAGAGGACCATCCGGTCTGCGTACCCCTCCCGCAGCAGGGTGAGCACGGTCGCCACGCGTACGTCGTCAGGCAGCACGTGCTCCATCCCGAAGCGGTCCATCCCGATGCTCGCCCCGGCGTCCATCAGCTCGCGCAGGTAGTCCAGGTCCTCGCTGTCGCCGCAGTGCCCGATGACCAGCCGCTCGGGTGCGACGCCGTGCTCCCGGAAGAAGGCGAGCTGCTCGAGCCCGTTGCGCGACGGCGCATGGGTGTGGGTCGTGATCGGGACGCCGGTGCGCCGCTGCGCGGTCGCTGCCGCCTCCATCACCCGGCGTACGTCGGGGGTGATGCCCGAGCGGTCGGTGACGACCTTGAGCATGCCGGCCCGCACACCGGTGCCCGCGACTCCCACCTCGATGTCGCGCAGGAACAGCTCGAGCAGCGGGTCCGGTCCCCCGACCAGGCGGCCCGGGCCGTGCGTCGAGAAGTACGCCGGCAGGACGTCGGCCGCGTAGTAGCCGGTCGAGGCGACCAGGTGCACGCGGACCCGCTCGGCCACCTTCGCGACGCGGGCGACGTCGCGACCGATGCCCAGGACGGTGAGGTCGACGACGGTGCGGACCCCGAGGTCCCACAACCGCTCCAGCCCCTGGACCGCCGTCTCGATCGCGACGTCCTCGTCCCACTCGGGGTGGGGGAGGTCCACGTCCAGCTCGGGGTGGCCGACGAACACGTGCTCGTGGATGAGCGTCGTGCCGAGGTCGTCGGTCGACACCGGCCCCCGGAAGGTCTCCACCGTCCGCTCGGTCACCGTCCTGTCACGCCCCTCGTCACTCGGCCTCGCCGCGGACGCCTTCGTAGACCGCCAGCTGGTCCTCGTCGAAGTTGTCGCGGAGGTAGGCGTCGGCCTGGCTGCGGAAGGCCTCGACGTCGACGTCGTCGACGACCTTCATGTCGCCGCTCTCCTCCCACTCCGCGAGCGTGGCCTCCTCGTCCTCGGCCACGCACTCCGGGACCTGCTCCTCCGCCGCCTCGACCGCGGACGTCAGGGCGTCCTGCTGCTCGGAGCTGAGGCCCGACCACGAGTCGCCCCCGATGATCACCAGGTTGGAGTTCGCCTGGTGGTCCGACATCGAGATGTAGTCCTGGACGTCCTGGAGGCTGCTGGCCGCGATGTTGGTGATCGGGTTCTCCTGCCCGTCGACCGTGCCCTGCTGGAGGGCGAGGAACAGCTCCTCGTAGGCCACCTCGGTCGCGTCGGCGCCCAGCGCCTTGGCGTTCATGAGGAACTGCGGGGAGTTGGGGAAACGCATCCGCAGGCCGTCGAGGTCACCCGGCTCGCGGATCGGCTCGTTGGCGGTGAACTCACGCATGCCGGCAGACCACGCGCCCAGGGTGTGCACGCCGGTCTCCTCCTCGAACCCCTGCAGCAGCTCATCGGCGGCGTCGCTGTCGAAGTAGCGAGCGAGGTGGTCGCTGTCGTCGAAGGCGTACGCCGCATCGAGCACGGACACCTGCTCGTAGATGGCGCCCAGCGCGGATGCGCCCTGGATGTCCATGTCGATGTCGCCGGAGACCACCGAGGCGATCCGGTCGGCGTCCGCTCCGAGCTGGCTCGAGGAGAAGATCTCGATCGACATCCCGACGTCGGCCTTCTCGACCTCGTCGGCGATGACCTGCGCCCCGCAGCGGTGCTGCGGCTGGTCCTCGGTGTAGCTGTGGGCCAGCTGCAGGGTGGCGTCCCCGCCGGACTCCCCGGACCCGCCGCCTTCGTCTTCGTCGTCGCCACCACAGGCGGCGAGGAACATCGTTAGCGCGACGACGCAGGCTGCGAGGGCCGCGCTCCTTCCCTTCGTGCGAGGTGCCATCATCGATTCCTTTTCTCAGTGGTGGTCCGAGAGCGGCTCGTCTCGGTCGCGACGAGCTCGTCGAAGTCGCGCAGCATCGCGGCGCGGTCGGCGGGCCGGCCGGTGATCAGCTCGAAGGCGTCGGCGGCCTGGTGCACGGCCATCCCGGCGCCCGTCAGGACGGTGCACCCGGCCGCCGCGGCGGCGTCCAGGAGAGGTGTGTGGAGCGGCCGGTAGACGATGTCAGCCACCCACAGCGAAGGCCGGAGCACCTCGTCCGGGACCGGCGACCCGGGGTGGGCGGCCATGCCCATGGGGCTGGCGTTGACCAGACCCGTGGCCATGCCCACGGCCGCCCGCAGCCATCCCTCGGTCGGCTGCACGATCTCGATGTCGGTCGGGCGGTCGTCCAGCGAGGCCGCGAGCCGGGCAGCACGTTCGTGGTCGAGGTCCACGACGAGGAGTCGGCGTACGCCCAGGTCGACGAGCGCGTGTGCCACCGCAGTCCCGGCCCCGCCCGCGCCGAGCAGCACCACGCGGTCGCGGTCGACGTCCGGCAGCCCGTCGGTGAAGGACCGCTTGAACCCGGTGACGTCGGTGTTGTGCCCGGTCGTCCGTCCGTCGCGGATGATGATCGTGTTGAGCGCGCCGATCGCCTGGACCGCGGGGGCCGTCTCGTCGACGAGCGGCACCATCGCCTGCTTCACCGGGTGGGTGATGTTGAGGCCGTCGTAGCCCAGCTCGATCGCGGCGCCGAGGAGGTGCTCGAGGTGAGCGGCGTCCACCACTCCGCCGGCCTGCTCGATGACCTTGTAGACGTAGCGCAGACCCTGGCGCTCGGCCTCCCGCTCGTGCATCTCGGGCGTCAGCGACGGTCCGACGCCCTGCCCGATGAGGCCGGCGAGCCACGAACGCCGGTCCGGCGCGCTCACAGGCCCAGCCTCTCGGGCAGGTAGAGGATCACGTCCGGCCAGAAGATGATCCCGAAGCAGAGGAGCGTCAGCGGCACGAGGAAGGGCAGCGAGCCCCAGAAGACCTCCGCCATCCTGGCCTTGGTGATGGCCTGCAGGACGAAGATGACCGTGCCCACCGGCGGCGTCAGCAGCCCGATCATCTGCGACAGGATCATCAGCACGCCGAGCGCGATCGGGTCCACGTCGTACTGCGCCGCGATCGGCAGCAGGATGGGGACGGTCAGCGTGAGCACGGCGATCGCGTCGAGTGCCGTGCCCAGCACCATCGACAACGCGAAGACCAGGAGGAGGAACACGGTGGCGTCGCTCGTCAGGCCGAGCATCCACTGGGAGATCTCCTGGGGGACCCGTTCGCGGGCGAGGACGTAGCCCAGCAGGTTGGCCGACGCGACGATCAGCATGATGCTGCCGGTGGTGAGCGCGGCCTCGATGAACACCTTCGGCAGGTCACGCAGGTGCAGGGTGCGGAGGGCGAACCCGAGGAGGAGCATGTAGAGGGCACCGACGGCCGCCGCCTCGGTGGGCGTGACGAATCCGCCGAGGATCCCGCCGAGGATGATCACGGGCGCACCGAGCGGCGCGATCACGCGACGGCCGGTGGTCGCCACCCGGCTCCAGCTGAACTCGGTCCTCGGCAGGTCGGGCATCCGCCGCACCCACAGGAACACCACGATGCACAGGCCGATGGCCATCAGGAGGGCCGGCACCACCGAGGCTGCGAAGAGCGCCCCGGTCGAGATGCCGGCCAGACCGGCGTAGATGACTGCCGGGATGCTCGGCGGCATCACCGGGGCGATCAGGGAGGACGAGCCCACGACCCCGAGCGCGAACGGACGCGAGTAGCCGGCGCGCAGCATGGCCGGGATCTCGACCTTGCCGAGCGCGGCCGCGTCCGCCACCGCGGAGCCGCTCATCCACGAGAAGCCGAGGCTGACACCGACGCTGACGTAGCCGAGGCTGCCGCGCACCCGGCCGAGCAGCGCGAGTGCGAAGTCGAAGAGCCGGTCGGCGATGCCCGCCTTGTTGGCGATCGAGCCGAGAAGGATGAAGAGCGGCACCGCGAGCAGCGGGAAGCTCGCCGTCGAGTTGGACACCAGCCTCAGGGCCAGGCCCACGGACTGGTCGCTCGTCATCATGTAGAGGAAGCAGGGGCCGAAGAACGCGAACGCGACCGGGACGCGGATCACCAGCAGCGCGGCGATCAGGAGGCAGAGGACGAGGACGCTCATGCCGTGGGCATCTCGTGGGTCGCCAGGGCGTCGTACGTCGGTTCGGGCACGCCGTGCACGGCGTAGTCCACGGCGGCGATCAGCGAGCGGACCACCACGCTGACGAAGCCGATCATCGAGATGCCGTAGAGCCAGGACATCGGCATCCGCATCGCCGGCGACTTGAGCATGTCCTGGGTCTGCACGAGCTCCCACGCCTCCGCGCACAGGGCGACACCGATCAGCGCGACGACGAGGCAGGAGACGACGCGGACGACCCGCCGCACGAGGTCGCCCGGGACGAGGTCGATCATCTCGATGGAGATGTGGGAGTCGTTGGTGACCAGGACGCCGGCGAGGACGAAGGTGAGCCAGACCAGGCAGAACCTGGCGAGCTCCCCGCTCCACGGCCATCCGTCGATCGGGAGGTAGCGCTGCGCCGCCTGGACCAGCACCAGGCCGAAGATCAGCACCAGCGCGGCGACACCGATCGTCAGCTCCACGGCGGTCAGCACCCGTGCCACTCGCCTCAGCCACGCCGGCATGTGCCGGTCGCCTCGGCCGTCCTTGGTGATGGTCGTCACAGCGGCGAAGTTACGGAGTGCGGCAAACATGCGGCAAGGGGTTGCCATCGAGTTGCCACGTACGTTGTCCTGTCCTCGTGGCCCGACCCACCATCTACGACGTCGCGACCGCTGCGGGCGTCGCCACCTCGACCGTCTCGCGCGCCTTCACCAACCCCGGGAGGGTCTCGACCGAGACCCGTGAACGGGTGCTGGCCAGCGCGGCCGAGCTCGGCTACCGGCCCAACCCTCATGCACGGGCGCTGCTGTCAGGCCGCCACCACACCGTGGCCATGGTGGTCTCTGACATCACCAACCCGCACTACTTCGAGCTGATCCGGGGCGCCGAGATGCGGGCCCGCATGTCGGAGTACACGCTGCTGCTCGTGAACGCGGAGGAGTCGCCGCGGATGGAGTGGGAGCAGATCCAGCGACTCGCGCCGGCCGTCGACGGATTCCTCCTTGCAGCGAGCCGGCTGCCGGACGAGAACCTGAGGCAGATCGCGGACCAGCGTCCAGTGGTCCTCATGAGCCGGGAGGTGCCCGGGCTCGCCAGCGTCGTGCTGGACCACGTCGAGGGGTGCCGGCAGATCGTCGCCCACCTCTCCTCGCTGGGCCACCGCGAGCTCGTCTACCTCGCCGGACCACGCAACTCCTGGATGGCTGCCACCCGCTGGGCTGCCCTGAAGGAGGCGGCTGAGGGAGCCGGAACCACCGCTCGCCGGATCGGACCGTTCACCCCGAAGGTCAGCCAGGGCGGGGCAGCCGCGGACGGCGCCCTGAACGACGGCGCCTCGGCGATCGTCGCCCACAACGACCTGCTCGCGATCGGCGTCATCCAGCGCCTCACGCAGCGGGGCCTACGAGTGCCCGCCGACGTCAGCGTCGTGGGGTTCGACAACATCTTCGCCGCCGACGTGTGCACCCCCGGGCTCACCACGCTCGGCGGCGCTCACGTGGACCTCGGGCGGGTCGCCGTCGAGCTGCTGCTCACCGCCGACGCCCGGGCGAACGACGACCAACCGTCCGTCGTCCTGCCCACCGAGCTCGTGCTGCGCGGGTCCACCGGGGCCGCGTAGGAGGTGCCCGTCGTCGCCGGGCTCAGTCGTCGTCGCGCCCGCCTGCGAACACCTCGCGGGCGATCCGGAACGCGGTGTTCGCGTCCGGTACGCCGCAATAGATCGCGCTCTGCAGCAGGGTCTCGCCGATCTCCTCCACCGTCACCCCGTTGCGGCGTGCGGCGCGCAGGTGCATCGCCAGCTCCTCGTGGTGACCCCTGGCGACGAGCGCGGTGATCGTGATCAGCGAGCGGGTGCGCCGGTCGAGGCCGGGACGCGTCCACACCGTGCCCCAGGCGTACTCCGTGATCATGGTCTGGAAGTCGCGGTCCAGGTCGGTGATCCGGTCGGTCGCGCGGTCGACGTGCTCGTCGCCGAGCACTTCGCGGCGCACGGCCATGCCGTCGTCGTACTTCGTCATGCCACCTCCAGGTGGGATCGTGCGTGGGTCAGCGGGCCGCTTCGGCAGCAGCGAGGTTGTCGGCCATCCGGTCCGGGTGCACCTGCAGCCCGGCGATCAGGTCGGCGGTCTGGCTCGTGGCGACGGCGGTACGCCGGACCAGCAGGCGCAGCGTGTCCCACTCGGCGTGCCACGCACCGTCGGCGCGTTCGTCGACCTGGTCGGCGGCACACAGGTGGAGCGTGGCGAGCAGCTGGGGCGCGGTGAGGGCGGCCCGCCGGACGAGCACGGACAGGACCGGGTTGGCCTTGTGCGGCATCGACGACGAACCTCCACCGGACGACTCGGAGACCTCGCCGATCTCGGGGCGCGAGAGCTCGAGCACGTCGCGCGCGATCCGCCCGCACGCTCCGGTCGTCGCCGTCAGGGCGTCGGCGATCCGGGTGATCGGCCGGCGGTCGGTGTGCCAGGCCGGTACGTCGTCCAGGCCGAGCCGGGAGGCCAGGCGGTCGTCCCGCACGGTGCCGACCGGTCCCCCGCACTGTGCGGGAAAGGCCAGCGCGGTCAGGTCGTCGGAGGCGCCGGACAGGCCGGAGCGCCACACCGAGACCTTGTGCCCGAACGTGATCGGCAGCGCCCACTGCGTGAGCGTCCGGCCGATCATCGGCGCCTCGCCGTGCGCGGCCGCGAGCCGGTCGAGCGCCGATGTGGCGGAGGACAGGTGCGCGCGCACCGCACCCACGGCGTCGCGCAGCATCAGCACCAGCGCCGTGTCGAGCACGTCCTGCGACGTGAGCCCGGTGTGCACGTCGACCCCGGGGTGGGCGTCACGCAGGGCCGCGACGAGCGGGATGACCGCGTTGCCGCCGGCCTCCGCATCGAACGGACCGTCCGGGACCCCGAGGGAGGTGCCCGCCCAGGCCGACTCGACCGCCACCATCGCCGCCACGAACGCCTCGTCGGTGAACACGTCGCCCGCCAGGCGGTCGCCGGGCCAGAACAGGTCACTCATCGCCGAAGTCGAGGAAGACGGTCTCGTCCTCGCCCTGGAGGCGTACGTCGAAGCGGAAGCCGGACCCGTCGGCGGTGGCCACGAGGGTCGACCGACGGTCCGCGGCGAGTTCATCGAGGAACGCGTCGGACGTGCCCGGCAGGTAGGCACGCGTGAAGAGCCGGTGGAGCAGCCCGCGTGCGAAGACCGTGACCGCGAAGAACGGTGCCGACTCCCCTGGCACCAGGGTGGTGAAGGAGTAGCGCCCCTCCGCATCGGTCGCGCTCCGGCCGAAGCCGGTGAAGGTCCAGCCGTCGCGGTGCAGCGACCCGGCCTGCTGCACGACCTCACCGGCCGCGTCGGCCTGCCAGAGCTCGAGGATGGCGTCGGGCACCGGCTCGCCCGCGCCGTCGCGGACCGTGCCGTGCAGGCGAACCGCGCCTGCGGCGCCCCGCGGCACCAGCTCGCTGTCGCCGTCGTAGGGCAGCGCGTAGTGGAAGAACGGTCCCACCGTCTGGCCGGGAGTCGGGATGGGGGTCACGCGTGGTCCTCCTCGGCAGCGTCCTGTTCGAGCGGGGTGCGGTGCGACCCCGTCAGCACAATGTCCCACCGATAGCCGGTGGCCCACTCGTGCTGCGTCACGTCGTGGTCGTAGGTCGCGACCAGCCGTTCGCGGGCGCGCGGGTCGACGATGGACTGGAAGATCGGGTCGAGGCCGAAGAGCGGGTCGCCCGGGAAGTACATCTGGGTCACCAGGCGCTGGGTGAAGTCGGTGCCGAAGAGGGAGAAGTGGATGTGCGCCGGCCGCCAGGCGTTGTGGTGGTTCTTCCACGGGTAGGGGCCGGGCTTGATGGTGGTGAACCGGTAGGTGCCGTCGGCGTCGGTGAGGCAGCGCCCCATCCCGGTGAAGTGCGGATCGAGTGCCGCCGGGTGCTGGTCGCGCTGGTGGATGTAGCGCCCGCCGGCGTTGGCTTGCCAGACCTCCACGAGCTGGTGGCGTACCGGCCGCCCCTCGCCGTCGAGGACGCGGCCCGTGACGACCATCCGCTCCCCCACCGGCTCGCCGCCCTTCTGGATCGTCAGGTCCGACTCGAGCTCGCCGACGTCGCGTGCGCCGAACACCGGCGCCCAGAGCTCGATCCCCTCGGGGTCGGCCTGCTGGAGATCCTTCGTCGGGTGGCGCAGCCGGGAGGAGCGGTACGGCGCGTAGTCTCGCCGCGGCTGTGCCTCGACCCCGTCCCCGGCGGCGTACGACTCCGAGATGACCTGCATCTCCTTGTCGATGGCGTCCTGGGGCTGCAGCCCGGTCATGCTGTCGGCCATCCGGTGTATCCCTCCGCGAGGTAGGTGGCACCGGCCTCGGACGAGACCAGGCTGGTGAGCTCGCCGAGCTGGCGGAGCTCATCGAAGTCCCGGTGCTCCTGCTGGCCCGGCGCCCGGTGGAGCATCGTGGTCATCCAGTAGGAGAAGTGCTGCGCCCTCCACACCCGTTGCAGGGCGCGATCGGTGTAGGCGTCCAGCGCGTCGAGGTCGCCCGTGCCGATGGCGCGCTCGACGACCTCGGCCAGCACGCGGGTGTCGGCCAGGGCGAGGTTCAGCCCTTTGGCGCCGGTGGGCGGCACGGTGTGCGCGGCGTCGCCGGCGAGCAGCAGCCGGCCGCTGCGCATCGGGGTCTGGACGAAGGAGCGGAACGGCAGCACGGTCCGCTCGATCACCGGGCCCTCCTCGAGCTCGAATCCGTCGGGCCCGGCCAGCCGCGCCTGCAGCTCGCTCCAGATCCGGTCGTCGGACCAGGCGTTCGCGTCCTCGCCCGGGTCGCACTGGAAGTACATCCGCTGCACGGTGTCGGTGCGCTGGCTGATCAGCGCGAAGCCCCCGTCCGAGCGCGTGTAGATCAGCTCGGGGGCCGAGCGGGGCGCCTCGCACAGGATCCCGAACCAGGCGAACGGGTACTCCCGGCCGTAGCGGCTCCGCCCCTCCACGTGGTCGCGGCAGATCGAGCGGGAGCCGTCGGCGCCCACGACGAGGTCGGCGCTCACCTCGTGCGCCCGCCCGTCGCCATCGACGTACGTCACCCGCGGCCGGCCGGAGTCGAGGTCGTGCACGGCCGTGTCGGTGATCCCGAAGCGCAGGTCGCCGCCGTCACGGGTGCGGGCGGCGTGGAGGTCGACGAAGACGTCGGTCTGCGGGTAGAGCCACACCGAGGCGCCGACCAGCTCCTCGAAGTCGATGTGGTGGCTCTCGCCGCCGAAGCGCAGGTAGATGCCGCCGTGCCGGTCGCCGTGGGTGATCACCCGCTCGTGGCCGCTCGCGTAGACGCCCGTCTCGGCGAGCAGCCGCACGCTGTCGCGCTCGAGGATGCCGGCGCGGTGGGTCGTGCGGATCTCCTCGACCGTGCGGTTGTCGACCACGACGCACTCGATGCCCGCGCGGTGCAGCAGGTGCGACAGCATCAGCCCCGCGGGGCCGCCGCCGACGATCGCGACCTGCGTGCGGGTCATGGTCATGGGTCGGACGCTAGGGAGGTGGCTGTGGTCGCGTCACCACCCGGATGTCACTCAGTGGAATAGGCTGCGCACGTGGCAGGTGGCTCCGCTCCCGGTGCGTCGCTGGTCGACCGCACCCTCGACGTGCTCGGCGCCTTCGACGAGCGCCACCGGCGGCTGACGCTGACCCGGCTGGCCGCGCGCAGCGGCCTGACCCCGCCCACGACGCTGCGGATCGTCCGACGCCTGCTGGCCGCCGGGGCGCTGGAGCGCACCGACGACGGCTCGTACGTCATCGGCCGGCGCCTGTGGGACATCGGCCTGCTCGCGCCGGTGCAGACCGGGCTGCGCGAGGTCGCCGCACCGTTTCTCCAGGACCTCCAGGCGGCCACCCGCGCGACGGTGCACCTCGCAGAGCGCGACGGCCACCGGGTCCTCTACCTCGACCGGCTCTCCGGCGTCACCTCGGTGCCGGTGGTGAGCAGGGTCGGTTCGCGGCTGCCGATGCACGCGACCGGAGTCGGCAAGGTGCTGCTCGCGCACGCCCCGGTGGAGGTGCAGCAGTGGGTGCTGGCCGACCTGCGGCGGCTGACGCCGTACACGATCGTCACGCCGGGCACCCTGGCCCGCCAGCTCGAGCGGGTCCGACGCGACGGCTTCGCGACCACCCGGGAGGAGCTGACGCTGGGCGCCTGCTCCGTCGCCGTGCCGGTGCGCGACGGCGACGGCGACGTCGTGGCCTCGCTCGGCATCGTGGTGCCGTCGCTGCGCCGCGACCGGGAGCGGCTCGTGGCGGCGCTCTCGGTCGCGGCGGCGGGGATCACGCGCCTCGCACGGTGAGCTCAGACGATCGACCGGCGCTGCTGCCTACCAGGCGACCTGCTGGGCATCCGTGACGAGGACCGGACCGGCGGGCCGGAGCTCGTCGGGCTCGACGGCCTCCCGCAGGCTCGGGAACGTCAGGCCGGTGCGCTCCTCGAGCAGGTCGAGCGGGACGAGCCAGGTGTCGAAGTCGTCGAGGAAGTCGGGCACGGCGCCCTCGATGCCGTCGAGGTCCTGCGTCAGCACGAACGCCTTCGCGCGCAGCTGTCCGCCGAGCCGGTAGACGACGACCTTCCAGTGCTCGACCGGCAGCTGGACGCCCCGGTAGGGCGGGTCCTCCGCGGCGAGCACGGGCCCGCCGAACAGGGTCAGGCGCCGGTCCTCGAGGCCCTCGAGCTCCAGCACGGCGTTCTCGAGCAGGCCCCAGACCCCACCGCGACCGGACTGGTTGAAGTCCTGGTGCTGCGGCGTGATGTTGGTGAAGTGGAAGGAGTCGGAGTTGGCCCGCTTCGCCTCGTCGAGGGTGCCCCACAACAGGTCGGAGCGGCGCGCGATGTGGCCGCGGTCGAGGTCGTTGTCGGCGTAGACCTCCTCCCCGGTCTGTGCGTCGGCCGGGATGCGGGGGTCGAGCCGGAAGCGCTGGCCCGAGCGGCTGATGCTGTCGCCGGGGAACAGGCGCAGGCCGTCGATGTTCCACGCGACCCACCACGCCAAGCGGCGCTCGGGGTGCATCCGGACGGTGAAGTGCACGTAGTCGAGCGGCGTCGCGAGGGCGGGGTCCTCGTCCGGCCCGGGCGCGGGTGCCTGCGGCGGTGCGAGGTCGGTGTCGAGGAAGCGGGGGTCGTACCCGAGGTCAGCCACGTCCGCAGTCTTGCGCACACCTGCGACAGGCGTCAGCGCTGCGCTCAGGCGGGTGCCATGAGCACCCACAGGAGCTCGAGCGCCCGGTCCATCCACTCCGGCGACACCTCGCCGTGGCGGACGAGCTCGCCGAGGTAGGCACCGACCAGCAGGCTCACCACGCCCTCGGCGTCGAGACCTTCCCGCAGGAGGCCGGCGTCGACGTCCTCCTGGATCCGCCGGACGAGGTTGTCGACGTAGGGCTGCAGCGCAGCGCGGAACAGCCCCGTGAACTCCGGGTCACTGTCGCCCACGATCGCGGCGAGACCACCCGGTCCCAGGACCACGCCCATCTGGTGCCACGCCTGCTCGAGCGCGTAGCGGATCTTGTCGCGGACGTCGCCCTCGTCGGGCACGTCCGGCAGGCCGATCGCCGCCGACAGGACGGCCGTCAGCAGCTCGCCGCGGTTGGGGTGGCGGCGGTAGATGGTGGTCTTGGCGACGCCCGACGTGGCTGCCACGCGGTCCATGGTGACGGAGCCCGGGCCGCCCTCGCGGAGGAGCGCGAGGACGGCGGCCTGGAGGCGCTGGTCCACCGACGCTGCACGCGGTCGCCCGGGTCGGGGACCCGTCCCGTCAGGGTCGGGCATGCTCACCTCGCGCGGCTGGGTCCGAGGCGGGCTCGCCGTCGATCTCCGGCGCCGGGTCGGGCTTGGGGATCGACAGCGCCGTGAGCAGCCCGAGGACGAGGACGTACGTCAGCACGGCGGCGAGGGTGAACGCGAGCAGGACGAGCACTGGGTGCATCCCCGCTCACGCAGCCTCGTCGAGCCGGCGGTCGCCGGGCTGCGAAAAGACGGAGGGCGCCGGCGGCGTCGACGACTGCTCCGGGTCCGCCCGCCACTTGTCGAGGAAGTAGATCCACGTGACGGCGCCCATCGACAGCCCGCCCGCGATCGACGCCGCAACGATGAACACGACCACTTCGACACCCATGTGCCACCTCTTCCCGGGCCGTTGCCGGCCCTCAGATTTTCGATACGTCTATCGTAGCGTATCTGTCCAAGGGTCAGGCCTCCGCCAGCTCCTTCAACCGGGCCAGGGCTCGCGCGAGCACCGGGTTCGCGTCGCCCTCGCGGGTGGCCACCACGAGGTCGACGCCGGGCGTGCCGACGAGCGGGACGTAGACCACTCCCGGCACGTTGAGGTCCGACGTCGGCTCCGGCACGACCGCGATGCCGAGCCCTGCTGCGACGAAGGTGACGAGCGTCGAGGTCTCCGCGACCTGGTGCACGACCTGGAGCTCCAGGTCGGCGGCGGCGAACAGGTCGTGGACCAGCGTGTGCATCGCCGAGCGACCGTTGCCCGCATGGATGATCAGCCCCTCGTCGGCCAGCTCGGCGACCCGCAGCCGCTTGCGGTCGGCGTACCTGTGCTCCTGCGGCAGCGCCACGATCAGGCGCTCGTGGCGTACGTCGGTCACCGTGAGCCCGGCGGTGTCGGGCAGCCGGCGGAGCAGCGCCAGGTCGAGCGACCCGTCGTGCAGGGCGGCCACCTGGTCGGGCGAGAGCATCTCCCCGCGGAAGCCGAAGTCGACGTCGGGCAGCTCGGCGCGCATCCGCTTGGCCAGCGCCGGGAGCAGCGAGTACGTCGCCGAGCCGACGCAGCCGACCATCAGCCGGCCGGTGCGGCCGGCGGCGATACGGGCGGCGACGGCGCCGGCCTCGTCGACCGCGGCGAGGATCTCGCGGGCGTGGTCGAGGTAGGCCGCTCCCGCCGGGGTCAGGTCCACGCGCCGCGTCGTGCGGGTCAGGAGGGTGACACCGAGCTCGGCCTCGAGCTGGCGGATCTGCTGCGACAGCGGCGGCTGCGCCATGTGGAGGCGTTCGGCGGCCCGTCCGAAGTGCCGCTGCTCGGCGACGGCGACGAAGTAGCGGAGGTGGCGCAGTTCCATCCACTCATACTTGCAGGGTTCTAGTCGCTTGGAAATGGATACTTCCGCGTATCACTGGGTCACGCCTAGGTTCGACCGCATGTCCCATCCCCCGATCCCCCGCTGCGCGCTCGTCGTCCCCGCCTCGCACCCGCGGATGGTCGCGAAGGCGCTGGCCTCCGGGGCGGACGAGGTGGTGCTCGACCTCGAGGACGCCGTGGCGCCCGAGGCCAAGGACGCCGCCCGTGCGGCGGTGGTCGAGGTCCTCGAGGGCGACGCAGCCCCGTCGCTCGCCGTCCGGATCAACCAGGTCGGCACCCCCTGGTGCCACCGCGACGTCCTCGCCGTCGCCGACGCACGTGCCCGCGACGGCCGGGCGGTCACGCTCGTGGTGCCCAAGGTGGAGTCGGCAGCCGACGTCGGCTTCGTGGAGCGACTGCTCCGGGGTGCCGCCCCCGGTGCGCGCGTCCAGGTCGACGTGCTGGTCGAGTCCGCCCCCGCGCTCCGGGACCTCGATGCCATCGTGTCCGCCAGCTCGCTGGTGCGGGCGGTCGTCGTGGGCTACGCCGACCTCGCCGCCGACCTCGGCCGCGACCCGGGCGCGGACCCGACGCTGTGGGACGTCGTACGCCACCAGGTGGTCGTCGCCGCGCGGGCGGCCGGCCGTGCGGTGATCGACGGACCGTGGCTCGGCACCGCCGCCGACGATGCGTTCACCCGTGACCGGGAGCGGGCCCGGGCGCTGGGGTTCGACGGCACCTGGGTGATCCACCCCGCGCAGGTCGAGGCGGCGACCCTGACCTACAACCCGTCGGCCGAGCAGCTGGACTGGGCGGAGCGGATCGTGTCCGCGCTGGAGCACTCGGTGGCCGGCGGCGCCGGGGCCGTGGCCCTCGACGGGCAGATGCTCGACGAGGCCGTGGCGGTCCGGGCACGCGCGGTGCTGGCGCGGGCGGAGGCCCTGCGATGAGCGCCCCCACGACCCAGGCGCGCGGCCCCTGGTTCGACGAGCTCCGCAGCGGTCAGGTCTTCGACTCCGCCCCGGCGGTCACGCTGACCTCCGGCGGCGCCGCCCTGCACCAGGCGATCGTCGGTGACCGGCTCCCGCTCGCGACCGACCACGAGCTCGGCCGACGCCTCGGCGGGCGAGGCCCGCTCGCCCACCCGGCGTACGTCTGGGACACCTGCATCGGGCAGTCGACGCAGGCCACCCACTTCGTGCGAGCGAACCTCTTCTACCGCGGGCTGGTCTTCCGGCGGCTGCCGGCGCTGGGCGACACGTTGTCCACGACCACCACCGTCGTCGGCCTCAAGCAGAACACCCCGCGCGAGGGGAAGCCGCTGACCGGTCTGGCCGCCCTCCGCATCACGACCGTCGACCAGGACGGCGCACCCGTCCTCGACTTCCACCGGTGCGCGATGCTCCCCCTCTCCCCCGGCGCCCCGCCCACCGACCACGCCGACGACCTCTCGTCGATCGGCTCGGGGACCGACGTCCCCCTCGCCATGCTCGAAGGGCTAGATGTCAGCGCCCTCCCGGAGCGCCCCGCCCCGCCTGCGGTCGGGACCACGATCGAGGTGGTCGGCGGCGACGTGGTGAGCAGCGCTCCCGAGCTGGCGCGCCTGACCCTCAACGTCGCGCAGGTGCACCACGACGCGCGTGCCGGCGGCGGACAGCGGCTGGTCTACGGGGGCCACACCATCGGCATCGCCGCCGCCCAGGCGAGCCGCGCGCTCCCGGGCCTCGTCACGATCCTCGGGTGGCGCTCCTGCGACCACACCGGTCCGGTGCACGAGGGCGACACCCTGCGCAGCACCGTCACCGTCGAGGACGTACGTCCCGGGCCGGGAGTCACGCGCGTCGTCGACCTCCGCTCCGTCGTCACCGCAGACGCGACGGATGGTGGCGACCCGCGACCCGTTCTCGACTGGCGCTTCTCGGGGTGGTGCTGATGAGTGCGCCGCTCGCCGGCCTCCGGGTGGTCGAGACGACCAGCTTCGTCGCCGGTCCCCTGGCCGGGATGACCCTCGCCCAGCTCGGCGCCGAGGTGATCCGCCTCGACCCGGCGTCCGGTCCCGCCGACGCAGGTCGCTGGCCGCTCGACCGCAAGGGCCACAGCCTGTTCTGGTCCGGGCTCAACAAGGGCGTGCGGTCGGTCGCGCTGGACTTCCGGAGCCCCGAGGGGCAGGAGCTGGCGAGCGCGCTGATCACGGCGCCCGGTGAGGACGCCGGGCTGTTCGTCGACAACACGATCGGCCGGGACTTCCTCTCGTACGAGGCGCTGAGCGCTCGGCGAGCGGACCTGGTGCACGTGCACATCCAGGGCCACCCGGACGGACGCCCGGCCATGGACTACGCGGTCAACCCCCTCTACGGCGTGCCGATGCTCACCCGGCACGTCGACAGCGAGCGCCCGGTCAACCACGTGCTGCCCGCGTGGGACATCGCCACCGGCCTCCTCGCCGTCTCGGGGCTGCTGGCCGGTCTGCACCGCCGGCGCCAGGACGGGGTCGGGTCCCGGATCGACCTGGCCCTGGCCGACGTCGCCGCCGCGCACGTCGCCCACCTCGGCTGGCTGGCCGAGACGGCCGAGCGCGGCCACGACCGGCCCCGGCTGGGCAACCACATGTTCGGCGCCTTCGGCGTGGACTTCGCGTGCGCCGACGGCCGCCGTGTCATCGCGGTCGCCATCACCCGCCAGCAGTGGGGCGACCTCGTGCGGCTCACCGGGACCGGCGCCGTCTTCGACGCCCTCGCCGCCAGCACCGGCGCGGACCTGTCCGTCGAGGGACAGCGGTTCGAGCACCGCGCGATCATCGAGGCCGTGCTCGCACCGTGGTTCGCGGCCCGCACCGCTGCCGAGGTCACCGCCGCCGCTGCGGACAGCCGGGTGATGGTCGGCGAGTTCCGTTCGCCCAAGGAGGTCGTCGACGCGTACCGGCGCGGCGACGAGTCCGCCGTCCTCGTGGAGGTCGAGCAGGGCGGCAGCCCCATGCTCACCGGCACGTCGCCGCTGCGCTGGGACCGGGCGTACGCCGTCCCACGTCCCGCACCGACCTTCGGCTCCGACACCGAGTGGGCGCTGGCCGACGTGCTCGGACTGAGCGACCTCGAGATCGGCCGGCTCGCCGACGCCGGCGTCGTACGCCCCACCTCCCCCACCCCTGCGATGAACGGAGCACGCTGATGCCTCGCCTCTGCCTGACCGATGGCCTCTCCGAGGACCAGTCCGAGATCTTGAAGGCTGTCCGGCAGTTCGTGGACGAGCAGATCATCCCGGTGGCCCAGGAGCTCGAGCACGCCGACGAGTACCCGACCGAGATCATCGAGGGGTTGAAGGAGCTCGGCGTGTTCGGGCTGACGATCCCGGAGGAGTTCGGCGGGCTCGGCGAGAGCCTGCTGACGTATGCGCTGGTGGTCGAGGAGATCGCGCGGGGGTGGATGAGCGTGTCGGGGGTGATCAACACCCACTTCATCGTGGCCTACATGCTGCTGCGGCACGGCACGCCGGAGCAGAAG
>NZ_JBFUJV010000029.1:0-46228 GCF_056401175.1 Nocardioides sp. P4_G10 | reverse complement strand
TGCAAGGCCTGACAACGTACGGAAGTGCCGGTCAGCCGGGGATCGCTGAAGCCCGCGGACAACCCCGGGAACGACGAAGCCCCCGCCGCAGAGCGACGGGGGCTTCGACGAAGAAGACGTCAGGTCAGCGCGAGACCTTGCCGGCCTTGAGGCAACCGGTGCAGACGTTGAGTCGCTTGGGCGTGCCGTTCACGGTCGCCCGGACGCGCTGGATGTTGGGGTTGAAACGACGCTTGGTGATCTTGCGCGACCAGGGACGGTTGTTTCCGAAGCCCGGCTTCTTGGCGCAGATGTCGCAGACGGCAGCCACCGTGCACTCCGATCCGTTCGAGGGTGATAGATGTTCATCAGGCCTGACCGCCAGAAGCGGCAGCAGGCAACCGCGCAAGAGTAGCCGAGGACCTGCGGCGAGATGAAATCGCAGGGGCCGTGGGTGCCGGGCACTACCCTGTGGCGCGCACCACATCGTACGACGAAGCAGCCTCAGCACCACATCCGAGCGACCCCCAGCGGGGCACCCGCCAGGCATCCGCCAGGCATCCACCAGGCATCCAGCACACACCCGGGAGCAGACCGACGCGATGGAGCACGTCACCCACGGCATCACGCTGGACGGCGTGGCGCGGTTCGTCGACATCGCCACCGACGCGTTGTCCTCGGCCCGCGAGGAGATCGACGCGCTCAACGTCTACCCCGTGCCCGACGGCGACACCGGCACCAACATGTTCCTCACCGTCTCCGCGGCCCGCGACGCGTTGCGCGAGGCCCTCGCGAGCGACCCCGGGCTGTCCCTCGGCGACGGGATGGCCGTGCTCGCCCGGGCCGCGCTCATGGGTGCGCGCGGCAACTCCGGGGTGATTCTCAGCCAGATGCTGCGCGCCTACGTGCGCCACCTCGCCGGCGCCGCGATCGCCGACAAGCCGGCGGAGACGATCGCCGCAGCCATGGCCGAGGCGACGGAGGCCAGCTATGCCGCCGTCGGCTCGCCCGTCGAGGGCACGATCCTCAGCGTGTCGCGAGCCGCGTCCGACGCCGCGATGGAGGCGGCCGGCCGCGGGGCGCGCACCCGCGACGTGTTCACCGCGGCGGCCTCGGCGGCGCGTGCGGCCCTGGCCCGTACGCCGGAGCAGCTCGCCGTGCTGGCCCAGGCCGGGGTCGTGGACGCCGGCGGCCGAGGCCTGTGCGTCGTGCTCGACGCGGTCGAGACGACGGCCACCGGGCGCCGGCCCACGCCGTGGTCGGCGCCGATCGGCACCCGCCTCATCCCGGTCGCCACAGCGCCCCCGGGCGACCACCTCACCGAGGACGGCCCGGGCTACGAGGTGATGTACCTCCTCGACGCCGACGACCAGCACGTCGCCGACCTCCGCGCGACGCTCGCCACGCTCGGTGACAGCCTCGTCGTGGTCGGCGGCGACGGCCTGTGGAACGTCCACGTGCACGTCGACGACGTCGGCGCCGCCATCGAGGCCGGGATCACCGCCGGGCGCCCGCACCGCGTCCGGGTCACCCACTTCGCCGACCAGGTCGCCGCGGGCCCGCAGCCCGGCTCGACCCGCGCCTCGACCCGCGTCGGTCGCAAGGTCGTCGCGGTCGCCGCGGGTCCGGGCCTGGCCGCGCTGTTCGAGTCGGCGGGCGCGGTCGTGGTGACCGGGGGGCCGGGGCAGCGTCCGTCCACCGGCCAGCTGCTCGAGGCCATCACCAGCTGCGGCGCGGCCGAGGTCGTGGTGCTCCCCAACGACGGCGACACCGTGCGCGCGGCGGAGATCGCGGCGCGCACGGCCGAGGTCGAGCACGACGTCTCCGTCGAGGTGATCCCGACCCAGGCGCAGGTGCAGGGCCTGGCCGCCGTCTCCGTGCACGAGCCCGGTCGCGCGTTCGACGCCGACGTCCGGGAGATGACCGCGACCGCCCGCCACGCCCGTCACGGCGCCGTCACCGTCGCCGCCCGCCGCGCGATCACGATGGCCGGTGCGTGCGAGCCCGGCGACGCGCTCGGCGTGATCGCCGGCGACTTCGCCGTCGTCGGCTCCGACCTCGAGGAGGTCGCCACCGACGTCCTCGAGCGGCTCCTGGCCGGTGGCGGCGAGCTGGTGACGATCGTGTCGGGCAAGGACGGCGTGGACCTCGCCCAGCGGGTCGCCGCCCACGTCGAGCGGCGCCATCCCCACGTCGACGTCGCCGTCCACGACGGCGGCCAGCCGCGCTACCCGCTGCTCGTCAGCGTCGAGTGACCGGCAGGATCTCCGCATGGTCGCGATCACCCCGGACAGCCCGATCGGCGTGGTGTTCGGCAACAGCCACAAGAAGCGCAAGCTCGCCGAGGAGGGCCTCGGACTGACGACGGTCGGTGACCTGCTGCGCCACTTCCCCCGCCGCTACGTCGCCGCCACCGAGCTCACCGAGGTCGCCACGCCCGTCGTCGGCGACCAGCTGACGATCGTCGGCGAGGTCCGCTCGTGCGAGAGCGCCCCGTTCTTCAGCGGCAACCGCCGCCAGTTCCGTACGACGGTGCGCGTCCGCACCGACGGCCCGGACTTCTCCATCACGCTGTTCAGCCCCTACGCCAGCCTGGCCGAGCGCCACGAGGCCGAGTTCCGCCCGGGCAGCCGGGCGATCTTCACCGGCAAGGTCAAGCAGTACCGCGGGAGCTGGCAGCTCGAGCAGCCCCACGGCTTCGCCCTCGACGGCGACGAGGCGGTCTCGATGAGCAAGCTCATCCCGATCTACCCCCTCACCGCCAAGCTCTACTCCTGGGACCTGCAGAAGGTCGTCGCCGCCGCGCTCGACCTCGTGACCGGCGTGCCCGACGTGCTCACCCCAGAGCTGCGCGAGCGGTTCGAGGTGCTCGACGTCATGCAGGCGCTGCGCTGGGTCCACGCCCCCGACGACTGGAAGCAGGTCGGCGCCGCTCTCAAGCGCTTCCGCTTCGAGGAGGCGCTGGTGCTCCAGCTCGTCCTCGCCCGGCGCCGGGCGGCGCACCGCGCCCAGGGTGCCCGTGCCCGCACCCGCCGCGACGACGGGCTGCTGGCCGCCTTCGACGCGCGGCTGCCGTTCGAGCTGACGGGTGGTCAGCGCGAGATCGGCGACCTGGTCGCCGACGAGCTGGGCGGGGACCATCCGATGAACCGCCTCCTGCAGGGCGAGGTGGGCTCGGGCAAGACGCTCGTCGCACTCCGCGCGATGCTCCAGGTGGTCGACGCCGGGGGGCAGGCCGCGCTGCTCGCCCCGACCGAGGTGCTCGCCCAGCAGCACCACCGCTCGATCTCCGCGATGCTCGGCGACCTCGCCCAGGGCGGCATGCTCGGCGGCGACGCCGACGCTACCCAGGTCGTCCTGCTGACGGGCTCGATGGGCAAGGCGGCCCGTCAGGAGGCGATGCTGCGCATCGTCACCGTCGAGGCCGGCGTCGTCATCGGCACCCACGCCCTCCTCGAGGACAAGGTGGAGTTCGCCGACCTGGGCCTGGTCGTCGTCGACGAGCAGCACCGCTTCGGCGTGGAGCAGCGTGCCGCTCTGACTGACAAGGCCGGCACGCCGCCCCACGTGCTCGTCATGACCGCAACCCCGATCCCGCGCACCGTCGCGATGACCGTCTTCGGCGACCTCGAGACGTCCGTCCTCGCCGAGCTGCCAGCCGGGCGGGCGCCCATCCAGACCAACGTCGTCCCGCTGGCCGACCAGCCGACGTGGATCGACCGCGTCTGGCAGCGGGTGCGGGAGGAGGTCGAGCAGGGCCACCAGGCCTACGTCGTGTGCCCGCGGATCGCGGGCGACGCGGGGGAGGAGGGCGAGACCGACCAGCTCGACTTCGACGAGGACGGCGCCGACATCACCCCCCGGCGTCCGCTCGCGGCCGTGGAGGACGTCCACGCCGAGCTGGTGGCGGGCCCCCTCGCCGGGCTCCGCACCGCCGTCCTGCACGGACGCATGGCGCCCGACGACAAGGACCGCACGATGCGCGCCTTCGCCGCCGGCGACATCGACGTGCTCGTGTCGACCACGGTCATCGAGGTCGGGGTCGACGTCCACAACGCCACCACGATGGTGCTCCTCGACGCCGACCGGTTCGGCGTCTCGCAGCTCCACCAGCTGCGCGGTCGTGTCGGCCGGGGCGGCCTCCCCGGGCTCTGCCTGCTGGTCTCCCACGCCGACCTCGGCACGCCCGCCCGCGAGCGGCTCGACGCCGTGGCGGCGACCACGGACGGCTTCGAGCTCAGCCGCGTCGACCTCGAGCAGCGCCGCGAGGGCGACGTGCTGGGCGCCAACCAGTCGGGCTTCCGCTCAGGTCTCGTCACACTTCGGGTATTGCGCGACGAGAAGACGATCGTCCGTGCCCGGAACGCCGCGGAGGCGCTACTCTCCGAGGATCCGGCGCTCGCACAGGCGCCCGCCCTGGCCGACGTCGTCGCCGAGGTGGAGCGCTCCGCGGCGTCGGAGTTCATGGAGAAGGGCTGACCACGGGGACATGACTCGCATCATCGGGGGCACGGCGGGGGGCCGCCGTCTGGAGACGCCGCGCGGTCAGACGACCCGTCCCACGAGCGACCGGGTGCGCGAGGCGTTGTTCTCGGCGATCGAGTCCCGCACCGGATCGCTCGACGGGCTGCGCTTCCTCGACCTGTACGCCGGATCCGGCGCCGTGGGGCTGGAGGCGTGGTCGCGGGGGGCCGGCGTCGTGACGATGGTCGAGCAGGACCGGCGCACCGCGGCGTTGATCGCCCGCAACGCCGCCACCCTCGGCTTCTCGCGCGCCCGGGTGGTCGCGACCTCCGTGGCGTCGTTCCTCGCCTCGCCGCCTGCCGCGCCCTACGACGTGGTCTTCGCCGACCCGCCCTACCCGATGTCCGACCAGGACGTCGACGCCGACCTGGTGGCGCTGGTGGACCACGGCTGGCTCGTGCCGGGCGCCCTGGTGGTCGTCGAACGGGCGGCCAAGCGCACCGTCGTCACCTGGCCGCCCGGCCTCGAGGAGGACCGCACGCGGCGCTACGGCGAGACCACGCTTTGGTACGGTCACGCCACCCTGGCCCCCTGATCCCCTGATCCCGAGACGGGACCAGAGCCCCCAGCCCCAGCCTGAAGGAAGGACGCCCGTGCGTCGCGCTGTCTGCCCCGGGTCGTTCGACCCGGTGACCAACGGCCACCTCGACATCGTCGGTCGTGCCGCCAGGCTCTTCGACGAGGTCGTCATCGCCGTCGGCGTCAACATGAGCAAGAACCGGCTGTTCACGCCCGACGAACGGATCGCGATGCTGCGCGAGGCCACCTCGGGCATCGCCAACGTGCGCGTGTCCGGCTTCGACGGGCTCATCGTCGACTTCTGCCGCGAGATCGAGGCCGTGGCGATCGTCAAGGGCCTGCGCGGTGCCGGCGACTACGAGTACGAGCTGCCGATGGCGCAGATGAACTCGCACCTCACCGCGGTCGAGACCGTCTTCCTCCCCGGTGCCGTCGGCAACGCGTTCGTCTCCTCGAGCCTGATCAAGGAGGTCGCGGCGCTCGGGGGCGACGTACGCGGCCTGGTCCCCGAGCCCGTGCGCGAGCAGCTCGTCGCGCGGCTCGCCGAGCGCCGGGCCTGACGCCGTCTGACGCTTGGCCCGAGCCCGCTCAGACCCCCCGGGGGAGACCCCGCCCGTCACTCGTTTTGCCCCGTCGGTGGGGCGACGGATACGATTCCGAGGTTGTGTTGGTGTCCAGATGTGGGAGTTCGACGTGAGCAGCCTGGACCCGAAGGCGCCGCTTGTGCTTGATACGCGCGAGCTCGGCCGCCGTCCGGGGTCCCAGCGTGAGCTCGAGCTCTCCGTTCCGGCGCCAGCAGAACTTGGCATCGAAGTCCTCGCTGTCCCCGAAGGATCGCCGGTCGAGCTCGACCTGCGGCTGGAGGCGGTCATGGAGGGCGTGCTGCTCACGGGCACGGCCACGGCCGCGCTCGAGGGGGAGTGCGTACGCTGCCTGCAGCAGATCGAGGACGAGATCCACGTGACGCTGCAGGAGCTCTACGTCTACCCCGACCAGCACGACAAGGCCGCGGAGCACGACGACCGCGACCTCGACGACGAGACCAGCCGGCTCGAGGACGACCTGCTCGACCTCGAGCCCCTGCTGCGGGACGCGGTGGTGCTCGCACTACCGTTCCAGCCGCTGTGCATGGACGATTGCCCGGGATTGTGCACCGAGTGCGGTGCGCGACTCGCGGACGACCCGGACCACGCGCACGACGCGGCGATCGACCCGCGCTGGGCAGGGCTCCAGCAGCTCAGGCCGGACACGGCAGCAGACCCAGCACCGAGACAGCAGGACACCCAGAACTGAACTCCACCGGGAATCCCCGGCGGAGAAGCAAGCAAGCCACACGTTAGTAGGAGACCACCATGGCTGTTCCGAAGCGGAAGATGTCGCGCAGCAACACGCGTCACCGCCGTTCGCAGTGGAAGGCCGTCGCGCCGACCCTCGCGACGTGCGCCAACCCCGCCTGCGGCGCCAAGCACCTCCCGCACCGCGCGTGCGGCCAGTGCGGCCAGTACGGCGCCAAGGCCGACCGTCGCCAGGTCCTCTGACCACCGACGAGCTCCGCGCAGCGCTCGGTGATCCGGTCCTGGATCCCGAGCTGCTGCAGCGTGCCCTGACCCACCGCTCGTTCGCCTACGAGAACGGGCAGCTCCCGACCAACGAGCGCCTGGAGTTCCTCGGGGACTCCGTGCTCGGGGTCGTGGTCACGGAGACGCTCTACCGCGTCCACCCGGACTTCAGCGAGGGCCGCCTGGCCAAGCTGCGGGCCGCGGTGGTCAACGCGCGCGCCCTCGCCGACGTGGCCCGGCAGATCGGGCTCGGCCAGCACATCAAGCTCGGTCGCGGCGAGGAGACCACCGGCGGCCGCGACAAGGCCTCGATCCTGTCCGACACCGTCGAGGCGGTCATCGGGGCGATCCACCTCAGCGGTGGTATCGACGAGGCCGCCAAGGTCGTCCACCTCCTCTTCGACCCGGTGATGGAGGCCGCGGCGTCCATGGGCGCCGGCCTCGACTGGAAGACCTCGCTGCAGGAGCTCTCGGCCGACCTCGGGCTGGGCGTCCCCGAGTACCTCATCGAGGACGACGGCCCCGACCACATGAAGACCTTCGTCGCGCGCGTGCGCGTCGGCCAGCAGCTCCTCGGCAACGGCACCGGCCGCTCCAAGAAGGAGGCCGAGCAGGGCGCCGCCGAGACCGCCTACCGCGAGATCAAGGCTGCCCACGCCAACGGCCAGCCCGTGCCGGAGGCCGTTCCCGCGCCTGCCGTGGCGCCGGCCACGGCCACGGCCACCGGCCCCGACGCCTGAGACGTGCCCGAGCTCCCCGAGGTCGAGGTCGTCCGCGCCGGCCTCGAGCGTCACGTCGTCGGCGCGACCATCGAGGCCGTCGAGGTGCTCCACCCGCGGCCTGTGCGCCGCGACCACCGCGGGCCGACCGGCTTCGCCGCCGCCCTGACGGGCCAGCGCATCGAGGCCGTCCGCCGTCGCGGCAAGTACTTCTGGCTCGCCCTCGCCAACGGTGACGCCCTGCTGGGCCACCTCGGCATGAGCGGGCAGATGCTCCTCCACGAGCCGGGTGCGCTCGACGAGCGCCACCTGCGGGTCCGGTTCACGCTCGCCGCCCCCGTCCCCGCCCCCGCGCCCCTCGTCCGCTGCGCCCCGGCGCTCGTCACCAGACCCCTCGAGATGCGCTTCGTCGACCAGCGCATGTTCGGCGGCCTCGTGGTCTCGGCGGGCGGGGCCGAGCTGCCGTCCGAGATCGTGCACATCGCCCGCGACCCGATCGACCCGGAGTTCGACGACGACGAGTTCGTGCGCCGCGCGCGGCGTCGTACCTCCGCGATCAAGCGGCTGCTGCTCGACCAGGGCCTCGTCTCGGGCGTGGGCAACATCTATGCGGACGAGGCGCTGTGGCGCGCCCGGCTGCACGGCGAGCGGCCGGGGGACCGGCTCACCGGCCCGGTGCTGCGCGACTTGCTCGGCCACGTCCGCGACGTGATGGGCCAGGCGCTCGCGCAGGGCGGCACGTCCTTCGACGCCCTCTACGTCAACGTCAACGGCGAGTCTGGCTACTTCGACCGCTCCCTCGACGCCTACGGCCAGGAGGGGGAGCCGTGCCGACGCTGCGGCACCCCCATCCGCCGCGTGGCCTTCATGAACCGCTCGTCCTTCTTCTGCCCGACCTGCCAGCGACCGCCGCGTGCGCGGCGCGCCGGTAGGCGTTGACCGGCCGCCACCTCGGTGGGACGCTTGGAGACGGCCGCTGCGCGGTCCAGTACCCCCTTCTGGAAAGGCACCCCATGGCGAAGGCGCTGATGGGTCATGTGAACAACGACGTACGGACCGCCTCGGTCCTGGCAGTCGAGAACAGCCGGCTCCGCCGCCGGGTCGGGGACCTCGAGTCGCTCGTCCTCCGGCTGCAGGCCGAGAACGACCGCCTGGCGGCGGCCGCTCGTGACGAGCTGAAGGTGGAGGACCTCCAGCCCGCCTGACGCGACCCGCGTCACGTCACCGAAAACCTGCTGCACCCCGCCGGCCCCCGGCGTAGGGTCTCGCGCTTGTGAGCCGCTTCGTCGAGACCGTCCTGCCGGCACGCCTCGGCCGGCGATTCAGGTGGCTGCTCGTCTCGTCGTGGACGACCAACATCGGCGACGGGGTCGCGATGGCGGCCGGGCCGCTGCTCGTCGCCTCGCAGACCGACGACGCACGCCTGGTCGCGATGGCCGGCCTGCTGCGCGGACTGCCGTGGCTGCTGATCGGGCTGCACGCGGGCGCCATGGCCGACCGCCTCGACCGGCGTACGGTCGTGGTGACCGCGAACCTCGTGCGCACCGTCGTCCTCGCGCTGCTCTGCGCCTCGATCGCCACCGGTCACGTGTCCATCACGGTCGTGCTGGTCTCGGTCTTCGCGCTGGGCGTGGCCGAGGTGTTCGCCGACTCGACCTCGAGCACGCTCACCCCGATGTTCGTCGAGAAGGCCGACCTCGGCATCGCGAACTCCCGGATGCAGGCCGGCCTCCTGACGGCCAACCAGCTCGTCGGACCGCCGGTCGGGGCGTTCCTGTTCGCGGCCGGGATGGTGTGGCCGTTCGTCAGCCAGCTCGTCTGCGTCCTGCTCGGCGTGGTCCTGGTGTCGCGCATCGGCTCGACCCGCGACCAGGTGCGCGACTCGGTGGACACCCACGTGCGCCAGGACATCGTCGAGGGGATCCGGTGGCTCTGGGGGCACGCGGCGATCCGCACCCTGGCCATCGTCATCCTGACCTTCAACATCACCTGGGGCGCCGCGTGGTCGATCCTCGTGCTCTGGTCCCTCGACCGGGTGCACATGGGGGAGGTGGGCTTCGGCCTGCTGACCACCGCCTCGGCGCTCGGCGGGATGGTCGGCACGTTCCTCTACGGTCGCCTCGAGCGCCGCTTCGACCTCGCGACGCTGATGAAGACCTGCCTCCTCCTGGAGGTCCTCATGCACCTGGCGCTGGCGCTCACCACCGTTCCGTGGGTCGCCCTGCTGATCATGTTCGGCTTCGGCGCCTACGCGTTCGTGTGGTTCAACGTCTCGCAGGTCGTGCGGCAGCGGGCCGTGCCGATGGAGTTCCAGGGCCGAGTGGGCTCGGTCTACCTGATCTTCGTCTTCGGCGGGATGGTCATCGGGCAGGGCGTCGGCGGCGTGATCGCCCAGCACTGGGGGCTGGCCGCGCCGTTCTGGTTCGCCTTCGTCGGTTCGGGCCTCACCCTCGCGCTCGTGTGGTCGCGGTTGCCGAGCATCGCCCACGCCGACGAGCCCGCGGGCGCGACCGCCTGACCGGCGTACGACGGCTCCGGACCGACGTCAGTGGGCGACCGAGGTCGGCGTCCCCCACGATCCGGGCACGGCGTGCGGCTCTCACGCCTGCCGACCCTCATGGGGACGCACCCCGTGCCACGATGGGCGCGTGGATGCCCTCGCAGAGCTCGTGGAGTCCCTGCCCGCCGGTGTCGTCGCGACGGACCCCGCGACCGTCGACACCTACCGCCACGACTGGTCGCGCGACGTCGGCGCCGGCACCCCGGTGGCGGTGGTCCGCGTCGAGGACGCCGAGCAGGTGCAGGTCGCGGTCCGCTGGGCGGCCCGGCACGGCGTACCGGTCGTGCCGCGCGGGGCCGGGTCCGGTCTCTCGGGTGGCGCCAGCGCCGTCGACGGCGGCATCGTGCTCAGCCTCGAGCGGATGCGCGCGATCGAGATCGACACCAGCTGCCAGGTCGCCGTCGTCGAGCCGGGCGCCTTCAACGCCGAGGTGAAGGCCGCCTCGCGCGAGCACGGCCTCTGGTACCCGCCGGACCCGTCGTCCTACGAGATCTGCTCGATCGGCGGCAACGTCGCCACCAACGCCGGCGGCCTGTGCTGCGTGAAGTACGGCGTCACCACCGACTACGTCCTCGGCCTCGACGTCGTCCTCGCCGACGGCACCCTCATCACGCTCGGTGGCAAGCGGATCAAGGACGTCGCCGGGTTCTCCCTGCTCAAGCTGTTCGTCGGGTCCGAGGGCACGCTCGGCATCGTCACCAGGGCGATCCTGCGGCTGGTGCCGCTGCCGCTCCCGCCCGCGACGCTGGTGGCGTCGTTCCCGTCGGTGGTGGCCGCGGCCGAGGCGGTCGTCGCCGTACGACGCTCGCTGCGGCCCTCGATGATGGAGCTGATGGACCGGGCCACCATCAACGCCGTCGAGGACTTCAGCCCGCGCGGCCTCGACCGCACGGCCGGCGCGCTGCTGGTCGCCCAGTCCGACGCACCGGGCGATGCCCGGACCGCGGAGATCGCCACCGTCGAGGCGGCCTGCGTGGCCGCCGGTGCGACCGAGGTCGTGGTCACCGACGACCCGGCCGAGGGGGAGATGTTCGTCGAGGCCCGGCGGATGGCCTTCCCGGCCATCGAGGCGCGCGGCAGCCTGCTGCTGGAGGACGTCGGCGCCGCGGTGCCGCTGCTGCCCGACCTCCTCGCCGCGGTCGCGGAGATCGCCGAGCGCCACGACGTCGAGATCCCCACCGTCGCCCACGCGGGCGACGGCAACACCCATCCGATCATCGTCTACGACGCCGCCGACGCGGACTCCGAGCGCCGGGCCCGCGCCGCGTTCGACGACATCCTCCAGGCGGCGATCCGTCTCGGCGGGACCATCACCGGCGAGCACGGGGTGGGGCGCACCAAGAAGGCGGCGCTGCCCGACCAGCTCGGCGAGGACGTGATGGCGCTGTCGCGGCGGATCAAGGACGCCCTCGACCCGGCCGGCATCCTCAACCCCGGTGCTGTCCTGTGAAGCCCGCGAGCTGCCGGGTGGTCGTCTAACGTCGGTGCCATGATCCGCGAGCGCCACCTCTTCGGTCCCGGTCCCTCCAACCCCTACCCGGAGGCCACGCATGCACTCGCCGAGCCGCTGCTCGGGCACCTCGACCCGGAGTTCCTCCGGATCATGGACGAGACCTGCGACATGCTCCGCACCGTCTGGGGCACCGACAACGCCCGCACGCTGCCGCTCAGCGCGACCGGCTCGGCCGGCATGGAGGCATCGTTCGTCAACACCGTGCACCCCGGCGACGTCGTCGTGGTCGCGGTCAACGGGCTCTTCGGGCAGCGCATGACCGACGTCGCGGCCCGGTGCGGCGCCGAGGTCGTCGCGGTCGAGCACGACTGGGGGCAGCCGGTCGACGTCGACCGCGTGCTCTCCGCGCACTCGTCGCCGGCGATCATCGCCGCGGTCCATGCCGAGACCTCGACGGGCGTCCGCTCCGACATCGCCGCGCTGGGGGCCGGGAAGGGTGACGCCCTTCTTCTCACCGACGCCGTGACCTCGATCGGCGGCATCGAGCTGCGCGCCGACGACTGGGGCGTCGACATCGGCTACGCCGGCACCCAGAAGTGCCTCGGCGTCGCCCCCGGCCTGGCGCCGTTCACCATCAACGACCGCGCCTTCGAGCGCCGCGTCGAGACGCCGCGCTCGTGGTACCTCGACCTCGGCATGCTCGGCGGCTACGTCGGCGAGGCCGGCGTCAAGGGCGGCCAGCGGACCTACCACCACACCGCACCCACGGCGATGGTCGCCAGCCTCCACGGCGGTCTCAGCCGGATCCTCGAGGAGGGGCTCGAGGTCGTGTGGACGCGCCACCAGGAGGCCGGCGACGCGCTGCAGGCGGGGCTCCAGGAGATGGGCCTCGAGCTGTTCGCCGCCGAGGGCAGCCGGCTGCCGGAGCTCACGACGGTCAACGTGCCGGACGGCGTCGACTCCGCGGCCGTCCGCAAGCAGCTGCTCGACCGCCACGGCATCGAGATCGGCGCGGGCGCGGGGGCCCACGCCGCCAGCGTGTGGCGCATCGGCCTGATGGGCCGCAACGCCCGCCCCGACGCCGTGCTGCTCGTGCTCGCGGCGCTGCGGGACGTCCTGGGTCGTGCCTGACGGCCTGGGGCTGCGTCCGATGACGCAGCAGGAGTACGACTCCTACCGCGCGCGGTCGGTGCAGGACTACGCCCGCGAGATCGCCGAGGCGCGCGGCCTGGACGACGCTGACGCCGTCGCCACTGCCGAGGGGGAGTTCGCCGAGCTGCTGCCCGACGGGCTGACCAGCCCGGGCATGCACCTGTGGACGGCCCACGTCGGCGACGAGGCAGTCGGCCTGGGCTGGCTCGAGCTGCGCCGCAAGACCTCCGCGGTGTCGGCCTGGGTCTACGACGTGCACCTCGACGCCGACCGACGTGGGCAGGGACTCGGCCGGCAGCTGATGGAGGCGCTGCACGAGCAGGCACGAGAGCTGGGCGCGACGACGATCGCCCTCAACGTCTTCGGACACAACGCGGCGGCGATCCGGCTCTACGACTCGCTCGGCTACGCCGTCACGGCGCAGCAGATGCGCCGCGACCTCTGACGGCTCCGACGGGTCTCAGCCCAGCCGTTCGACCGCCAGCCGACCGAGTGCCAGCACGCCGCGCATGGGCGGGCGCACGTCGGTGAAGCCGACGTCGAGGACCGAGACCGTGCGGCCCGTCCGCACGACCAGCACCCGGCGCCAGTCGGCGAAGCCCGACTGGAACCACCCGATCAGCATCCCGGCTGACTCGTCACCGACCAGCGGCGGGAACCACGCGCGGTTCTTGAGGCGGACGTCGCCGCCCTCACCGTCGTCGGTGTCGACGTCGCCCACGCAGCGCTTGCTGAAGTCGCGGTAGCGCTGCACGAGGGCGCGGGCCTTGCGCACCGAGTCGAACCGGACGAGGTTCTGGTCGATGAGCGCCACCGAGCGGCGCCGGCCGTCGGGCGAGACGCTGCCCTCGATCGCGCTGCTGCCGCGGACCGCGATGCCTTGGTCCTCGCATCCCCGCGGCGCGAAGACGGGGGACCGCATCACGGTCCGCAACGGATCGCGCATGTCGGGGTAGACGACGACGTGGTCCTCGAGTGTGAGGAGGTGCGCCCGGGTGAGCCGCTCGGGCGGTGCCGGAGCGGCGACGGACGGTGACGGCGCGAGGAGCGCGGCGAGGACGGCCAGGGCCGCGGCAAGGGGGATGAGCGGGCTCCGCATCGCCCCAGCATGGCCCGGTGCCACGCCGCGTGCAACGGTCGCGATGCGCGGCGGGTGTCGTAGGGTGAGCCGCGCTGAGCTTCCCCAGTTGTCAGTGGCCGTCTCGACCCGGTGAGGAGCCCGCGTTGTACCTGAAGAGCCTGACCCTCAAGGGGTTCAAGTCCTTCGCGTCCTCGACGACCATGCAGCTCGAGCCGGGCATCACCTGCATCGTCGGTCCCAACGGATCGGGCAAGTCCAACGTCGTCGACGCCCTCGCCTGGGTGATGGGCGAGCAGGGCGCCAAGAGCCTGCGCGGCGGCAAGATGGAGGACGTCATCTTCGCCGGCACGTCCGGCCGCCCCCCGCTGGGCCGCGCCGAGGTGCAGCTGACCATCGACAACTCCGACGGCGCGCTGCCGATCGACTACGCCGAGGTCACGATCAGCCGCACGATGTTCCGCAACGGCGGCTCGGAGTACGCCATCAACGGCACCGGGTGCCGGCTGCTCGACGTGCAGGAGCTGCTCAGCGACTCCGGCATCGGCCGCGAGATGCACGTGATCGTCGGGCAGGGACAGCTCGACTCGATCCTGCACGCCACCCCCGAGGACCGCCGCGGCTTCATCGAGGAGGCCGCCGGCGTGCTCAAGCACCGCAAGCGCAAGGAGAAGGCGCTCCGCAAGCTCGACGCCACCGACGGCAACCTGACCCGCCTCGCAGACCTGCTCTCCGAGATCCGTCGCCAGCTCAAGCCGCTCGGCCGGCAGGCCGAGGTCGCCCGGCAGGCGCAGACGGTGCAAGCCGACGTGCGCGACGCCCGCGCCCGCCTCCTCGCCGACGACCTCGTCACAGCGCGCACGGCGCTCGAGTCCGAGATGGCCGACGAGTCGCTGCTCGTGAAGCGGCGCGAGGAGGTCGAGGCGCAGGTCGCCGCCGGGCGCGAGCGGGAGTCCCGGCTCGAAGCCACCCTGCGTGACGACCTGCCCCGCCTGGCCGCGGCGCAGGAGACCTGGTTCGCCCTGTCCGGGCTCAAGGAGCGGCTGCGCGGCACCGCGTCCCTGGCCGACGAGCGGATCCGCAACGCGGCGGGCGCCGCCGAGGGCGACACGGTCGACTCCGGCCGCGACCCCGACGACCTCGAGGCCCAGGCCGAGCGCGTGCGCCGCCAGGAGGCCGAGATCGCCGAGCAGGTCGAGCAGCAGCGCGCCGACCTCGACGCCGCCGTGGTCGCCAAGCGCGCGGCCGAGGAGGCCGCTGCCGAGGAGGACAAGCGCATCGCGGGGCTCCAGCGAGCAGCCGCCGACCGGCGCGAGGGGCTGGCGCGGCTCACCGGCCAGGTCAACGCCCTGACGTCCCGCTCCGAGGCGGCCGACGCCGAGATCCAGCGGCTCACCGAYGCCCGCGAGGACGCCGTGACCCGCGCGGAGCGGGCGCAGCGCGACTTCACCGCGCTCGAGACCCGGGTCGCCGGGCTCGACGCCGGCGAGGAGGGCCTCGACTCCGAGCACGAGGACGCCGTGGCGGACCTCGACGAGATCGACGAACAGCTCGCCCGGGCCCGTGAGGACGCCCAGCGGGCCGAGCGCGAGCGCGCCGGCCTCGTGGCGCGTCGCGACGCGCTCGAGATCGGCCTCAACCGCAAGGACGGCGCGGGTGCGCTGCTCGCCGCGACCGACGAGGTCGGCGGCGTGCTCGGTTCGGTGGCCGCGCTCCTCGACGTCGACCACGGCTACGAGACCGCGGTCGCCGCCGCGCTCGGTGCCGCCGCCGACGCGGTCGTCGTCTCCGACGCCGCCTCGGCCGTCGAGGCGATCGCCCACCTCAAGCACGACGACCTCGGTCGCGCCGTGATGCTGCTCGGCGGCGCACCGGCCGCCGAGCGCGACTGGCCTGCGCTCCCCGACGGAGCGGCCTACGCCGTCGACGTCGTGTCTGCGCCCGACGACGTACGCCCTGCGGTGGCGCGGCTGCTCCACCAGGTCGCCGTCGTCGACGACCTCCCTGCCGCCCGGCGGCTTGTCGACGAGCACCCCGACGTCATCGCCGTGACCCGCGAGGGTGACCTGCTCGGCGCCCACTTCGCGGCTGGCGGATCCACCAGCCAGCCCAGCCTGATCGAGATCCAGGCAGCCGTCGACGAGGCCGGCGCCAAGCTGGCCGAGGCGACCGCGTCCGCGGAACGGCTCGGCTTCGAGATCTCCGGCCTCGAGGCCGCCCGCCACGACGCCCTCAAGCGCGTCGACGTCGCCCTCGCCAAGCTGCACGAGTCCGACGCCACCCTGGCCGCGGTGGCCGAGGAGCTCGGGCAGTACGGCTCGCAGGCCCGCGCCGCCAAGGGCGAGGCCGATCGGCTCGAGCGCGCCATCACCACCGCCCGCGAGGCCCGGGAGGCCGACCTCGCCGGGCTGGTCGACCTCGAGGCCCGCCTCGCCGCGGCCCAGGAGGTCACCGACGAGGAGCCCGACACCGCCGACCGCGAGCGCCTGGCCGAGGCGGCCCGGGAAGCACGGCAGGCGGAGATGGACGCGCGTCTCGCCCTGCGGACCGCCGAGGAGCGGGCACGGGCGCTCAACGGTCGCGCCGACTCCCTCCTGCGCGCCGCCCAGGCCGAGCRCGAGTCGCGCGCCCGCGCGGCCGAGCGCCGTGAGCGGCTGATCCGCGAGGGGGCCGCTGCGAAGGCGGTGTCCTCCGCGGTCCGCGTCGTCCTCCACCAGCTCGAGCGCTCGGTCATGCTCGCCGCCGACGAGCGCGCCGCGGTGGAGGAGTCCCGCCGGGGGAGCGAGCAGGAGCTCATGGCCGTACGCACCCAGCTGCGCGACCTCGGCCGCGAGCACGACGAGCTCGTCAGCTCCGTCCACCGCGACGAGATGGCCCGCACCCAGCAGAAGATGCGCATCGAGCAGCTCGAGGAGCGCGCGCTCGAGGAGCTCGGCCTCGACCCCTCCGGCCTGGTCGACGACTACGGCCCGGCCACGCTCGTCCCCTTCACCGGAGAGGTGCCCGACGGCGAGGAGCCGCCGGAGCCCACGCCGTTCGTGCGCGAGGAGCAGGCCAAGCGCCTGCGCGCCGCCGAGCGTGCCCTGTCGATGCTCGGCCGGGTGAACCCGCTCGCGCTGGAGGAGTTCTCCGCGATGGAGGAGCGGCACAAGTTCCTCACCGAGCAGCTCGAGGACCTCAAGCGCACCCGCAAGGACCTCCTCGACATCGTCCGCGAGGTCGACGCCCGCGTGGAGCAGGTCTTCACCGAGGCCTACGCCGACGTGGAGAAGGCCTTCGACTCCACCTTCGCGCGCCTCTTCCCGGGCGGTGAGGGCCGCCTGGTGCTCACTGCTCCTGACGACATGCTCAACACCGGCATCGAGGTCGAGGCGAGACCGGCCGGCAAGAAGGTCAAGCGACTCTCGCTGCTGTCCGGCGGCGAGCGCTCGCTGGTGGCCGTCGCGTTCCTGGTGTCGCTCTTCAAGGCGCGGCCCTCGCCGTTCTACATCCTCGACGAGGTCGAGGCAGCCCTCGACGACACCAACCTCGGCCGCCTGCTGGAGATCTACGAGGAGCTGCGCGAGAACTCCCAGCTGCTCGTGATCACCCACCAGAAGCGCACCATGGAGGTCGGCGACGCGCTCTACGGCGTCACGATGCGCGGCGACGGCGTCTCCGCCGTCATCAGCCAGCGCCTCCGCGACGCCGAGTCGGCATAAGTGGACCACCCCGCGGCGTTCTCGGTCTCCCCCGCTTCGCTCCTCCGGCCGACAACGCCGCGGGGACCCCGGCGCGATGGCTGACCGACAGCACAGGCCGGTGCGGGCCGACTACGTCGCGTGGCGCACCGCGACGACGCGGTGGCGCGACGACGACGCCTACGGCCACCTCAACAACGCGACCTACTACGAGCTGTTCGACACCGCGGTCAACGCCTACCTCTACGAGGCGACCGGCGCCGACGTCCGGGCGCTGCCCCAGATCGGCGTCGTCGCCGAGACGAGCTGCCGCTACTTCCGTGAGATCGGCTTCCCGGAGCCGATCGAGATGGGTCTCGTGGTCGACAAGGTGGGCACCAGCTCGATCATCTACCGCATCGGCCTGTTCCAGGGAGCCTCGGACGAGGCGGCGGCCGAGGGCCGCTTCGTCCACGTGTACGTCGACAACGCGAACGGCGCCGGCGAGCGGCCGGTCACCCCGATGCCCGACGTGGTGCGCGCGGCCGTCGTACCCCTGCTCCGCCCGGAGGGGTGAGCGCCCTCACCCCGACGCGCCGGGGGCGCCCGTCGATGCGTGGGCGCCACCCGTCGTGTGCCACCGTGGAGGAGACCCGACCGGCCCACCTCGGAGGAACCCCGTGCTCGCGATCGTCCTGATGATGTCCCTCGGCGTGCTCGTCGCCGCGGCCGTGGCTGTCTACGTCGCCTACCCCCACCGTGGCGAGGAGATGCCCGTCGCGCCGCAGCTCGGCGACGCCATGCGCAAGGGTGTCGACGCCCTCCCGACCCTCGAGGACTCCGAGTCCCGCGTCTGACCCCACCGGGCGGGTGACTCCCGGCGTGGCGCCTCGCGCCGACCCGCGCGCGGGCTAGCGTGCGAGAGGTGACCGGCTCCCGCCACGACGTCGCCAAGGGCTACTGCGCAGCCTGCGGCGCGATGGTGTCCCGCCAGTTCCGGCCCGGACCCGACGGCCGCCCCGACGCGGCCTGTCCCAGGTGCGGGAGCCTGGAGCGGCACCGGTTCCTCTCGCTGCTGCTCGGCGGACTCTCGCCCGAGCTGCGCGACCTCGACACCGTGGTCGAGATCGCGCCGTCGCGCCAGTCGAAGGTGCTGCTCGACCGGCTCGAGGCCCGGCGCCGGGTCAGCCTGGACGCCGGCTACGACGCCCGTGACGTCGATGCGCTGGCCAGCCTGACCCACCTCCCGCTGCGGGACGGCTCGGTCGACCTCCTGGTCTGCTACCACGTGCTCGAGCACGTCCCGGACGACTGCGCGGCGATGCGCGAGATCGCGCGGGTGCTCAGCCCGCGTGGCATCGCGCTCCTCGAGGTGCCGATCAAGATGGGCGTGGCGACCGAGGAGGACCCGTCGGCGACCCCGGAGGAGCGCCTCCGTCGCTTCGGCCAGGTCGACCACGTGCGCTGGTACGGCGACGACTTCGACGCGCGCCTCGCGGACGCCGGCCTCGCCTCGGTGCGGGTCACGCCGCCGGCGCTCGTGGGGGAGTCCGCGGTGCGGTGGTTCCGGCTGATGCCCCACGAGGTCGTGTGGGTGGCGCACCCGGGTCGGGGGAGCGCGTCCCCGATGCTGGCGGGCGGCCCCGGTTCGGGCCTCACCGCCGCCTTCGACGCCGTGCTCACCGACCTCGCGAAGGCGCAGGGCCGCCTGGCGCGCGAGCGCGAGCGGGCCACCCGGCTCGTCGCCCAGCGCGACGGCCTGCGTGCCCGGCTGGCCGAGGAGCAGGCCCGCCGCGCGGCCGGGGTGCTCACCCGGCTTCGCCGCGCTGTGCCCCTCTGATTGGATTGCCCCATGGGTGACTGGCTGTATCTGATCATCGCCATCGCGGCCGTGGGCCTCCTCACGCTCGCCGGGCTGCTGACCTCCGGACGACGGCGGAAGGAGGTGCCGCCGCCGAGCGGCCGCACCGACGTCATCGCACCGCCGCCGACCGAGGGCGAGGTCGCGACCGAGGCGCCGCCGGAGCCGGCGGTCGACACCGCCGAGCCGGTCGTCGAGGCCCCGACGGTCGAGAAGCCCGAGGGCACGGCGTCGCGCCTCGTGCGCCTGCGGCAGCGGCTCTCCCTCTCCCAGGGCGGCCTCGGCAAGGGCCTGCTGGCCCTGCTCAGCCGCGAGCGCCTCGACGAGGACACGTGGGAGGAGATCGAGGACACCCTCCTGACCGCCGACATCGGCGTGGCACCGACGCAGGCGCTCGTGGAGCGTCTCCGCACCCGCCTGCGGGTCGAGGGTGGCCAGCCGTCCGACGTACGAACGGTGCTGCGCGAGGAGCTGATCGAGCTCGTGGGCACCGACCTCGACCGACGCGTCCAGGTGACCGGCGCCGACGGCAAGCCCGGCGTGGTCCTGGTGGTCGGCGTCAACGGGGCGGGCAAGACCACCACCGTCGGCAAGATCGCCCGGATCCTCGTCGCCGAGGACCTCTCGGTCACGCTCGGTGCCGCCGACACGTTCCGCGCCGCCGCCGTCGACCAGCTCGCCACGTGGGGTGAGCGCGTGGGTGTCGAGGTCGTGCGCGGCCCCGAGGGCGGCGACCCCGCCAGCGTCGCGTTCGAGGCCGTCAAGCACGGCGTCGACAACGGGGTCGACACGGTGCTCGTCGACACCGCCGGCCGCCTGCAGAACAAGGCCGGGCTGATGGACGAGCTCGGCAAGATCAAGCGCGTCATCGAGAAGCAGGCCGACGTCACGGAGGTGCTGCTCGTCCTCGACGCCACGACCGGCCAGAACGGCCTCATCCAGGCCCGCGTCTTCAGCGAGATCGTCGACGTCACCGGCATCGTGCTCACCAAGCTCGACGGCTCCGCCAAGGGTGGCATCGTGGTGCAGGTGCAGCGCGAGCTCGGCGTCCCGGTCAAGCTCGTCGGCCTCGGCGAGGGACCCGACGACATGGCGCCGTTCGACGCGGCCGCCTTCGTCGACGCGCTCCTCGGCTGAGCCTCTGGGGCCGTGCCGGGCCCTCATCTTCGGGAATCCCCGGCTGGCCGGGGATCGCTGAGCTTGTCAGGCCGTGCATGGGCCGACAAGCTCAGCGAGAGCCTGACAACCCCGTCCGGGGCGCGAGCACTTACGGCCGGTCAGCGGCTGGCGAGAAGGGCGCGCACGGCGTCGTCGATGAGGGTCTCGGCCCGCTTGTCGAAGCTGTGCTCGGCGATGATCCGGGTCGCGATCTCGCGGCGGGTCGCGTCGTCGGGGAAGGCGTCGTAGGGCGGCGTCACCAGGCGCGCGAGCTCGTGCTCGTTGTCGAAGGGGAGCACGAGGCCCGAGAAGATCTCCTCCAGGCCGTCGATGCGGTCGCTGAGGATGCGGGCCCCGCAGGCCGCCGCGTCGAAGAGCCGGTTGGAGGCGAAGCTGTCGCGGCGCATGTCGAGGTGGTGGTCGTTGAGCACGATCCCCGCCGAGGCGTAGAGCGCACCGACCTCGCGGTTGTCGACACCACCGGAGGCGATCTGGTCGCGTTCGACGAAGTCGGTCCAGTCGTTGCCGTGGAGGGTGAGGTCGGCGCCGATCGCGAGGGCGCTGCGGACGGCGTAGCGGTAGATGCCGCGTGAGTTGCCGACGAAGAGGAGCGCGGGCCCGGTGTCGGGCTCGGCCCGGTCGGGGTGGAACCAGCGCGTGTCGGTGCACTGCAGGAGCTGCGTGACGGGGGTGCCCCACTCGCGGCTCACCCGCTCCGACCAGCTGGCGCTGGCGGCGTAGACGAGGTCGAAGCCGGCCACCTCGTCGGGCGTGATCATGTCGGGGTGGCTGATGATCCACTCCACGTTGAGCAGCCCCGGCCGGGGGGTGACGCGGTCGAGGCCGCGGAGCACCAGCAGCACGTCGTCGTGGTCACGCGAGTCGCGGTGCCGGGCATCGCGGCGGTCGATGGCGACGTGCTGGCCGCGTCGTTCGAGGGCGTCGGCCAGCGATCGGGCGAAGTAGGTGTCGCCCCACCGGTCGCCGCGCTGGGCGGCGGGCGCCGCGATGTCGACGGCCCACCGCAGCCGCGGGGGYGACTCGCGGATGCCCTCGACGGCCCGCAGGACCAGCTCGGGCACCAGGACCCCCGGTGCGCTCCGGTCGTCGGGGTCGGCGCTGACCATCCGGCTGCGCTCGTCGGTCACCTCGAGCCCGGCAGCGCCGAGGTGCGTGCGGGAGTGGTCAGCGGGGGGCTGGGGGCCAGCGAGCACGGTCGCGCGCAGGGACGACATCGCGCCGATCAGCGTCTCGGCGTCTGAGTAGGCGGTGCGGGAGGTGATCACCGCACCGGGCACCAGCACCGATCCGCCGAGGCCGGCCCGCTGCGCCCGAAGGCCGAGGTCGGTCTCGGCGAGGACCGAGTGGTAGCGCGAGTCGAGACCGTGCAGCGCGAGCGCGGTCTCGGTGCGGAGCGCCACCAGGGGCGAGGCGGGCGCTGCGACCGCGCACTGGCCGATCCGTACGGCGTCGCTGGTGGGCAGGCCGGCGAGGAACAGCTCGGGGTGCGGGTTGTCGCTGGTGAAGCGGGCGCCGGCGCTGAGCACCACGCCGTCCAGGTCGACGACGAGCGGCTGCGCCACCCCCACCCCGGGCTCACGCAGCACCCCGGCGAGCTGCTCGGCGATCGGCTGGCGCGGCGGCATCGCCTCGGGCCGGACCAGCACCACGGTGCTCCCGGCGGCCTCCACGACGCCGACGTTGCTGGCGACCGACATCGAGACCGGTGCGGGGACCGAGACGAAGCGGGCGCCCGAGATGACCGAGGCGATGGAGGCGGCCAGCACGTGGTGCGCCCGGCGCATCCGGATGCCGACGAGCACCAGCTCCGAGCCCTCGCGCGGCACCGAGCCGAGCCACTCCACCGTCCGGCGGGGCTCCGGCCCCAGCGGCATGACGTGGCTGACCAGCGACTCGTCGGTCTCCCGGCGCGCGGCGGCGTCCCAGTCGACGAGCTGGCGCTCGAGGACGACGGAGTCCCAGTCGTCGTCGAAGCCCGGCGGCGGCGTGTCGGGCCGACGCAGGACGTGTACGTCGACGGCGAGCGGCTCGTGGTCGCGGGTGAGCCGCAGCAGCAGGTCGCGCTCCACCGCCCCGTCGAGGCCCTCGTCGAAGCCCCCGACGTCCTTGACGGCGTCGCGTCGCAGGAGCGCGGTCGCGAGGTCGACCGGGCGCCCGCCGAGCAGCTCGTGGCGCGATCGGCCGACAGCGCCGGCGCCCGCCACCACGGCGGCAGCCCCGCTGTGGTGGGCGTGCGCCAGCAGGTCGCCGAGCATCTCAGGGAGCCACTCGCGCCCGAGCGGCAGGAAGGCCACGTGCTCGCCGGTGCCGTGCTCGAGGGCCACGTTGAGCGCGCGGGCGAGCCCGCACCGCGACTCGCGCACGACGGTGACACGGTCGTCGAAGGCCGCGACGCCCTGCAGCACGGCTGCGGTGTCGTCGACCGACCCGCGGTCGACGGCGACGAGGTGCCAGTCGGTGAAGGACTGGGCCTGCAGCGACGCCACCGTCTGGTGGACGAGCGGTCCGGCGTCCTGCGCGGCCATCACGACGGTCACCGCCGGGGAGGTGCCCAGCGAGGCGGGGAGCGCCGGCGTGGGGCCGACCAGCTGCGGACGCTCGCGGACGACCTCCTCGCGCCACTCGGTCGCGGCGGCGATGGCGGCGGCGCGGTAGGTGGACCAGGACACCTTGCGGGGCAGGATCCGCGTCGGCAGGGGGGTGCCCGGCCCGGAGGCCGAGAGCCAGTAGGACAGCGCACCGTAGGGGTGGTGCCGGGCCTCGGGGTAGGCCGCGAAGATGACCCGCGGGTCGACGAGCGGGTGCGGCGCGATGCGGTTGCGCCGCCGACGCTCGGAGACGTACCAGAGCACGGGGTGCTGACCGACCCGCTGCCAGGAGCGGCGCCGCCCGATCCACTGGGCCTCGAAGAGCGGGTGGGGGGACACGTCGCCGGCGTCGACGACCGCGCGCGCCGCCTCGAGGGTCGACTCGAAGGTGGTGCCGAGCTGGGCGGCGACGTAGTCGGCGTCGACGAGGCCGGAGGCGACCATGACCTCGGCGGCGTCGTCGAGTCTCACCTGGCCCGGCCGCCGACGCTCACCGCGCATCGGAGTACCTCACCCGCGGGAAGAGGGGCTCGAGGGCCAGCGGCGTGGGCAGCAGCCGCTCGGTGTCGCGGAGGGGGTAGTACTGCGCGGTCTCCTCGAGGAACTCGCGCACGCCGTCGAAGCGCTGCGGGAAGCGCCGCTCGCACAGCTCGAGCAGCCGCTTGGCGTCGAGGTTGTAGGGGTCGTAGCGCAGGGTGTCGATCTTGACGTAGGGGAGCCGGGCGTTGTCGAGCACCCGGTCGGCCAGGCTCCGGGCAGGGTTCCACGGCTCGTTGGCCCGCTCGCGCCACTCGCGCACCTCGGCGCGGGTGCGCGGGAAGTGGGAGCGGTGGGCGGCCCACCAGCGCATCCGCTCGCGGGCGATGCGCCGGTCCTCGGGGGTCTCGACGAAGTAGGTGTCGGAGAGGAAGCCCGCCTCGTAGAGCCGGCGCGACATGCCCACCTCGTAGCGCCGGATGACCTGGCGGCGCTTGGAGATCGGCTCCATCTCCTCCCAGAACGTCGTGAACGCCCGCGAACCGACCACCCACGGGCGGAAGGCGATGAAGAAGGACTGGATGTGCGGCGCGACGCGCTCGGCGCCCGTCAGGCCCCAGAAGTCGCAGGGCCGCGCGGCCATCTCGGTGAAGACCGACTCGTAGGAGTCGAGGGCGAAGACGTAGGTGTCGTTGCAGACCACCACCTCGTCGTACGCCGTGAGGTCGCCGGCGGCGTCGAGGCCGACCTTGTAGCTGAAGAAGTCGTAGCCGTAGTTGGCCCGCTCGACGAGGACCGCCCGCTGGGTCAGCCACGCCCGCGCCGAGTCCTGCAGGTTGGCCGTCGTGCAGACCAGCAGGGTGTCGACGGACGCGGCCAGCGCCTCCACCTGACCGCGCACGTGGGGCCGCAGCTCCCCGGCGACGTCGTAGTGCGCCATCACGGCCAGTCTGGACACGGCCGAACACTAACAAGCGGCCTCCGGGGCCGATCCGTTCACACACCTGTAACACGGGGGCTCATTCCGTTGCGTGCGTGCAACATCCGTCGCGGCCCCGCGAAACCTCGTCCGCACAGGCTGCGGGTCATCACGTGGGCACCGTCATGACAGCGGCGTCATGGCCTGGGTGACCACCCCGTTTCGTTCGTGCTCGAGTTCCTGGAGGTCCTGTGGACGGCTATTACGCCTTCATGCTGGTGGCGACTGCCTTCGTCCTGATGATGACGGTGCCCGCGCTGGCCCTGTTCTACGGCGGCATGTCGCGGTCGAAGTCCGTGCTCAACATGATGATGATGTCGTTCATCGCAGCCGCCATCGTCGGCATCCTGTACGTCGCCGTCGGCTGGTCGATGGGCTTCGGCGGCAACGGCACCTTCTTCGCCAACCCGTTCGAGCTGTTCTGGCTCGACGGCGTCACCACCGACAACTACATCTACGTGATGTTCCAGATGACCTTCGCGATCATCACCGCGGCGCTGATCAGCGGCGCGGTGGCCGACCGGCTGAAGTTCTCCGCCTGGGTGGTCTTCCTCCCGCTGTGGGCGCTCATCGTCTACTTCCCGATGGCCCACATGGTCTTCAGCTGCACCCCGGACTCGCTCATCTGCGGCCGCATCGGCGCCCAGGACTACGCGGGCGGCACGGCCGTCCACATCAACGCCGGCGTCGCGGCCCTGGTGCTCGTGCTGCTCCTCGGCAAGCGCATCGGCTGGCCCCGCGAGCAGATGCGCCCGCACAACCTCACGCTGACCATGCTCGGCGCGGGCATGCTGTGGCTCGGCTGGTACGGCTTCAACGTCGGCTCGATCGTCTTCGGCACCAGCTTCGACGAGGACCCCGACGCCTTCCTCTCGCAGTTCTACTCCGAGACCGGCCGCACCTTCGCCAACACCACCCTCGCCACCATGGCCGCCATCCTCGGCTGGCTCCTGATCGAGCGGCTCCTGCACGGCAAGGCCACCTCGCTCGGTGCCGCCTCCGGCATCGTGGCCGGCCTGGTCGCGATCACCCCGGCGGCCGGAGCCGTCGACATCAGCGGTGCCGTGGCCATCGGCATCATCGCCGGTGGCGTCTGCGCCTGGGCCGTCGGCCTGAAGTACCGGCTCGGCTACGACGACTCGCTCGATGTGGTCGGCGTCCACCTCGTCGGCGGCATCATCGGCACCGTGCTGATCGGCGTCTTCTCCACCGCGGAGGGCGCAGGCGGCGTGAACGGGCTGCTCTACGGCGGCGGGTTCGCGTCGCTGGGCGACCAGACCCTCGGTGTCATCGTGGCCGTCCTCTACTCGGGCATCCTCACCACTGTCATCGCACTGGCGATCAAGTACACGATGGGCCTGCGCCTCGACGAGGAGGACGAGGTCAACGGCATCGACCTCGCCGCCCACGGCGAGACGGCGTACGACCTGCACAGCGGCACCAGCGGCGGCGGCAGCGTGCTGGCCGCCTCCACCGCCCCTGTCGCGACCACCACCAAGACCGAAGGAGCCAGCGCATGAAGCTCGTGACCGCGGTGATCAAGCCGCACAAGTGGGAGGACGTCCGCGAGGCGCTCGAGACCTTCGGCGTCGCCGGGATGACGGTCTCCGAGGTCAGCGGCTACGGCCGCCAGAAGGGCCACACCGAGGTCTACCGCGGGGCGGAGTACGACATCGCCCTCGTCCCGAAGATCCGCATCGAGATCGTCGTCGACGACGCCGACGCCGACGACATCGTCGGGATCGTGGTCAAGACCGCGCAGACCGGTCGGATCGGCGACGGCAAGGTCTGGGTCAGCCCCGTCGAGACCGTCGTCCGTGTCCGCACCGGCGAGCAGGACGCGTCGGCACTCTGATGACGTTCCCTCTTCTCGGGACCCTCCGGGACGTGAAGGCATGAGCACCCCACGCCGTTCCTCTCCTCCGCTGCGCTCCTCCGAGCAACGACGCAGGGACCCCGCGTGACCGCAGAACAGCGACAGACCAGGGCCACCTCGGCCGACGAGCTCTGCCGGGAGGCGTACGCCGCCTCCGACGGGCCCGTCACCGGGGTGGCCCTGGTCGCGGTCGGGGGGTACGGCCGGGGCGAGCTCGCGCCGCACTCCGACCTCGACGTCGTCCTGGTCCACGAGGACGGCCTCGACCTGGGCGACCTGGGGGCCACGCTCTGGTACCCGCTGTGGGACTCCGGGCGGCGGCTCGACCACTCGGTCCGCTCGATGGGCGAGGTGCTCGAGGCGGCGACGGACCTCCGGGTCGCGCTCGGCCTGCTCGACGCCCGCCACCTCGCCGGCGACCCGGGCCTCAGCCTCCGGCTGCGCACCACGATGCTGGCCGACTGGCGCCGCCAGGCCCGGACCCGTCTGCCGGAGCTCAAGGCGATGACGCTCAAGCGCCACGACGTCACCGGCGAGCTGGCCCACGCGTCGGTGCCCGACGTCAAGGAGGCCGAGGGCGGGCTGCGCGACGCCGGCGTGCTCAAGGCGATCGAGGCCAGCTGGCTCGTCGACGCCTCCACCCCCGCCCTCGAGGCGGCGCGACAGATGCTCCTCGACGTCCGCGACGAGGTGCAGGACCTCGCCGGCCGGCCGGCCGACCGCATCGCCCCCGAGATGTGGGGCCCGCTGGCCGAGCGCCTCGGGCTCCCCGACGCCGGGGCCGCCCAGCGCCACGTCCGCTCCCTCGGCCGCCGGATCGCCCACCTCTCGCGGCTGGCGTGGCGGCGTACGGACGCCGTGATGGCCCGGTCGACGGGGGAGCGGGGCCGCAGGACCCCCGCGCTCGAGCGGATCGCCCCCGGCATCGCGCTGTCGCGCGGCGAGGTCGTCCTCGACGCCGGGACCAAGCCCGGCGACGACCCGACCCTGCTGCTCCGCGCGGCGGCGGAGGCGGCGAGTCGTGACGTCGTGCTCGCGCCCACCACCGCCGCCCGGCTGGTGCGCGAGGGAGCCGAGCTCCCCGTGCCGTGGCCGGCCCCTGCCCGCGACGCGCTCGTCCGCCTGCTCGCCAGCGGACCCGCCCTGCTTCCGGTCTGGGAGACCCTCGACGAGGTCGAGGGCATCGAGACCTTCCTGCCCGAGTGGGAGCAGATCCGGCTGCTGCCCCACGCCTCGGCCATCCACCGCTTCACCGTCGACCGGCACGTCGTGGAGACCTGCGCCGAGGCGGGCGCCCTGATCCGCAGCGTCCGCCGGCCCGACCTGCTGCTCGTGGCCGCGCTGCTGCACGACATCGGCAAGGGGTCGCTGCACGACCACTCGGTGGCCGGTGAGCCCCTGGCCCGCAAGGTGGTGGCCCGGATGGGCTTCACCGACCTCGACGCCGAGGTGGTGGCCTCCCTCGTGCGCTGGCACCTGCTGCTCGCGGACCTCGCCACCACCCGCGACCCCGACGACCCCGCCACCACCGCCGAGCTGCTCACCCACGTCCCCGACGCGGCCAGCCTCGAGCTCCTGCGTGCGCTCACCGAGGCCGACGCCCGGGCGGCCTCGCCGGCGGCGTGGACGACGTGGCGGGCGTCCCTGGTCGACCGCCTCGTCTCCCGGGCCGGGCACGCGCTCGGTGCCGAGATCACGCACGTCGCCCCGGCCGGGTCGCTGCCCGTCCCCGACGCCGTACGACGCGACCCGACCGCCGTGTCGGTCGAGATCGTCCCGCACGAGGTCGGCGCCACCCTCACCGTGGTCGCGGCCGACCGCGTGGGGCTGCTCGCCGACGTCGCCGGCGGCCTCGCCGCACTGCGGGTGCCGGTGCACGCCGCCCGCGCCTGGTCGCAGGTCGACGCCGAGGGCGAGTGGGCCGTCAGCGCGTGGGAGGTCCCGGACGCCTACCTCGACGCCAGCGTCGTGCGGGACCGGATCCGCCGCGTCGTCGAGGGCACCCAGCGGCTCCCCGACCTGCCCGCGCGCCCGGACGGCGAGCTGCCACCGATCGTCGAGGTCCGCCCGGACGCCTCGCGTGCCTCGCTGGTGCTGGAGATCCGCACCTCCGACCGGCCCGGTGTGGTCCACCGCGTGCTCACCACCCTCGCCGGGCTGGGCCTCACGGTCGCCTCCGCGCACGTCTCCACGCTCGGCCCCCAGGCGGTCGACGTGTTCTACGTCCAGGAGGTCGGTGGGGTGCGCCCCACGGAGGAGCGCGCCGCGGCGGCCGCCCACGCCGTACGCACGGCACTGGGCGGCTGAGCTCGGCGGATGAGCCCGGACGGGGTGCGGCCGTTAGTCTTGGTCGTCGTACCAGACTCTGATCCACCCTGATCCACCACCGATGCGAGGGACAGACCCAACCGTGTTCGCCACACTCTCCGACCGCCTTGCCGACACCTTCAAGAACCTGCGGGGCAAGGGCCGGCTCTCCGAGGCCGACATCGACGCCACCGCGCGTGAGATCCGCATCGCGCTGCTCGAGGCCGACGTCGCCCTGCCCGTGGTGAAGGAGTTCGTCGGGGCGGTGAAGGAGCGTGCCCGCTCCGAGGAGGTCAGCGGCGCCCTCAACCCGGCGCAGCAGATCATCAAGATCGTCCACGAGGAGCTCGTCACGATCCTCGGTGGCGAGACGCGCCGCCTGCGCTACGCCAAGAGCGGGCCGACGGTCATCATGCTCGCCGGCCTCCAGGGCGCCGGCAAGACGACGCTCGCGGCCAAGCTCGCGCTGTGGCTCAAGGACCAGGACAAGACGCCGATGCTCGTCGCGGCCGACCTCCAGCGTCCCAACGCCGTCCAGCAGCTGCAGGTCAACGGCGAGCGCGTCGGCGTCCCGGTCTTCGCCCCCGAGCCGGGCAACGGCACCGGCAACCCGGTCGACGTCGCCCGCGCGTCGATCGAGGAGGCCAAGCGCAAGCTCCACGACGTCGTCATCATCGACACCGCCGGACGCCTCGGCGTCGACGCGACCCTCATGCAGCAGGCCGCCGACATCCGCGACGCGGTGCAGCCCGACGAGGTGCTCTTCGTCGTCGACGCGATGATCGGCCAGGACGCGGTCACCACCGCGCAGGCCTTCCTCGACGGTGTCGGCTACGACGGCGTGGTGCTCACCAAGCTCGACGGCGACGCCCGCGGTGGTGCCGCGCTGTCGATCCGCTCGATCACGGGCAAGCCGGTCATGTTCGCCTCCAGCGGCGAGAAGATGACCGACTTCGACCTGTTCCACCCCGATCGGATGGCCTCCCGCATCCTCGACATGGGCGACATGCTCACCCTGATCGAGCAGGCCGAGAAGGCGTTCGACTCCGAGCAGTCGCTGAAGGCGGCCGAGAAGCTCGCCACCAAGGGGGGCTTCACGCTGGAGGACTTCCTCCAGCAGATGATGCAGATCCGCAAGCTCGGCTCGATGACCAAGATCATGGGGATGCTCCCCGGGATGGGTCAGTTCCGCGACCAGCTCGAGAACTTCGACGAGCGCGAGATCGACCGCATCCAGGCGATCATCCAGTCGATGACGCCGGCCGAGCGCGACAACCCGAAGATCATCGACGGCTCGCGTCGCGCCCGCATCGCCGCCGGCTCCGGCCGCCAGGTGTCCGACGTCAACCAGCTCGTCGACCGGTTCTTCGAGGCGCGCAAGATGATGGAGTCGATGGCCAAGGGCGGCGGCATGCCCGGGATGCCGGGGATGCCCGGCATGGCCGGCGGCAAGCGCTCCGGAGCGCGTCAGCCGGCCCAAGTCAAGGGCAAGAAGGGCAAGAAGCGCGTCTCGGGCAACCCGGCGAAGGCTGCCCAGCAGAAGGCCGCGCAGAAGACCGCCTCGGACGAGAAGGCCGCCAACCCCTTCGGCAACCCCGACGGCGCCGACGTCGACTACGAGAAGGCTGCCGAGCAGCTCAACCTGCCCAAGGACTTCTCGCAGTTCCTCAAATGATGTCGACCCTCGTCGTCGACGGCGCCAACGTCGTCGGGTCCGTGCCCGACGGCTGGTGGAAGGACCGCGCGGGGGCGGCACGCCGCCTGCACGAGCGGCTCCTGGTCGCCGACACGTCGTACGACGAGATCGTGCTGGTGCTGGAGGGCCAGGCCAAGGGTGGCGTGCGGGCCGGCCGGGACGGCCACCTGCGCACGGTGCACGCGGCGCGTGACGGCGACGCCGAGATCCGGGAGCAGGCGCGCCGTGCGGGCGAGGCCGGCGGCCACGTCGTCGTGGTGACCGCCGACCGTGCGCTCGCTGCCAACGTGGCGCCCGCCCAGGTGCTGAGCCCGTCCTGGCTGCTCGACCAGCTCTGAGCTCGTCGGCGCCCGTTCGCGGGCGTGCTGCGGGCCGCTCCTGCGCTATCCGAGCGGGATCCGGATGACCGACCCGCCGCCGGGGCACACCGAGCAGGTGGTCACGTAGGCGTCGTCGCCGGCCACAGCGATGCCGTACGGCGCGTTGAGCCCGCCTGCGACGACCTGGGGTGCCGCACCGGGCCGGACCCGCACGACGGACCCGGGACCGCCTTGCAGGATGCCGATCTGAACGGCGTAGAGCTCACCGTCGTGCCAGGCCAGGTCGGTCACGTTGGTCAGGCCCGTGGCCCAGACCGTCGGCGCCCGCCCCGGCACGACCCGCAGGATCCTCGAGTAGCCCGGGACGAACGGGAAGCCGGTCAGCTCGCTGACGTAGTAGGCGCCGTCCGGCCCCACGACGACCCCGGTGGGCACCGAGTCGACCGGGATCTGGAACGGCGGGAACGGCACGGCGGCGAGGCCCGGCGTGTCGAAGACCGCGAGGGTCGAGACGTGGCTGCCCTGCACCGAGAGGAGCGCATTGCCGCCCGCGTCGGCGACCACGTGGCCGCCGCCGTTGCGCAGCAGGCCGGTCGGGTTGGTGTCGGGGCCCTGCCCGTCGGGGTCGGCGGCCGTCTCGAACGCGCCGATGTCGGCAGCGATCCTGGGGCCGGCGTTGGGGAAGGCGCCCGACACGAGCGTGCCGAAGTAGGCACCGGCGGCACCGAGGTCGGCTCGCACCGCCGGGTCGTTGCCCAGGCCCATCGTGACGACGTACTTGTTCTGCCCGGTCACGACCACGTCGGCCGGACCGATGGCGCCGCCGCCGCCCTCGCCTGCGAGCGAGGGGAGGCCGGTCAGCACGCGCGCCTGCTGGCCGTTGCGGACGCGGGTGATCGCTCCGGTCATGCCCAGGCAGGCCGGTCCCTCCGCACCGTCGACGCACGGGCCCGTGCCGCCCACGCCCGACTCGGCGACGTAGAGGGTGTCGCCGGTGAAGGACAGCTGGCGGGGGTTGTCGAGCCCGCTGGCGACGGTGGTCCACGGGGGATCGGCCGCGACGGCGGGGGTGGGGAGCAGCGGGACGGCCAGGGCCAGCCCGCAGGCGACGGCCGCAGGGCGGGAGAGACGGTGCATGGGGGACTCGCCTTCGGTGGGGGGATTTCGGCTGTCCCAGCGGGCGGCGACCGGACGACGACCGGCGCAGCGATCGGGGGCGCGCGTCGCCCGCGGGGCTGGTCCCCACGCTGGCACCGGCGGGCGCCGGCCGGCATCCACCGTTGTGGGTAAAGGACGCGTCGCCGCACCGTCGGCGTCGACGCGAGCGGGGAGGACCTAGGGTCGGGCCATGACTGCGCAGCGCTTCCGTGGACCGGTCCTGCCCGACGGAGAGGCGCGCGACCTCTACGTCGTCGGTGGCCGCATCACCTACGAGCCGCAGGCCGGAGCCGACACCGTCGCCGAGGGCTGGATCGTCCCCGGCCTGGTCGACGCGCACTGCCACCTCGGGCTCGACGACTTCGGTGCCACCGACGACGCGGCCACCGAGCAGCAGGCGATCGCCGACCGCGACGGCGGGGCGCTCCTGATCCGGGACGCCGGTTCGGCCGCCGACACGCGCTGGATCCACGACCGCGACGACCTGCCCCGGCTGATCCGCTGCGGTCGGCACATCGCCGCGACGAAGCGCTACATCCGCGGCTACGCCCACGAGGTGGAGCCGGCCGACCTGGCGTCGTACGCCGCCCAGGAGGCCCGCAACGGCGACGGCTGGATCAAGCTGGTCGGCGACTGGATCTCGCGCGACGAGGGCGACCTCGCCCCGTCGTTCCCTGCGGAGGCCTTCGCCGACGCCATCGCCGCCGCGCACGCCGAGGGTGCCAAGGTGACGGCGCACTGCTTCGGCCACGGCGTGCTGCCCGGGCTGATCGAGGCGGGCATCGACTGCATCGAGCACGGCACCGGTCTCACCGAGGACCTGATCGACGCGATGGTCCGGCACGGCACCCGGTTGGTGCCCACCGTCATGCAGCTCGACAAGTTCCCCGAGCACGCGGCAGCCGGGCAGGAGCGGTTCCCCGCCTACGCCGACACGATGGTCGGCCTCTACGACCGGATGCCCGCCACGATCATGGCGGCCTACGAGGCGGGGGTGCCGATCTACGCCGGCTCCGACGGGGGAGGCATCAGCCGCCACGGCAACATCGCGGGCGAGATCGAGGCGCTCGTCCGGATCGGGATGCCGGCCCACGACGCGCTCGGCGCCGCCAGCTGGCGGGCCCGGGAGTGGCTCGGGGTGGACGGCCTGGTCGAGGGCGCGTCGGCGGACTTCGTCGTCTACGACCGCGACCCGCGCGGCGACCTGTCCGTGCTGCGCACGCCCACCGCGATCGTGCTCCGCGGTCGTGCCGTGGCGGGCTGACGCCACCGACGCCCGAGGGGCGGCCACCGGGTCGGGTGACCGCCCCTCGGAGGACGTGACGGCGATCAGGCGGTCGTGGTCTCGCCCTCGAGCTCGGCCTGGGCGGCCTTGACGTGCTCGCGTGCGGCGCGGAGGTCGGCCTTGCTGCTGGTGGCGGTGATCTCGAGCGCGGCGGCCTCTGCGGCCGCGAGGTGCGTGACGGCCTCAGGGTCGGCGGCAGCTGCCTCCTCGAGGCCCTCGACCTTCTTCACGATGGTGACGACGATGCGGAAGTTCTCCACACGGAAGGAGCGCAGCTCCTCGCGGGCCGCCCGGGTGTCGACCGTGCTGTCGGCCGCCTCGACGCTGGTCCTCAGCTCGGCGAGGGCGGTCCGAGCGTCGGTCACGTTGGCCACGACCTCGGTCTCGGTGTCGTCGACAAGGGCCTCGACGGCGGTGCTGGTCGAGAGCCGCTCGAGGCGCTTGTCCTTGCCCGCGATGTCCTTGAGCAGCTGCTTGGTCTGCGCCTTCACCGTCTTCGCCGGCTTGGTCGGCTTGTCCGGTGCGGCCACGGCGGTGGCGGCCAGCGCGGACGGCGCGACCAGCGCGGCGGTGGCAAGGGCAGTGGCGGTGATACGCCGGGTGGTGTTCATCTGAGAGTGCTCCTGTGATGGGGGGATGGAGTACTGGCAGCGACTCACCCTGCTGCAATCCACTGGTCCAGACAATTCGATGATCGGTCATCCCGCATGGTCACTTCGGGCCATGCCCCGTCCCGTTCCATCGGCACGAAACCGACTTGAGACCGACAGCCCGTCACGGTGGGATGGGGGCGTGAGCACCCTCGTCGACCTCTTCCCGCCCTTCGGCCTGCACGTGCAGGCCGGCCCGCTCGAGCTGCGCGGCCTGACCGACGAGCTCATCCTCGAGCTGTGCGATCTCGCCGAGAAGGGCATCCACGACCCGGCCGAGATGCCGTTCTACTTCCCGTGGACCGCCGCCGCGCCCGGTGAGCTCGCCCGCAACACCGCGGCGTACCACTGGTGCAAGCGGTCCACCTTCTCGCCCGAGGACTTCTGCCTCGACCTCGCCGTGGTCCTCGACGGCCGCGTGATCGGCGCCCAGGGGGTGGCTGCGAAGCACTTCCCGGTGACCCGGACCGGGGAGACGGGCTCGTGGCTGGGCCGCGAGTTCCAGGGCCGCGGGCTCGGCACGGCCATGCGCCGGGCGATGTGCGAGCTGCTCTTCGACCACCTCGGCTTCGAGGAGATCACCTCGGCTGCGTTCCTCGACAACCCGGCGTCGCTCGGCGTCTCCCGCAAGGTCGGCTACCGACCCACTGCGGTGAGCCGGATCAAGCGGCGTGAGGGCGAGCTGGCGCTCAACCAGGGTCTCGTCCTGACCCCCGAGACCTTCGTCCGGGACTCCGAGCCGATCCGCGTCAGCGGGGCGGAGGCGGTGCGTTCGTTCCTCGGGCTGGACGCCGGCTGAGGCTGGACGCCCTCCTCTGCCGTACCGGATTGGTCGAGCGCGGCCACCGTCTGGCAGACTCTTCCCTCGTGTCCTGCGTGCCCGGACCCTCTCATCCGAGCGACGCAGTGCCCTTCGAAGGACCAGCACCGGTGACCCCACCTGGGAACGGTCCCTCACCCACGACAATTCCTGAGGAGACACCACAAACGTGGCCGTCAAGATTCGTTTGAAGCGCCTGGGCAAGATCCGGGTGCCGCAGTACCGCATCGTCGTCGTCGACTCGCGCAAGAAGCGCGATGGTCGGGTGCTCGAGGAGATCGGCAAGTACCACCCGAAGGAGGAGCCCTCCTTCATCGAGGTGACCTCCGACCGGGCCCAGTACTGGCTCGGCGTGGGCGCGCAGCCCTCCGAGGCCGTCGAGGCGATCCTCAAGGTCACCGGCGACTGGCAGAAGTTCAAGGGCCTGCCGGGCGCCGAGGGCACCCTGAAGGTCAAGGAGCCCAAGCGCTCCAAGCTCGACATCTTCAACGAGGCCCTCAAGGAGGTGTCCGCCGAGTCGAAGGGCTCCGCGACCACCACCAAGAAGAAGGCCGAGAAGGCTGACAAGGCCGAGAAGACCGAGAAGGTCGAGGAGCCCGCCGCGGCGCCTGCCGAGGTTCCCGCGGACGAGACCCCCGAGGGCGCGGCCGACGCTGCCGAGGCCGCTGAGACGGTCACCGCTGAGGACGCCGGCAAGAGCGAGGCGTGAGCGACGTGCTCGCCGAGGCACTCGAGCACCTGGTGCGTGGCATCGTCGACCACCCCGACGACGTCGTGGTCCGCAACAAGGAGCTGCGTCGCGGCTCGATCCTCGAGGTCCGGGTGCACCCCGACGACCTCGGCAAGGTGATCGGACGCAACGGCCGCACCGCGACCGCCTTCCGCACCGTCGTCTCGGCCCTCGCCGGCCGTGGCGGTGCGCGGGTCGACTTCGTCGACACCGACCGGCGCCGCTGAGCCCAGCACCGTCCGTCGACGGGCGTCACCCCACAGGGGTGGCGCCCGTCGCGCATTTCGCGGCCCGTTCAGCGATCCCCGGTCAGCCGGGGATCGCTGAGCTTGTCGGCCCGTGCACGGCCTGACAACCTCTGGGATCCCCGGTCGACCGGGGATCCATGGTGCGGCGATAACCTCGGCGGGTGAGTGATCAGGAACGGGCCGGCATCGAGGTCGTCATCGGCCGGATCGGCAAGCCCCACGGCATCCGCGGCGAGGTCACCCTCGACGTACGCACCGACGAGCCCGAGCGGCGCTTCGCCCCCGGTACGACGCTGCGCGCGGAGGCACCCGCCGGCGCCGACCGGCGCCCCTCCAGCCTGACCGTCGCCCGCGCCCGCTGGCACCAGACCACCCTTCTCGTGACCTTCGAGGAGCTGGCCGACCGCAACGCTGCCGAGGCCGCGCGCGGCACCGTCCTGCATGCGACCATCGCGCACGACGAGACGCCCGAGGACCCCGATGAGTACTACGACCACCAGCTCGTCGGGCTCGACGTGGTCGACCTCGACGGCTCGCCGCTCGGCACGGTGAAGGCCATGGTCCACGGGTCGGCGCAAGACCTCCTGACCGTCCGCACGCCCGACGGGCGCGACACGCTGGTGCCGTTCGTGTCCGCGCTCGTGCCCGAGGTGGACCTCACGGCCGGCCGCATCGTGGTCGCCGACCGGCCGGGCCTGGTGTCGCCGTTCCCCGACGACGCACCTGACGAAGCACCCGAGGGCGCAGGCGAGCCGCAGTCGTGAGGATCGACGTCGTCACGATCTTCCCCGACTACCTCGCGCCGCTGGAGCTGAGCCTGCCGGGCAAGGCCCGCGACAAGGGGCTGCTCGACATCGAGGTCCACGACCTGCGCCAGTGGACCGACGACCGTCACCGCACCGTCGACGACACGCCCTACGGCGGCGGCGCCGGCATGGTCATGAAGCCGGAGCCCTGGGGCCAGGCGCTCGACGCGGTGGCCGCGGGAGCGACGATCGTCTTCACCACGCCGAGCGGTGAGCCGTTCACGCAGGCGCTCGCCCACGAGCTGAGCGAGCAGGAGCACCTCGTCTTCGCCTGCGGGCGCTACGAGGGCATCGACCAGCGGGTCATCGAGCACGCCGCCACCCTCGGCACGGTGAGGGAGGTGTCGCTCGGCGACTACGTCCTCAACGGTGGGGAGGTCGCCGCGCTGGCCATCACCGAGGCGGTCGTACGCCTGCTGCCCGGCTTCATGGGCAACGCCGAGTCACTGGTCGAGGAGTCGCACGCCGACGGCCTGCTGGAGTACCCCGTCTACACCAAGCCGGCCTCGTGGAACGGACGCGACGTCCCCGAGGTGCTGCTGTCGGGCGACCACGCGCGGATCGCTGCGTGGCGTCGCGAGCAGGCGGAGCGGCGCACCGCCGACCGCCGTCCCGACCTGCTGCCGGCGACCGGGCTCGTCGCCGAGCTCGCCGACCTCGACGTACGCCCCGCGGTCCCCGCCGACGCCGGGGAGCTCTACACGCTGCAGCGTGCCTGCTGGCTGCAGGAGATGGAGGCCAACCCGGGGGTCGACATCCCGGCGCTGCGCGAGACGCTCGACGACGTACGCCGGGGGGTGGGGGAGTGGACCGTGAGGGTCGCCCGTGAGCCGTCGTCCGGCCGCCTCGTGGGCGCCGTCCGCGGGCGGCTCGACGCGCACGGCGAGTGGGACATCGGGCGGATCATGGTGGCGCCCGACCTGCAGGGCCGCGGCCTGGGCCGGGCGCTCCTGGAGCTGGTCGAGGACCTCGCGCCCGCGGACGTCACGACCTACGTCCTGTTCACCGGCGCCGGGTCCCTGGACAACCAGCGGATGTACAAGAAGGCCGGGTTCAGGCTGCGGCCGGACCGCAAGGCGCCGCCGGGTGCCGTCGTGATGACCAAGCAGGCCCGACGTCGGATTTCACGCTGACGTCACGCTCTGGCAGACTTCACCCTTGGTCCGCTCGAGGCCAGGGTCGCCCGGATGCATCACCGATGCGCCGCGCCGGGGTCCCGCCGTACCGCACCTGCCACAGGGGGCGCGCCGGCCGGCCGCACCGAGCACCAGCCAATTCCATCACCACCTGATTCCGCGGCTGACCTGTGGCACTCGCGAGGAGCAACGTCATGACCAATGTCATCGCCGACCTCGGCACCGCCCTCAAGCGCGACGACGTCCCGGCCTTCCGCGCCGGCGACACCGTCAAGGTCCACGTCAAGGTCATCGAGGGCAGCCGCTCGCGTGTCCAGGTCTTCCAGGGCGTCGTGATCCGCGTCCACGGCTCGGGCATCGGCCGCACCTTCACCGTCCGCAAGGTCTCCTTCGGCGTCGGCGTCGAGCGCACCTTCCCGGTGAACTCCCCGATCTTCGAGACGATCGAGATCGTGACCCGCGGTGACGTGCGTCGCGCCAAGCTCTACTACCTGCGCAACCTGCGCGGCAAGGCTGCCAAGATCAAGGAGCGCCGCGAGGCGTGATCTGTCGCACCGCGCCGCGAGGCGTGGGTTCGACCAGGGACTGGTTAGTCTCTGCGAGTGACTTCTGACGACCGCGGTTTCTCGTCCCTCTCAGCGGGTGAGGAACCGCGGTCGTCGCGTCTTGGCGAGCAGTCGGAGGATGACGCGATGAGTGGTCGCACCCAGCACGAACCGGAGAAGAAGACCGGCCGGAGCAAGCGCAAGCAGCTGCCGCTGTGGCAGGAGACGATCCTGCTGCTCGGCGTCGCGCTGGTGCTCGCGATCGTCATCAAGACGTTCTTCGTCCAGGCCTTCTACATCCCCTCGGAGTCCATGGAGCCGGGGCTGATCCTCAACGACCGGATCCTCATCCAGAAGGTCTCCTACTGGGGCGACGGCGAGCCCGAGCGCGGCGACGTCGTGGTCTTCAAGGACCCGGGTGGCTGGCTGCCGCCGATCGACTCGGCGGGCCCCACCAACCCCGTCGCCAAGGTGATGGCCAAGGTCGGCCTCTACCCGACCGGCGGCCACCTCGTGAAGCGCGTGATCGGCGTCGCCGGCGACACCATCGAGTGCTGCGACGCGCAGGGCCGCCTCATCGTCAACGGGCATCCCCTCGACGAGTCCGACTACGTCAAGCGCGGCGGCGCGACCTGCAACGGCCCGATGCCCACCAACGGCGCGTGCGACGAGAAATGGTCCGTGGGGCCCATCCCCGGCGGCCACATCTTCGTGATGGGCGACAACCGCTCGCGCTCGGCCGACAGCTCGCAGAAGATGTGCCAGTCCGACGAGACCGAGTGCGTGCCCGGCGACGAGTTCGTCCCGGTCGACCTGGTCGTCGGCAAGGTCTTCGTGCTCCTGTGGCCCGCCGACCGCTTCCGCTGGAACACCCGTCCGGACACGTTCGAGGACGTGCCGGACCCGTCCCCGTGACCGTGTCCACCCAGCTCCCGCCCCAACCCCTCCCCGGAGGCGTGACCGTCCGTCGCGACGCCGGGATCTACGGCTACGAGCGCGCCCTGCGCCGGGCCGGGCTGGAGCCGATCGCGGGGGTCGACGAGGCGGGACGCGGAGCATGCGCCGGTCCGCTCGTCGCGGGCGCGGTGATCCTCCCGCCGGGCAAGGCGGGCGTCGTGCCGGGGCTGGCCGACAGCAAGCTCCTCACCGAGGCCGCGCGTGAGCGGGTCTACGCCCAGGTCGTGCGCCGGGCGCTGGCGTGGTCCGTCGTGGTCATCGACAACGACGAGTGCGACCGGCTCGGCATGCACGTCGCCAACCTCGAGGCGCTCCGACGCGCGGTCGCCCGCCTCGGGACGCGTCCGTCGTACGTCCTCACCGACGGGTTCCCCGTCGACGGCCTCGGCGTCCCCGGCCTCGCGGTCTGGAAGGGCGACCGGGTCGCCGCGTGCATCGCCGCCGCCTCGGTCATCGCCAAGGTGACCCGCGACCGGTTGATGGTCGGGCTCCACGACGAGTGGCCCGACTACGACTTCCGCACCCACAAGGGCTACATCACCGCCGACCACGAGGCGGCGCTGGCGCAGCACGGTCCGTGCCCGCTCCACCGGATGCGGTTCATCAACGTGCGGCGCGCGGCGGGTCTCGAGCCGGTCCCGGGGGCAGAGGTGGCTAGTGTCGGCCCCACGCCGGACAGCACCACCGAGGAGGACAGATGAGCGCCGAGGATCTCGAGAAGTACGAGACCGAGATGGAGCTCACCCTCTATCGCGAGTACCGCGACGTCGTGGGCATCTTCAAGTACGTCGTGGAGACCGACCGCCGCTTCTACCTCTGCAACCAGGTCGACGTGAAGGCCCGCTCCGAGAGCGGCGACGTGTTCTTCGAGGTCTCGATGACCGACGCCTGGGTCTGGGACATGTACCGCCCCGCGCGGTTCGCGAAGAACGTGAAGGTGCTGACGTTCAAGGACGTCAACGTCGAGGAGCTCGCGCCGCAGGACATCGACCCGCCCAAGGACTGAGGTCCGGGCGGGCGCTGGTCGGCGCTGGTCTGCCCAGTCGGCCCAGGTCGGTCCGCCCGCGGACCTGGCCACGGATCGTCCACAGGCGACCTCCTCCGGCCGATCTCCACAGGCCGCCGCCCGGACCGTCGATGGGCGTCGGTGGGGCGCGGTGTGCTGGTTCCTCCCGAACCTGCCCACCGGAAGGCGCCCACGATGGCCCGACGACCTGCCGCTTCCCCCTTCGCCCTCGACCCCGGCGCCGAGCACCGCCGCCGGCTGGGGGAGCGCGGCGAGACGATCGCGGCGCGACACCTCTGCCGGCTCGGGCTGGTCCTGCTCGACCGCAACTGGCGCTGCGACGCGGGCGAGATCGACCTGGTGCTGCGTGACGGCAACGTCCTGGTGATCTGCGAGGTCAAGACCCGCACCTCGACCGACTACGGCGCACCGCTCGAGGCGGTCGACCGACGCAAGGCCGACCGCCTGAGACGGCTCGGCGCGCGGTGGCTGCTCGTGCACGACTGCCATCCCGACGACGTCCGCATCGACCTGGTGGGCGTGCTGGCCCCACGCGGTGGACCGGTCGAGGTCGAGCACGTCGAGGGGGTCTGCTGATGGCCTTCGCGACCGCTCGCTCGTTGGCGCTCAAGGGCGCCGACGGCCACGTGATCGACGTCCAGGTCGACGTCTCCCCGGGCCTGGTCAACACCACGATCGTCGGCCGGGTGGACAAGACCCTGTCCGAGGCGCGCGACCGCGTGCGGATGGCGATCAACAACGACTGCGGACGGTGGCCGGCGACCAAGCGGGTGACGATCCTGCTCGCGCCCGCCGACCTCCCCAAGAGCGGCACCCACTACGACCTCGCGATCGCGATGGCGGTCATGGCGGCCGACAAGAAGCACGAGGAGCTGACGCCCGACCTGCTGGAGGGGTGGGCGTTCATCGGCGAGCTGTCCGTGGCCGGGGCCCTGCGACCGGTGCCGGGGGTGCTGCCCATGGTCATCGCCGCTGCCGCCCACGGCATCACCCGCGTCTTCGTGCCCGAGCCCCAGGCCGGCGAGGCCGGCCTCGTCCCGGGGATGACGGTCTTCGGTGTCCGCTCGCTGGCCCAGGTGTCGGCCGTGCTCCGCGGCGCCGAGGTGCCCGAGGCCGACCCGGTCGTCGGTCCCTCGTCCAGCCCGTTGTCGACCTGGCGGGGCGAGGACCGCCTGGCCGACGTCGACCTGCGCGACCTCGACGGGCTCGAGGACGTCCGCTACGCCGTCGAGGTGGCCGCGGCGGGCGGCCACCCCACGATGCTGATCGGCCCCCGCGGGACCGGCAAGACGTCGATCGCCGAGCGGATCCCGACGATCCTTCCCGACCTGACGACCGAGCAGGCGCTCGAGGTCACCGCACTGCACTCCGTCGCCGGCGTCCTCCCGCAGGGAAGCGGGCTGGTGCGGCGACCACCGTGGTTCGCCCCGCACCACTCGGCGACCGCGGCGAGCGTGCTCGGCGGCGGCACCGGCCGGGTGCGGCCCGGGCAGGTCAGCCTCGCGCACCACGGCGTGCTGTTCCTCGACGAGTTCCCGCACTTCCGCGCCGACGTCGTCGAGGCGATGCGGCAGCCGCTCGAGTCGGGGGAGGTGACGATCGCCCGCGGGGAGGAGTCCGCCACCTACCCGGCCCGCTCGCTGGTCGTCCTGGCGGCCAACCCGTGCCCGTGCGGCAACTTCCACGGCCTCTCGGGAGGCAGCTGCGAGTGCACCGAGCTCCAGCGCACCCACTACCGCCGCAAGCTCACTGGCCCGATCCTCGACCGGGTCGACATCTGGATGGAGGTGCGACCCCAGGGCCGCCGGCGAGGGATGTCCTTCGGGCCGGAACCGGAGTCCTCCGCCGACGTCCGAGCCCGGGTGGTCGAGGCCAGGCTGCGCCAGGCCCGCCGCTACCGCGACTGCTCGTGGCTCCTCAACGCCTCGTGTCCCGGTCCGGTCCTGGTCGAGCGGTGGCCGCTGGAGCCCGACGGCCAGCGACTCGTCGACAAGGAGCTGTCCGACGGCAAGCTCACCCGGCGTGGGCTGACCCGCGTGCAGCGCCTGGCCTGGACCGTGGCGGACTGCTCGGGGGTGCCGAGGCCGGGGGAGCGCGAGGCCGAGATCGCGTTGGCGCTGCGGTCCGACGACTCCGCGCGCTCGCTGCCGGCGAGCGTGGTTCGAGTGGCGTCATGAGTGCCGCACGCATGCGGTCAGCGCCGCCAGGCACCGAGCCGGTGGGTCAGGTGCCCGAGGCCGAGCGCCTCGCCCGGGTGGCCCTGAGCTGCGCGGTGGAGCCCGGTGACGGCACGACGTCGTCCCTCATCCGCCAGATGGGCGCGAAGCGCGCGCTGGCGAAGGCGCAGTCCGCGACCGAGGGCGAGCCCGGGGAGATGCTGGCGCAGCGGCTGGCCGAGATCGACCCGGTCCGCCAGCTCGACCAGGCCGCCCGCTGCGGCATCCGCTTCCTCGTCCCGGGCGACCCCGAGTGGCCCACCAGCCTCGACGAGCTCGACGACGCCATCACCGTGGAGGGGTTCGGAGGCACGCCTCCGGGCCTGTGGGTGAAGGGTCCGATGCCGCTCACCGAGCTCGCCACCTCGGTCGCGGTGGTCGGCTCACGAGCCGCCTCGGTCTACGGCGTCGAGCTGGCCCGCGCGGTGTGCGAGCACCTCGCGCTCTCGGGTGTGCCGGTCGTCTCGGGCGGGGCTCTCGGCATCGACTTCGAGGCTCACAACGCAACGCTGTCCGCCGACGGCGTCACTGCCGCGGTCCTGGCCTGCGGGGTGGACCGGGTCTATCCCCAGCAGAACCGACCCCTGCTCCAGCACCTCGCCGCCGAGTTCGCGGTCGTGTCCGAGCAACCGCCCGCGTCGGCGCCGACGCGACCGCGCTTCCTGGCGCGCAACCGGTTGATCGCCGCCATGACCAACGGCACCGTGGTGGTCGAGGCGGCCCTGCGCAGTGGCGCCCTCAACACCGCAGGGTGGGCCGAGAGCCTGAACCGCCACGTGATGTGCGTGCCGGGCCCGGTCACCAGCTACACCTCGCAGGGCGTGAACAACTTCCTCCGGGAGGGCCGGGGCACCGTGGTCACCCACGGCGCCGAGGTGCTCGAGCTGGTCGGTGCAGCGGGGCAATACCTGGTCGACCCCCCGCGGGGCGAGCACCGGCCGCGCGACGCGCTCACCCCGACCGAGCAGACCGTCGTGGAGTGGGTTCCGGTCAGCGAGTCGGCGGGGGTCGAGTCGATCTCACGCCTGTGCGGGCTCGCGCTCCGCACCACCGAGGGCGCGTTGCGCCGGCTGAGGTCCAAGGGGTTCGTCCAGCTGACCGATGAGGGGTGGCGCCTCGTGCCTGACGTGTGAGCCGTCTCCGCCCGCCTACGCTGCGGGGGTGAGCAAGCCGGAGGCGTCCGACCAGGAGCAGGGGGAGGGACTGCCCGAGTCCTTCGTCCGCCTGCTGGGTGACTACGAGCGCCACCTCGTCTCCGAGCGCGACCTCGCCCCCCACACCGTGCGCGCCTACCTCGGCGACGTCGCCGGACTGCTCGACCACTGCCAACGGCTCGGAGTCACCGACGTGACCGACCTCGACCTCCGCGCGCTGCGCAGCTGGCTGGCGCGACTCCAGACCACGGGCCGCAGCCGGACGACGATCGCACGGCGCGCCACGGCCGCACGGGTGTTCACGGCCTGGCTGCACCGGACCGGCCGGCTGCCGACCGACCCGGGCGCTGCGCTCGGCTCGCCCAAGAAGCACAAGACCCTCCCGCCGGTCCTGCGCGCCGACGAGGCCGAGTCGCTCATCCGGTCGGCGGCCGACCTCGCCGACGACGGCAGCCCCGTCGGGCTACGCGACGTCGCGATGCTCGAGCTGCTCTACGCGACCGGCATCCGGGTCGGCGAGCTCGTCGGGCTCGACATCGACGACGTCGACGACGAGCGCCGGGTGGTGCGCGTCTTCGGCAAGGGCCGCAAGGAACGCTCCGTGCCCTACGGCACGCCGGCCGGCCGGGCCGTCGACCGCTGGCTGGCCACCGGCCGGCCCCACCTGCGCGTCGAGGGCTCCGGCCCGGCACTGTTCCTGGGCGTGCGCGGTCGGCGGATCGACCAGCGGGCGGTCCGCGATCTCGTGCACCGCCGCATCGCCGACGTACCGGGAGCGCCCGACATCGGGCCGCACGGCCTGCGCCACACTGCCGCCACCCACCTGCTCGAGGGAGGGGCCGACCTCCGCTCGGTCCAGGAGCTGCTCGGCCACGCCTCGCTCGCCACCACCCAGCTCTACACCCACGTCACGACCGACCGGCTGCGTCGGGCGTACCAGCAGGCCCACCCCCGCGCCTGAGCGACCGACCAGCCTCCGGATGAGGGCGGCTGCGTCATACGAACCAGCACGTACGGGTTCGGGTCTGCATGACGCAGCGAGCGGCGGCCGGGAGCGAGGGGCCAGCGGGCGTGCGGACGGGTCAGGTCAGGCGACCCACTCGACCGGGCGGCGCCAGCTCGAGAGCGGCGGGCTCCACGGGAGCCGGACCGTGACCGGGTCGTCGCGCCACAGCGGCAGCAGCCGCACCGGGCCGCCGCCGACGAGCGACAGCGGGTCGAGGTACGTCCGGGCGTCGCCGTCGCCCTCGACCAGGCCCCAGTGCAGGCAGGCGGCGGGGAAGCAGTGGCTGTCGGCGACCACCAGGCGCCCCAGCACGTCACCGGCGGCCACCACCTGGCCGCGCTCGACGGACGCGACGACCGGCTCGTACGTCGTACGACGACCGTCGTGCAGCACGGTGACGACCGGCTTGCCGCCGATCGAGCCCGCGAAGCCGACCGTGCCGGCCAGCGCCGCGCGGACCGCCTGGCCGGGCGACCCGGCGAGGTCGACGCCTCGGTGCCCGGCGGCGTAGGGGTTCGGCGGCGGCTCGAAGTGGCGGACGACGTCGGGTCGGGGATCGAGGGGCCACACGCCGACGGGGTCCTCGGGACTCGCGTGTGCCGGTCCGGCGACGCCGGAGAGGATCAGGTGGACCAGCGCCAGGAGGACAGCTCCGAGAACGGCTCGCATCGGCCGATCCTCACCCGGTCCGCGCCGCCGGACGAGGGGCGACGACGCCGCCTGTGGAGGGGCTCCCGGAGCCCCCGGTTGTGGACGCCTGGCGGCCACCGGATCCACGCTCGGTCCACGCTCGGAGGAGGGGGCGACAGTGATTCGCCTCGCGGGGAGCCTCTGGCCTACGATGTGCGGAGCAGTCCACCCGGACTGACTTCGCACGCTCGCYGACCGTGCCCGGGATGCTCTTCGATCTCGGACCACCCGCGGGCGTCGGTCCTCAGTTCCCACCAGCTCCACCGGTGCGGATCGGACCGGCGTGTGAGCGTCAGGGCTCCCGGCTCCCGCCGGGCGCATCAACTGTAAACAACAGGAGCTCGCTCCCGGTCCGACCTGTCGAAGGTCGGGCATGTCGGTGAGCGTCTCCGTCACACCAGGAGAACCCATGGCAGTCGTCACCATGCGCCAGCTGCTCGAGAGCGGCGTCCACTTCGGTCACCAGACCCGTCGTTGGAACCCCAAGATGAAGCGCTTCATCATGACCGAGCGCAACGGCATCTACATCATCGACCTGCAGCAGTCGCTCGCCTACATCGACCGCTCCTACGCCTTCGTCAAGGAGACCGTCGCCAAGGGCGGCGTCATCATGTTCGTCGGCACCAAGAAGCAGGCCCAGGAGGCCATCGCCGAGCAGGCGACGCGCGTCGGGATGCCCTACGTCAACCAGCGTTGGCTCGGCGGCATGCTCACGAACTTCCAGACCGTGCACCAGCGGATCAACCGCCTCAAGGAGCTCGACGAGATCGACTTCGACGACGTCGCGGGCTCCAACCGCACGAAGAAGGAGCTCCTCCAGATGCGCCGCGAGCGCACCAAGCTGGACAAGACGCTCGGCGGCATCCGTGACATGACGAAGGTCCCCTCCGCGGTGTGGATCGTCGACACCAACAAGGAGCACCTTGCCGTCGAGGAGGCGCGCAAGCTCCGGATCCCGATCATCGGCATCCTCGACTCCAACTGCGACCCCGACCTGGTCGACTTCCCGATCCCGGGCAACGACGACGCCATCCGCGCGGTCGGCCTGCTGACCCGCGTGGTCGCCGACGCCGTCGCCGAGGGCCTCATCGCCCGCTCCGGTGTCAAGGCCGGCGACGCCGACGAGTCCGTCGGTGCCGAGGAGCCCCTCGCCGAGTGGGAGCGCGAGCTCCTCGGTGGCGACGCCGAGAAGGCCGCCGCGGCCGCCACGGGTGACGCTGCTGCCGAGACCCCGGCCGCCGAGGCCACCGGTGCCGCGTCCGAGGCCCCGCAGGCCGACGCCGCTGCCGACGCCGTGACCGAGGCGCCCGCCGAG
>NZ_JBFUJV010000028.1:0-47783 GCF_056401175.1 Nocardioides sp. P4_G10 | reverse complement strand
GCCAGGCCCACCACCACGGGGGCGGTGAAGGCCCACGCGTCGGGGGCGGTCGAGGAGCGGCGGAGCAGCGCGACGACCGCGGCCACCGCGACGACCACGGGCACGAGGGCGGCGAGGGCGCTGGCGCGGCGCGCCCGTTCGGCACCGGCGGGGCGGAGCAGCTCCGTCAGCGGTCCGCGCAGCGCGACCACCATCGCGGTGACGACGGTGGCCGAGGCGAGGAGCCACACCGCGGCGACCAGTGCCGGGGACGCGACCTCGGCGCCGAGTGCCAGCGGCACCGCCGCACCCACCGCGCCGCCGAGGACGGCGGTCAGCATCGGTTCGGTGACGAGCGCGGTCACCCAGCGCATGCCGCGGCGGCCGTGCAGGCGCAGCAGCGCCGCCTCCTGCCGACGCGCGGAGCCGAGGGCGACGCCGGCGCCGGGGAGCACCCCGGCCGCGAGCACGACCAGCGGCACGAGGAGGGCGGGCCTGCCGCCGGCGTCGGCGAGCACGGTGGCCGCGGTGACCACCGCGATGGCGGCCGCGACGGGCAGGTGGGTGCCCCGCCGGGCCCACCACCCGGCCACGACGCGCAACGTCATGCGATCCGGCCCTCGTCGATCGCGACGTGGTGGTCGGCGAGCTCGACGATGGCGGGGTCGTGGGTGGCGATGACGACGACGCATCCCCGCTCGGCCTCGGCGCGCAGGGCGTCGAGGACGACCGCGACGTTGCCCTGGTCGAGCTCGCTCGTCGGCTCGTCGGCGAGCAGCACGGGCGCGCCCACCACCAGGCCGCGGGCGCAGGCCACGCGCTGCAGCTGCCCGCCGGAGAGCTCCTCCACCTGGCGGTCGCCGAGGTCGGCGATGTCGAAGCGCGCCAGCGCTGCCTCGGCCCGGTCGGAGGCGTCGGTCCACGAGGTGCCGCGGGCGCGCAGCGCGATGGCGACGTTCTCGCGGGCGGACAGGATGGGGACCAGGCCGTAGACCTGGAGCACGAAGGCGATCTCGGGGGGCGGGTCGCCGTCGCCCTGCCACGTCGCGCGGCCGTCGTACGTCGCGGCGCCGGTGCTCGGGGCGACCAGGCCGCCGGCGATCGAGAGCAGCGTCGTCTTGCCCGAACCGCTCGGCCCGGACAGCGCGGTCACGCGGCCGGCCGCGAACGTCACGGAGACGTCGTCGAGCAGGAGGGGACCGGGCTGGTAGCTGACGTGGTCGAGGACCAGGTCGCCGGTCCCGTTCATCCCGGCGCTCATCGCAGACCGTCCCGCGGGATGCCGGTCTCGTCCGCCGGGTGGCTGATCACGATCCGGCGCGGCTCCGCATCGACGCGGACGAGCGTGCCGGCCGGCCACTGGGTGGTCAGGTGCGAGGGCAGGTGGAGGACCCCTTCGCTGCCGATGACGGCGTACTCGGCGCCGTGGTGCCCCTCGGACCCGACCCGGCCGCCCTTCATCGTCACGGTGCGGGGGAAGGTCGCGGCGACCTCCGGCTGGTGGGTGACCACCACGACGGTGGTGCCGAAGTCGCGGTTGAGGTCGTGGAGCAGGCCGACCACGGCGTCACGGTCCACGTGGGAGAGCTGGCTGGTCGGCTCGTCGGCGAGCAGCAGGCCGGGCGTCGTGGCGACGGCGCACGCGAGGGCCAGGCGCTGGCGCTGGCCGCCCGACATCGTGCTCACCACCTGGTCGGCCTGGTCGGTCAGCCCCACCCGGTCGAGCAGGTCGGACACGCCCGGCGCCCGGTCGGCCTCCTCGGCCGTCATGCCGATGCGGGCGAACTCCACGTTGCGTCGCGCCGTCGTGTAGGGCAGGAGGTTGCGGGTGGACCCCTGCAGCATGGTCGCCACCCGGCGCGCACGGAGCCGCGAGAGGTGTCGCTCGCTCATCCGCGAGATGTCGTCGTCGCCGAGCAGGATGCGCCCGGCGCTGGGCCGCTGGATGCCGCCGAGCAGCGCGAGCAGGGTGGACTTGCCCGACCCGCTCGGGCCGAGGAACGCGACGCGTTCGCCCGGGGCGATCTCGAGGTCGACGCCCTGCAGTGCCACCACGTCGTGGCCCTCGAAGGTGCGGTAGAGGTGCACCACGCCCGAGCACCGGACGCCGATGCCGCCCCCGTCCTGCACGTGAAGTCCTCCTGAAGCTGCGTCGTCGTACCGTCACCCGGCCGCGCCGGAATGCTGGGACATCATGCACCGGCGACGACGACTCGGCGTGCGACGACGCCCTTGGATCGATCCAAAGTTACCGGTCCGTACCGCGGGCCACCGTGGGTCGCGCAGGACCGGGCGCCCGATATGGTCGGAGTGGTCACCAAAGGCCGCAGTTGTCGACGGGGTCACCGAAGGCCCCACCAAGGAGGCATCACCATGACTGTCCGCGTAGGTATCAACGGCTTCGGCCGCATCGGCCGCAACTTCTTCCGTGCCGTTCGCGCCTCGGGCGCCGACATCGAGATCGTCGGCGTGAACGACCTGACCGACAACGCCTCACTGGCCAACCTGCTCAAGTTCGACTCGATCCTGGGTCGGCTCGACGCCGACGTGACCAGCGACGACACGTCGATCAAGGTGGGCGACCAGACCATCGCCGCGTTCGCCGAGCGCGACCCGTCCGCCCTGAAGTGGGGCGACATCGGTGCCGACGTCGTCGTCGAGTCCACCGGCTTCTTCACCGACGCGACCAAGGCCAAGGCCCACGTCGACGCCGGCGCCAAGAAGGTCATCATCTCCGCGCCCGCCTCCAACGAGGACATCACCATCGTGATGGGCGTCAACCACGAGCTCTACGACCCCTCGGCCCACACCGTCATCTCCAACGCGTCCTGCACGACCAACTGCCTCGCGCCGATGGCGAAGGCGCTGCACGACGGTCTCGGCATCAACAAGGGCCTGATGACGACCATCCACGCCTACACCGCTGACCAGAACCTCCAGGACAACATCCACAAGGACCCGCGTCGCGCCCGCGCCGCCGCGCTCAACATGGTGCCCACCTCGACCGGTGCGGCGAAGGCCATCGGCCTCGTCCTGCCCGAGCTCAAGGGCAAGCTCGACGGCTACGCCATGCGCGTCCCGGTCCCCACCGGCTCCGCCACCGACCTGACCTTCGAGGCCAGCCGCGAGACGTCGGTCGACGAGGTCAACGAGATCGTCCGGGCTGCCGCCGACGGGCGCTACCTGCGCTACTCGACCGACCCGCTGGTCTCGACCGACATCGTCACCGACCCGGCGTCCTGCATCTTCGACGCGCCCCTCACCAAGGTGATCGGCAACCAGGTCAAGGTGCTCGGCTGGTACGACAACGAGTGGGGCTACTCCAACCGCCTCGCCGACCTGATCACCCACGTCGGCACGTCGCTCTGACCGATGGCCGAGTCCGCCGCTGGCATCGAGTCCCTCGGTGACCTGAGAGGCAAGCGCGTCCTGGTCCGCTCGGACCTGAACGTGCCCCTCGACGGCACCACCATCACCGACGACGGCCGGATCCGCGCGAGCGTCCCGACCATCACGCAGCTGTCCGACGCGGGCGCCCGGGTGGTCGTGACCGCCCACCTGGGCCGCCCCAAGGGCGCGCCAGACCCGGCGTACTCGCTGGAGCCGGTCGCCGGTCGGCTGTCCGAGCTCCTCGGGCGGCCGGTGGCGTTCGCGACCGACACCGTCGGCGCGAGCGCGTCCGAGACCGTCGCCGGCCTGCAGGACGGTGACGTCGCCCTCCTGGAGAACGTCCGCTTCAACGACGGCGAGACCAGCAAGGACGACGAGGTCCGCGGCGCGTTCGCCGACCAGCTCGCCCAGCTGGCCGACGCCTTCGTCTCCGACGGCTTCGGCGTCGTCCACCGCAAGCAGGCGAGCGTGTACGACATCGCGCTGCGGCTGCCGTCCGCGATGGGCGGCCTGGTGGCGGCGGAGGTCGACGTGCTGAGGCGTCTGACGGAGGAGCCCGAGCGGCCCTACGTCGTCGTGCTGGGCGGGTCGAAGGTCTCCGACAAGCTCGGGGTCATCGACAACCTCATCGACAAGGCCGACAAGCTGCTCATCGGCGGCGGCATGGTCTTCACCTTCCTCAAGGCCCAGGGCCACGAGGTCGGCAAGAGCCTCCTCGAGGCCGACCAGCTCGACACCTGCAACCGCTACCTCAGCGAGGCGGCGGACCGCGGCGTCGAGATCGTGCTGCCCACCGACGTCGTGGTCGACACGGCGTTCCCGTCGGGCGACCGCGAGCCGCAGCCGTCCGTCGTACCCGCCTCGGAGATCCCGGCCGACGCCCTCGGGCTCGACATCGGGCCGGAGTCGGCGGCCGCCTTCGCGGCGGCGCTGGCCGACGCCAGGACGGTCTTCTGGAACGGCCCGATGGGCGTGTTCGAGACCGACGCCTTCGCCGGCGGCACCCGTGCGGTCGCGCAGGCGCTGACCGAGATCGACGGCCTGTCGGTCGTCGGCGGCGGCGATTCCGCCGCGGCCGTGCGCCAGCTCGGCTTCGACGAGGCCGCGTTCGGCCACATCTCCACCGGCGGTGGCGCGTCGCTGGAGTTCCTGGAGGGCAAGGAGCTCCCGGGCATCGCCGTACTCGAGAGGGGCTGACCGTGGCCGAGAAGACGAACCGCACGCCGCTGATGGCGGGCAACTGGAAGATGAACCTCAACCACCAGGAAGCGGTGGTGACCGTCCAGAAGCTCGCCTGGACGCTGTCGGACAAGCGCCACGACTTCGGCAAGGTCGAGGTCGTCGTGGTGCCGCCGTACACCGACCTTCGCTCGGTGCAGACGCTGGTCGACGGCGACCGGCTGTCGATCCGCTACGGCGCCCAGGACGTCTCCGTCCACGACAACGGCGCCTACACCGGCGAGATCTCCGCGGCCATGCTGTCCAAGCTGGGCTGCTCCTACGTCGTCGTCGGGCACAGCGAGCGCCGGATGTACCACAATGAGTCCGACGAGCTGGTCAACGCGAAGGCCCACAAGTCGCTCCACGCCGGGATGACCCCGATCGTGTGCGTCGGGGAGGGTCTCGACGTACGCCAGGCCGGCGAGCACGTGCCCTTCACGCTCACGCAGCTCGACGGCTCGCTCGACGGGTTCACCGCCGAGCAGGTCGCGGGCCTCGTGGTCGCCTACGAGCCCGTCTGGGCCATCGGCACGGGCGAGGTGGCGACCCCGGACGACGCGCAGGAGGTCTGCGCGGCGATCCGCGAGCGCGTCCGCGAGGTGCACGGCGACGGTGCGGCCGACGGCCTGCGGATCCTCTACGGCGGGTCGGTCAAGGCCGCCAACGTCGGCGGGATCATGGAGAAGGCGGACGTCGACGGATGCCTCGTCGGGGGCGCCAGCCTGCAGGTCGACGAGTTCGGCGGGATCTGCCGCTTCTACGACATGCCGGTGCTGTGAGGGCGCTCACCGGTTCGCGGCGGACGTGACGTAGGCTTCCGACCGTGATTCTTGCTTTCACCATCCTGCTCGTCCTCACGAGCGCGATCATGATCCTGCTGGTGCTCCTCCACAAGGGCCGCGGTGGCGGCCTGTCCGACATGTTCGGTGGCGGCGTGTCCAGCAGCCTGGGGGGATCGTCGGTCGCTGAGCGCAACCTCGACCGCTTCACGATCGGGGTCGGCCTCATCTGGTTTGCCTGTGTTGTCGCCCTCGGCCTGCTCATGGCCTACCAGGGCAGCTGAGTCCCCCGAGCGTTTCTGAGAAGGAGTCGTCATGGCTGGTGCTGGAAACGCGATCCGCGGTAGTCGAGTCGGGGCCGGCCCGATGGGTGAGGCCGAGCGCGGCGAGGCCGCACCGCGGCAGGCAGTGACGTACTTCTGCAGCCACGACCACCGGTCCGTGGTGACCTTCGCGATCGAGGCCGCGGTGCCCGAGTCGTGGGACTGCCCGAAGTGCGGCCTGCCGGCGAGCCTCGACTCCGAGAACCCCCCGCCGGCCCCCAAGATCGAGCCCTACAAGACGCACCTGGCCTACGTGAAGGAGCGTCGCAGCGAGACCGAGGCGGCCGACATCCTCGACGAGGCCGTCGCCCTCCTGCGCAGCCGCCGCAAGGCCGGCGAGATCATCTTCTGACCGACCGGTCATCTCCTCGCGCTAGGCATCGCCGAGCGGGCACTTCCTCGCGCTAGCAGGCGCCGAGCGGGCACTTCCTCGCGCTAGGCATCGCCGAGCGGGCATCTCCTCGCGCTAGGGAGCGCCGGGCGGGCGCTGGTCCTGCTTGCGCCTGTGGATGACCTACGACGTCCAGCGCCCGTTTCGGGCATCGTCCGAGCATGCAGCGCTTGCCGACCTGGTGCCGCGACGCCGTCCTGCTGGACGGAACCGCGCCACTGCCTGTCGATCGACCGTTCACCTCGCACGAGGCCGACGCGGCCGGCGTCCCCCCGAGTCTCCGGCGCAAGCTGGTCGCGAACGGTCTGTTGAGGCCGATGGTGCGCGGGGTGTTCGTCGCGACCCAGGTGCCTGACTCGCTGCGACTCCGCGTTGCTGCCGTGGCGCTGGTGACACCTCCCCACGTCGTGGTGGTCGACAGGACCGCGGCCTGGATCCATGGAGTCGATGCTCTTCCCCGCAGCGCCATCCACGAGATGCCGTCCTTGGACCTCTACAGCCGCAGCGCCAGCAGGATGAGACGCGCCGGCGTGAGCAGCGGTACGCGGCACCTGACTGGAGCGGACATCGAGGATGCCGGCGGTGTGGCGGTCACGACAGCCCTTCGCACGGCTTGYGACCTGGGCAGGCTGCTGTGGAGGTACGACGCGCTCGCGGCCATTGACGGGTTCCTCCGCCTCGGCGTGGCACGGGAGCAGCTGGTCGGTGAGATCGACAGGTTCAAGGGACACCGCGGTGTCGTGCAGCTCCGACGCTTGGCTGCGCTCGGCGATCCCGGTGCGGAGTCGCCACCGGAGAGCGCGCTCAGGCTGCACTGGCACGAGGCCGACATACCAGCCTGGCCCACGACCCAGATCTGGGTGCACGCAGATGACGGCACACCGCAGTTCCGGATCGACGTGGGCGATCCGGAGGTGCGGTTCGGCGGGGAGTACTTCGGGGAGGAGTTCCACGGCGAGGACGACGAGGCCTCGGACGAGGACCGCCTGCGATGGCTCAGGAACCGACGTGCCTGGGTCATGGAGGTGTTCACCAAGTCGGACGTCTACGGCCCGGACCTCGCGGCGGGTGATCGCCTCCATCAGGGCTACCTCGCGGCGCGGTCGACCATGGGCCTGCGGCGTCGGACGTACGTCGACCTCGGCAGGTTGTAGCGCGAGGAAGTGCCCGCTCGGCAGGTTGTAGCGCGAGGAAGTGCCCGGTCGGCAGGCTGTAGCGCGAGGAGGTGCCCGGTCAGAGGGCGGAGGCGGCGGCCTCGTCGAGCCACCAGACGGTCTCCTCACCGCGTGCGCCGCGGGCGGGGGTCTCGGTGACCGACCCGTCGGGAGCAAGCGCACGGGCGACCGCCTCGGCCTTGCCGTCGCCGCTGGCGATGAACCACACCGCGCGGCAGCGCTCCATCGCCTCGAAGGTGAGGGTGACGCGGTCGGGCGGCGGCTTGGGGGAGTCGTGGACGGCGACGGCGATCGCGTCGCGCGCCTCCAGCGCAGCGTGGCCGGGGAAGAGCGACGCGCAGTGGCCGTCGGGGCCGATGCCGAGCATCAGCACCTCGAAGAACCCGGCGCCGTGCTGGCGCAGCGCTTCGCCGTAGGCCGCCGCGGCGTCCTCGGCGGTCGCGACCTGGTCGCTCGCCGGCACCTCGTGGACGTTGGCCGGGTCGACGGGGACGTGGTCGAGGAGCGACTCGCGGGCCTGGCGCGCGTTGCGGTCGGGGGAGTCGGCGGGCACGAAGCGCTCGTCACCCCACCAGAACACGACGCGGGACCATTCGACCGCGGAGTCGACGGCCCGGCGCGCGAGCTCGCGGTGGAGCTCCTCGGCGATGGTGCCCCCGGTGAGCCCGACCTGCGGAACCTCGCCGCGCGCCTGCGCGGCCTCGAGCCGGGCGAGCAGGGCGGAGGCGATGTCGCCGACGAGCACGTCCGCGTCGTCGTGGCGGCGGACCTCGGGCTCGTTCACTTCTTGCTCCTCAGCTTGACCAGGCGGGCGGCGACCTCGGCGTAGACGTCGTCCTCGTCGAGGCGGCGCAGCTCCTCCGCCAGCAGGGCCGGCACCTCGCGGCGCTTCAGCGCGACCGGCCGGTCGGGCCGGTTGGGCGAGGAGAACGTCGCCAGGCGGCCGTCGGCGCGGGAGATGCGGATCGGGCCTTCCTTGGTGTCCATGGTGACCTCGGTGATGCCGGGGCCGTCGGAGTTGCCGCGGGCGACCTCGACCTTGAGCCGGTCGCTGAGCCAGGCCACCAGCAGGTCGGCGCTGGGGCTGATCCGCTCGGCGGTCACCTTGGCGCGGGTCACCTTGAGGGGGTGCTGGTCCAGGGCCGCGGCGAGGAGCGCGCGCCACGGCGTCAACCGGGTCCAGCTCAGGTCGGTGTTGCCGGGCGCGTAGGTGCGGCACTGGGTCAGCATCGCGGTGGACTTGCCGCGCGGGACCGCCGCGGAGTCGGTGATGCGCCGCTGTGCAAGAGCGCCGAGCGGGTCGGCCGCGACGTCGGCCGGCGCGGACGTCGGCCACCAGATGGCGACGGGGGAGTCGGGGAGCAGCAGGGGTAGCACGACGGACTCGGCGTGCTTGACCACCTCGCCCTTCAGCCGGATCACGGCGATCTCGCCTCCCCAGCCGTCGCCGCTGCCGACCTGGGCGTTGACCTGGGCGGCGCCGCGCGCGTCACCGAGGATGACGCCGAGGACCCGGGACGGGTGCTCGCGCGAGGCACGCTTGGCCGCGGCCATCGCCTCGGCCGCGTCGTCCTCGGGGGCGACGATGACCAGGGTCATCACCATCCCCATCGCCGGGCTGCCGGCCCGGGTGCGTGAGCGGATGAACTCCGCGGCGATCTTGGACGAGCTGGTGTCGGTCAATTCGATCATCTCGGGGTCCCCTCGGTGTTGTTCGGCGGAGGAGCGGCTTGGGGTCCCCGCGGGAAAGTGGTCCGGGGGAGCGAAGCGGAGGAGGTCACTTGGTCGTGGGGCGAAGCGTTGCGGGGGAGGCGAAGAACAGCGTGGGGTGAGGTCATCAGGGCCTCCTCCAGGTGCGGCCGTCGCGCGCAAGCATCTTGTCGGCGGACTCAGGACCCCAGGTGCCGGAGTCGTACTGGTCCGGCTTGCCCTTGCGGGCCCAGAACTCGATCACGGGGTCCAGGATCTTCCACGAGAGCTCGACCTCCTCGTGCCGCGGGAACAGCGGCGGGTCGCCGAGCAGGACGTCGAGGATGAGCCGTTCGTACGCCTCGGCGCTGGCCTCGGTGAAGGAGCCGCCGTAGGCGAAGTCCATGTTGACGTCGCGGATCTCCATCGCGGTGCCGGGCACCTTCGACCCGAAGCGCAGTGTCATGCCCTCGTCGGGCTGCACGCGGATGACCAGGGCGTTGTGCGTCAGGTCCTCGGTCGCGGTCTGCGCGAACGGCAGGTGTGGCGCGCGCTTGAAGACGATGGCGACCTCGGTGACGCGCCTCCCCAGCCGCTTGCCGGTCCGGAGGTAGAACGGCACCCCGGCCCAGCGGCGGGTCTCAACGTTGACGGTGATCGCGGCGAAGGTCTCGGTCGTGGAGGTCTTCCTGATGCCCTCCTCCTCCAGGAAGCCCTGGACCTTCTCGCCCCCGGCCCACCCGGCGGCGTACTGGCCGCGCGCGGTGGTGAGGTCGAGACGCGCCGGCAGCGTGGCCGACTTGAGCACCTTCTGCTTCTCGATGCGCAGGCTCCTGGCGTCGAACGCGATGGGCTCCTCCATCGCGACGAGCGCCATCAGCTGCAGCAGGTGGTTCTGGATGACGTCGCGCGCCGCCCCGATGCCGTCGTAGTAGCCCGCGCGGCCGCCGATGCCGATGTCCTCGGCCATCGTGATCTGCACGTGGTCGACGTAGTTGGCGTTCCAGATCGGCTCGAACATGTTGTTGGCGAACCGCATCGCCAGGATGTTCTGGACCGTCTCCTTGCCGAGGTAGTGGTCGATCCGGAAGACCGACCCGGAGGGGAAGACGCCGTCGAGGGTGCGGTTGAGCTCGCGCGCCGACTCGAGGTCGTGGCCGAACGGCTTCTCCACGACCACGCGGCGCCACTGCTCGGGTCCGGGGTCGGCGAGGCCGTGCTCCTTGAGCTGGCCCACGACGGTGCCGAAGAAGGCGGGCGGGATCGCGAGGTAGAAGGCCATGTTGCCGCCGGTGCCGCGCAGCTGGTCGAGCTCCTCGACGGTGCGGCGCAGGTGGTCGAAGGCGGCGTCGTCGTCGAAGTCGCCCGAGACGAAGCGGAAGCCCTCGGACAGCTGCTTCCAGACCTCCTCGCGGAACGGCGTACGAGCGTGCTCCTTGACCGCGTCGTGCACGATCTGTGCGAAGTCCTGGTCGGCCCAGTCGCGCCGGGCGAAGCCGACGAGGCTGAAGCCCGGCGGCAGCAGGCCGCGGTTGGCGAGGTCGTAGATCGCGGGCATGACCTTCTTGCGCGACAGGTCACCCGTCACGCCGAAGAGGACCATGCCGCAGGGGCCGGCGATCCGCGGCAACCGGCGGTCCTGCGGGTCGCGCAGCGGGTTGGTGTGGGTCATGCGGGGTCCCCAAGTCGTTGTTCGGAGGAGCGGAGCGGGGGAGAGGAACGTCGTGGGGTGCTCATCGTCGTCGGTTCTCCTGGTAGTAGCGGATCAGCGACTGCGTGGAGGGGTCCTGCTCGGCGGCCACGGACGCGTCGCCCGAGACCGCCGGCCGCAGCTCCTGGGCGAGCTGCTTGCCGAGCTCGACGCCCCACTGGTCGAAGCTGTCGATGCCCCACACGGCGCCCTGGACGAAGGTGATGTGCTCGTAGAGGGCGATGAGCTGGCCGAGCACGGACGGCGTGAGCGCCGCCGCCATGATCGACGTCGTCGGGCGGTTGCCCGGGAAGGTGCGCGCCGACACCAGCTCCTCGGCGACACCCTCCGCGCGGACCTCGTCGGCGCTCTTGCCGAATGCGAGCGCCTTGGTCTGCGCGAGGAAGTTGGCCAGCAGCAGCTCGTGGACGTCGGTCTCGCCGTCGTCAGTGCGGTCGACGAGCTCGTACGACGGTCGCGCGAAGGCGATGAAGTCGGCCGGCACGAGCCGGGTGCCCTGGTGGATGAGCTGGTAGAAGGCGTGCTGGCCGTTGGTGCCGGGCTCGCCCCAGAAGACCTCGCCCGTGTCGTATTCGACGGCCGAGCCGTCCCACCGCACGCCCTTGCCGTTGGACTCCATCGTCAGCTGCTGGAGGTAGGCGGGGAAGCGGTGCAGCAGCTGCGCGTAGGGGAGCACGGCGTGGGTGTGGGCACCGAGGAAGTTGGTGTACCAGACGTTGAGCAGTCCCATCCGGAGCGGCACGTTGGACTCCGGCGGCGCGGTGCGGAAGTGCTCGTCCATCGCGTGGAACCCGGCGAGCAGCTCCGCGAAGCGCTCCGGCCCGACGGCCACGACGAGCGACAGCCCGATCGCGGAGTCCATCGAGTAGCGCCCGCCGACCCAGTCCCAGAAGCCGAACGCGTTGTCGGGGTCGATCCCGAAGTCGGCCACCTTGTCGAGCGCCGTGGACACGGCGACGAAGTGCTGGGCGACCGCGGCCGCCTCGTCGGTGCCCGACGGCAGGTGCTGGAGGAGCCAGGCCCGGCACAGCCGGGCGTTGGTCAGCGTCTCGAGGGTGCCGAAGGTCTTGCTGGAGACGATGAACAGCGTCGTCTCCGGGTCGAGGTCGGACAGCGCCTGCCCGGCATCGGTGGGGTCGATGTTGCTGATGAAGCGGCACGACAGCCCGTCCTGGCGGTAGGGCTCGAGCGCCTCGTAGGCCATCACGGGCCCGAGGTCGGACCCGCCGATGCCGATGTTGACGACCGTCTCGATCCGCTTGCCGGTCACGCCGGTCCACTCACCCGACCTGACGCGGTCGGCGAAGGCGTACACCCGCTCGAGCACCTCGTGGACGTCGGCCACGACGTCCTGGCCGTCGACGCTCAGCGACGCGTCGACCGGCAGCCGGAGCGCGGCGTGGAGCACCGCGCGGTCCTCGGTGACGTTGATGTGCTCGCCCGCCAGCATCGCGTCGCGACGCCCGGTCACGCCGACCTCGTCGGCGAGCGCGAGCAGCGCCGCCTCCACGTCACCGTCGAGGAGGTTCTTCGACAGGTCGACGTGGAGGTCGGCGGCGGTGAGGCTCTGGCGGTCGACCCACTCCGGCGTCAGCGTGGCGCGCAGGTCGGGCTGGTACGACGCCGCGAGCTCGGCGAGCCGTGCCCACGCCTCCGTCGTGGTGGGGTCGACCGCGTCACTCATGCGCGAGCGGCCTCGAGGGACTTCGCGAGCGTCGTCTGCAGCTCGTCCCAGGCGACGACGAACTTGTCGACGCCCTCCTTGATGAGCACCTCGATCACGTCGTCGTAGTCGATGCCGGCATCCTCGAGCGCCTTCATGTGGGCGGCGGCGTCGTCGTAGAACGGACGGATGCGGTCGCCGCGGACCTCGCCGTGGTCGGCGACGGCCTCGAGGGTCTTCTCGGGCATCGTGTTGACGGTGTCCTCGACGACCAGGTCGACGACGTACATCGTATCGTCGTAGTCGGGGTTCTTGACCCCGGTCGACGCCCACAGCGGGCGCTGCTTGCGCGCGCCCTTGGCCTCGAGCGCGGCCCACCGGTCGCCGCTGAAGAACTCCTCGAACATCTGGAAGGCCAGCCGGGCGTTGGCCACGCCGGCCTTGCCGCGCAGGGACGGGTCGGTGCCCGGTCCCTCCGTGGTCGCCTCGAGCCGCTTGTCGATCTCGGAGTCGACGCGCGAGACGAAGAAGGACGCCACCGAGTGGATGTCGGCGAGCTCGTGACCGTTGTCGGCGGCCTGCTCGAGGCCCGAGACGTAGGCCTCCATGACGTTGCGGTACTGCTCGAGGCCGAAGATCAGCGTCACGTTGACCGAGATGCCGGCGGCGATGGTCTCCGTGATGGCCGGCCAGCCCTCCTTCGTGCCGGGGATCTTGATGAGGAGGTTGGGCTGGTCGACGATCCGCCAGAGCTCGGCGGCCTCCTTGACGGTCTCGCCGGTGTCGTGGGCGAAGCCGGGGGACACCTCGATGGAGACGCGGCCGTCGACACCGTCGGTGGCGTCGAAGACCGGGCGCATCACCTTGCAGGCGTCGCGCACGTCGTCGGTGGTGATGACCTGCGTGGCCTTGTCGACGTCGGCGCCCGCGGCGGCGAGCTCGCGCACCTGCGGGTCGTAGCGCTCACCGTCGGCCAGCGCGGCCTGGAAGATGGCCGGGTTGGACGTGACGCCCACGACGTGGCTGTTCTTCACCAGGTCGGCCAGGTTGCCGGTCTCCAGCCGCTCGCGGGAGAGGTCGTCGAGCCAGATGGACACCCCGGCGTCGGCCAGGGCCTTGAGACGGTCGTTCATGCGGTGCCTCCAGATGTTCGGTGGGGACTGGCGGGTGAGCCCAGTCGGTCAGGTCAGTCGGTCAGGGTGCGCAGGCTGTCGCGGGCGGCGTTGGCCACCGCCTCGCCGGTGATGTCGAACTCCTCGTAGATCCGCGCGAAGTCGGCCGAGGCGCCGTAGTGGTCGATGGACACGATGCGGCCGTGGTCGCCGACGTACTCGCGCCACCCCTGCTTGACGCCCGCCTCGACCGAGACGCGCGCCTTGACGGTGGGCGGCAGGACGGTCTCGCGGTAGGCCTCCTCCTGCTCCTCGAACCACTCGAGGCAGGGGAACGACACCACGCGGGCGCGGATGCCGTCGGCGGCGAGGAGCTCGCGGGCGGCGACCGCCGCCTGCACCTCGGAGCCGGTGCCCATGAGGATCACGTCGGGCTCGCCGTCACGGTCCTCGATGGCAGGGGCGTCGATGAGGACGTAGCCGCCGCGGTGCACGTTGGACGTGTCGCTGTAGCCGTCCTCGCCGCGCGGGAAGACCGGGACGTTCTGGCGGGTCAGCGCGATGCCGGCGGGGTGGTCGGTGCGCTCGAGGACGGCGTGCCACGCGGCGGCCGTCTCGTTGGCGTCCGCCGGGCGTACGACGTCGAGGCCGGGGATGGCGCGCAGGGCGGCGAGGTGCTCGATCGGCTGGTGCGTCGGGCCGTCCTCACCCAGGCCGATGGAGTCGTGGGTCCAGACGTAGGTGACCGGCAGGCCCATCAGCGCCGCCAGCCGGACCGACCCGCGCATGTAGTCGCTGAAGGTGAGGAACGTGCCGCCGAAGACGCGCGTGCCGCCGTGGAGCGCGATGCCGTTGAGGATGCCGCCCATGCCGTGCTCGCGGATGCCGAAGTGCAGCACGCGGCCCGCGAGCGGGTCGCCGGTCCACTGGTCGGTCGAGCGGCTCTCCGGGATGAAGGACGAGGCGTCCTCGATGGTGGTGTTGTTGGACTCGGCGAGGTCGGCCGAGCCACCCCACAGCTCGGGCATCACGCCGGCGACGGCGTTGATCACCGCGCCGGACGCCTTGCGGGTCGCCACGCCCTTGGGGTCGGCGTCGAAGGTCGGGAGCGCGTCGGCGAGGCCGACGGGCAGCGCGCGGGTCTGCATGCGCTCGAAGGTCTCGACGACGTCCTTGGGCGCTGAGCCCTTCCACGCGTCGAAGAGCTCCTGCCACGCGGCCTGCTGCTCCTTGCCGCGCGCGACGAGGGAGCGGGTGCGCTCGATCACGTCGGTCGGCACCTCGAAGTGCTGCTCGGGGTCGAAGCCGAGGATCTCCTTGGTGGCGGCCACCTCCTCCTCGCCGAGGGCCGAGCCGTGGGACTTGCCGGTGCCCTGCGCGTTGGGCGCGGGCCAGGCGATGACCGTGTGCAGGACGATGAGGCTGGGCCGGTCGGTGACCTCGTCGGCGGCGCGGACGGCGGCGTAGAGCTCGGGGACGTCCTCGACGTAGTCCGTGCCGTCGTTGGTCCAGTCGACGTGCTGGACGTGCCAGCCGTATGCCTCGTAGCGGGCGCCGACGTCCTCGGTGAACGCGACGTCGGTGTCGCCCTCGATCGAGATCTGGTTGGCGTCGTAGATCAGGGTGAGGTTGCCGAGCTGCTGGGTGCCGGCGATGGAGGAGGCCTCGGAGCTGACGCCCTCCTGCAGGTCACCGTCGGAGCAGAGCGCGTAGACGTGGTGGGTGAACGGCGAGTCGTCCTCGGCCGTGTCGGGGTCGAGCAGGCCCCGCTCGCGGCGGGCCGCCATGGCCATGCCGACGGCGTTGGCGACACCCTGGCCGAGCGGGCCGGTCGTGGTCTCCACACCCGCCGTGTGCCCGTACTCGGGGTGACCCGGCGTCTTGCTGCCCCACGTGCGCAGGGAGCGCAGGTCCTCGATCTCGAGGCCCCACCCGCCGAGGAAGAGCTGGGTGTAGAGGGTGATGGAGCTGTGGCCGCAGGACAGCACGAAGCGGTCGCGACCGGTCCAGTGCGGGTCGGCGGGGTTGTGCCGCATCACCTTCTGGAACAGCAGGTACGCCGCCGGCGCGAGGCTCATGGCCGTGCCGGGGTGGCCGTTGCCGACCTTCTGGACCGCGTCCATCGCCAGGACCCGGGAGGTGTCCACGGCCCGGCGATCGATGTCGTCCCACTCGAGGGTGGCGGGCAGGGCGGACTTCTTGGTCAACGCAGTTCCTCTCGATGGAGTGCAACCGGGTGCAGTCAGGATCACAGCCCAGCAGGGGTGGCCTCGACTACGACCCTATCGTCGTGGCCGAGTAGACTCGACCGTGCCCGAGGGTCGTCCCGGACGCCGGAACAGCTGGCCGTTCATCCTTCGGTTCCCTTGCTGTCCGCGTCCCATCCGCCCCCGTCCTCCCGAGGTTCTCCACCGTGTCCCACGCCGGCCCGAACGCAGCCGCGTCCGCCCGGCCGTCGACCGGTGACCCGGGCGTCGAGACCGACGCCCCGAAGTCCTGGCGCGACGTGGTCGCCGCCTACGTCGGGCTGACCAAGCCACGCGTGATCGAGCTGCTCCTCCTGACGACGGTGCCGGTGATGTTCTTCGCCGAGCGCGGCATCCCGCCGCTGGGGCTGGTTGCCGCGACCGTCGTCGGTGGCGCGCTGTCGGCGGGCTCCGCCTCGGCCTACAACTGCATCTACGACCGCGACATCGACGAGCAGATGCGGCGTACGCGACGCCGGGCGCTGCCCCGTCACATCGTCTCGCCGGTCTCGGCCCTCGTCTTCGCGACGGTGCTGGCCGTGCTGTCGACAGTGGTCCTGGCGCTGTGGGTCAACTGGCTCTCGGCCGCGCTGTCGGTGCTGGCCAACGCGTTCTACGTCCTCGTCTACACGATGCTCCTCAAGCGCCGGACCACGCAGAACATCGTCTGGGGCGGTCTGGCCGGCTGCTTCCCCGCGCTCATCGGCTGGACCGCGGTGACCGGCGAGCTGGCCTGGACGCCCGTCGTGCTGTTCCTGGTGGTCTTCTTCTGGACCCCGCCGCACACCTGGGCGCTCGCGCTGCGCTACCGCGAGGACTACCGCAACGTCGACGTGCCGATGCTCCCCGTGGTCAAGCCCGCGCCCGAGGTCGGACGACAGGTCGTCATCTACAGCTGGGTGATGGTCGCCACGTCGCTGCTGCTGTGGCCGGTCGCCGGGACAAGCCTGGTCTACCCGGTCGCCGCAGCCGTCCTGGGTGCCGTGTTCCTGGTCGAGGCCCACCGGATGTGGAAGCGTGCGAAGGGCTCCGAGGCGCTGACCGACATCAACCCCATGCGGCTCTTCCACGCGTCCAACCTCTACCTCTCCCTGCTCTTCGTCGCCGTAGCACTGGATCCCCTGCTCGGTCGGTAGCGCAACTTGAAGGTCTCGTCTGGTGAATGCGAGAAACTTTAAGATCTTCTTGAGACAACGTTCCGTGTCCAGAAGCCCCGCCGCCCGTTCAATGCTCCGTAGGGGGGAGGCAGTGGGCCACCCCCCGTGGGAGCAGGGGGTAGTTCTGCATGTCTTCATCACGTGAGCGACGGCACCGGACCGCTGGGGGAGCGGCCGGGCAGGGGGTTCGTCGCCCTTCGATCCACCGCGGTGTCTCGAGGCTCGTCACCCTCGTCCTGGCCGTGGGCTTCGCCGTCGTCGGCGTCGCCGGTGCGGCCAGTGCGCACCACAACACGATCAACGGTTCCGTCGTCTGCAAGACGGGCGGCGGCTGGGCCGTCACCTGGACCGTCGAGAACAGCGAGACGCGCACCGAGTCGATCACCGCGTCCAACCGGCCGGGCGTCGTCCCCGTCGGCACGCAGCTGACCTCGCGTCAGACACGCACGTTCACCGAGACCGTCACCACCAAGCCGACCTCGCCGCTGACCCTGACGCTGGCCGCGAGGTGGTCCAACGGCTCCACCAACACGAGCTCCGGGTACATCCCCGTCGCCACGTTCCTCGACGGCTGCAACGTCACCACCGTGCAGCCCCCGACGATCCCGGTCATCGACGACTGCGGCCCGGGCAACGCCCGCTACGGCCAGGTCCCGTCCGGGCCGTGGACCTCGGTCACCAACCCCAACGGCAGCGTCACGGTGACCGCCAACCCGGGCAACYAGTTCCCCGGCGGCAAGAAGAGCATCACCTACCCGGTGCCGACCGACAGCAACGTGCCGTGCCCGGCGTTCTTCCAGGTCACGACCGTGCCGGTCATCGACGACTGCGGGCCCGGCAACGCCCACTACGGGCAGATCCCCACGGGACCATGGACAGCCACGGTCAACCCCGACCGAAGCCTCACGGTGACCGCCGCTCCGGGCCACCAGTTCCCCAACGGGCAGACCGTCCTGACCTTCCCCGCGCCGACCGACAGCAACGAGCCGTGCCCGACCCCGCCGGTCGTGACCCCGCCGGTCGTGACGCCGCCGGTGGTCACGCCGCCCGTCGTCACCCCGCCCGAGGTGCTGCCAGCCGAGGCACGCGTCGTGTCGGCCCGTGCCCGCACGATCGACAAGTGCGGCACCCGCGGTGACGTCTACAAGGTCGTCAAGCGGTCGGGCGTCGTCTACACGTCGAAGGGCAAGGTCCTGCGCCAGGGCGTGTGGCTGAGGGCCGGCGCCAAGCGCGTCACCGTCCGCGCCCACGCTGCGGACGCGTCCTACCGGCTGGAGGGCAAGCAGGTGTGGAAGATGACCTTCCGCACCCGTCCGTGCGCCAACGCCCCGGAGGTCGCACCCAGCACCGGAGCGCGATGACCCGCTCCCGCGCTGCCGGGATCGTCGCCTCGATGGTCCTCTGCGTGACCGCGGTGGTCGGTCAGGGTGCGGCTCACGCCGCCCCTGACCGGCTCACCATCGGTCGCACCGGCACCGACGCGGCCATCATCAAGGTGCCGGCGCGCAACGACACCCTGGCGGTCGGCAACCGGCTCCGTGGTGCGGTCTACACCTGGTCGAAGGGCGACCCGCCCTGCGACCCGACAGGCAGCACCGTCTACGCCGGTCACGCCTGGCGCGCCGGCAACGGCGTCGCCGACCGGTGGGGCTCGCTGCGCCGCGGCGACGTCATCAAGGTGGCGGGCTGCCGGTTCGAGGTCACCCGCCGGGAGTACTGGCCCGCGTCGCGGCGGATGAGGTCGCTCTACTCCGTCGCCGGGCCGGCCCGGATCGTGCTCGTCGGCTGCAAGGCCGACGACTACTCCCGCCGCACGGTGGTCTTCGCACGGAAGATCGGGCGGTCCTGATCGGGCGGTCCTGACCGCCCGGCCTACGAAGGACCGATGCGGGTGGCGGCGTGCGTCTGGGGCACGCCGTCCGCCCGCGCCTCGTCGGCGCCACGGTGGGGCAGCACCGCCAGGGCGATGCGGGCCAGGCCGGCGGCGAGGAGGCCAGCGCCGAGCATGTGGAGGGCGACGAGGCCGACCGGCAGGTCCAGCCAGTACTGCACCCAGCCCAGGACGCCCTGGAGCACCTCGATCAGGAGCACCAGCCCGGTCACGCGTGCGAGCCACGGGTGCCCGCCGCGCAGCGCCGCGACCAGCAGCACGACGGTCAGGACGACGAGGACGTACACCGACGCCGCATGGACCTGCGACACCGTCGCCGGGTCGAGGCCGTTGCGGGGCGAGTCGGTGTCGCCGGCGTGCGGACCGGCCCCGGTCACGACCGTGCCGAGGTAGAGGACCACCCAGCCCGACGCGAACGTCGCCCACGCGAGGGCGCGCGGCAGCGGCGGTGCCATCCCGCGGGTGGGACTGCGCAGCTCGTCGATCAGGGCGACGCAGACCATGATCATCGCCATCGACAGCAGGAAGTGACCGGCGACGATCCAGGGGTTGAGGTCGGTCAGCACCGTGATGCCGCCCAGCACCGCCTGCAGCGGGATGCCGAGGCCGATGACGAGTGCCAGCCGCGTCGCGCGGCGGTGCCGCGCCCCGAGCGCGGCGAGGAAGCACAGGACGGCGACCGCGGCGAGGACGAAGGTCAGCAGCCGGTTGCCGAACTCGATGGCCCCGTGCAGCCCCAGCTCACCGTGGGCGACGTACGACGCGTCGGTGCAGCGCGGCCACGTCGGGCACCCGAGGCCGGAGCCCGTGAGCCGGACGGCCGCGCCGGTGACCACGATGCCGATGTTGGCGACGAGGTTGGCCAGGGCGAGCGGCCAGAGGTACCGCGCGAGGCGGTCGAGCAGGGTGCGTCCCATCATTCCCACCTGAAGGTCTTGGCCGTGAGCAGTGCGCCGAGCACCGCCCAGGCGGCGAGCACGAGCAGCGATCGGCCGTCGATGTCGGCGTGCACGAGCGTGGAGCGCATGGCCTCACCGAGGGCGCCGGACGGCAGCCACTGGATCAGCCCGCCGGCGGCGCCGTACGTGCTGGTCGGCAGCACGACGCCACCACCTGCCATGAGGAGCAGGTAGACGAGGTTGGCCAGCGCGAGGGTCGCCTCGGCACGCAGCGCGCCGGCGACGAGGAGCCCGAGGGAGGCGAAAGCCGCGGTGCCCAGGCCGACGGTGAGCACCAGGCCGATCACGGTGGTCGGCGGGCTGGCCAGCGAGGGCTCCCAGCCCAGGGCCAGTGCGACGGCCACGAGCACCACCAGCTGCAGGGCGACGACGTTGAGCAGCGCCAGCACCTTGCCCAGGAGCAGGCCGTGGCGGGGGAGGGGCGAGGAGCCGAGCAGCTTGATCACGCCGTAGCGGCGCTCGAAGCCGGTGGCGATGGCCACCGACGTGAACGCGGTCGACATCACGGCGAGGGCCAGCACACCCGGGGTGAGGAGGTCGACCGGCGCGTGCCCCTCGAAGGTGCTGCCGAGGCGGCCGGCCGCGGCGACACCTCCCACCAGCACGATCACCGGGATCACGATCGCGAGCAGCAGCTGCTCGCCGTTGCGCAGCATCAGCCGCGCCTCCATGCGGGCCTGGGCCAGCACCATCCGGCCGAGGCCGGAGCCTCCGGGAGCCGGGGTGAAGGTGCCGGTCGGGCGGGCGCCGGCGGGCGCGGTCCCGGCGGGAGGCGTGTTCATGAGGCCAGCTCCCGCCCGGTGAGCTCGAGGAAGACGTCCTCGAGGGTGCGCTGGCCGAGGGTGAGCGTCTGGGGGAGCACGGCGTGCTCCTCGCACCACCGCGAGACGCGGCCGAGGGTGCTGGCGTCGGCCGGACCGTGGATGAGCATGCTCACCTCGTCGAGCTGGCGCACCTCGGTCAGCGGTCCGAGCTCCCGGCGCAGCGACTCGGGGGCGCCGTCGGGGAACGGCCGGTTGACGACCAGCCGGATGGTCGCGGAGTGGCCGCCGCGGGTCAGCTCGGCCGGGGTCCCGGAGGCGATCAGCGTGCCGCGGTCGATGATGTGGATGCGGTCGGCCAGGTGCTCGGCCTCGTCCATGTGGTGGGTCGTCAGCACGACCGTGACGCCGTCGGCCCGCACCTCCTCGAGCATCTCCCACGTCGTACGCCTTGCCTGGGGGTCCATGCCGGCGGTCGGCTCGTCGACGAACACCAGCTCGGGTCGCCCGACGAGCGCGATCGCCAGGCCGAGGCGCTGCTTCTGGCCGCCGGACAGCCGGCGGTAGGGGGTTCGTCCGCACTCGCCCAGGCCGAGCCGTTCGACGAGCATGGCCGTGTCGAGCGGGTGCGCGTGCAGCGAGGCCATGTGCTCCAGCATCTCCACGGCGCGTACGCCGCTCCAGGCGCCGCCGCTCTGCAGCATGACGCCGATCCGGGGGAGCAGGTCCGCTCGGTCGCGCTGCGGGTCGAGCCCGAGCACGCGGACCGTGCCGCGCTGGGCCACCCGGTAGCCCTCGCAGGTCTCGAGCGTCGTGGTCTTGCCCGCGCCGTTGGGCCCGAGCACGGCGGTGATCGATCCCCGCGCCACCTCGAGCGACAACCCGTCGACGGCCACCTTGTCGCCGTACGCCATCACCAGACCGTCGATCTGGACGGCGGGGGAGGCGGGTGGCACGCACTGATTCTAGGTGCGCCTTATTGGGGAGCGGCTGTCGGTCCCCGCGACTAGCGTGGTCGCCATGACGCGTTCCGCCATCGAGGCCGAGGGCCTCGTCAAGCACTTCGGTGACACCGTGGCCGTGGACGGGGTGTCCTTCTCCGTCCCCGAGGGCTCGGTGCTCGGTCTGCTCGGGCCCAACGGCGCCGGCAAGACCACCACCGTCCGGATGATGACCACCCTGACCCGCCCGACCGCGGGCACGGGGCGCGTCGCCGGTCACGACATCCTGGCCGACCCCGCGGCCGTGCGCAGGAGCATGGGGCTGACCGGGCAGGCCGCGACCGTCGACGAGCTCCTGACGGGCCGGGAGAACCTGCGCCTCATCGGCAACCTCTACGGCCTCGACTCCTCCTACATCCGGCGCGCCAGTGACGAGCTGCTCGAGCGCTTCTCCCTCGCCGACGCCGGCGACCGGACGGCCAAGACCTACTCCGGCGGCATGCGGCGACGGCTCGACCTGGCGGTCAGCCTGATCGCGACACCGCCCGTGCTGTTCCTCGACGAGCCGACCACGGGCCTCGACCCGCGCTCGCGCGTGGAGCTGTGGGAGGTGCTGCGCGAGCTCGTCGCCGACGGGACCACCCTGCTGCTGACGACGCAATACCTCGAGGAGGCTGACCAGCTCTCCGACAACATCGTCGTGATCGATCGCGGCACGGTCATCGCCGAGGGCACCCCGCTGCAGCTGAAGGACCAGTCCGGTGCGGCCGCGCTCGTCGTGACGGTCTCCCACTCCGGGGACCTCCCGACCGCCGAGGCGCTGCTGCGCCCGCATGCCCGAGAGGTGCACGTCGACGTGGGGGCGCGCCAGCTCACGGCGCCCTCGGAGGGCCTGGGCCACATGACGCGCGTGGCCGGGATCTTCGACGAGAGCGACATCGTGCTCGACGACATCGGGCTCAAGCGCCCGAGCCTCGACGACGTCTTCCTCCACCTCACCGGGCACCGTGCCGAGCAGGAGACCGACGAGTCAGCCGAGGGTGACCCCGCAGACCAGCTCGACCAGACCGCAGGAGGAATGGCCCGATGACCACGCTCGAGCGACCGGAGATCCGCACCACCGGGCTTCCGGCCCAGTCGTGGGCCATCGCCCGCCGCAACTTCCTCCACATCAGGCGCATGCCCGAGATGCTGATGGACGTCACCATCCAGCCGGTGATGTTCGTGCTGCTGTTCGCCTTCGTGTTCGGCTCGTCGATCGACGTGGCGACGCCCGCCGGCTACCGCGCGTTCCTGCTCCCGGGGATCATGGCGCAGACCGTCGCCTTCGCCTCGTTCATCGTTGCCGTCGGCCTCACTGCCGACCTCGACAAGGGCATCGTCGACCGGATGCGGTCGCTGCCGATCAACCCGGCGGCCGTGCTGGTCGGGCGCAGCATCTCGAGCCTGGTCCACGCCTCGATCGGCCTCGTCGTCATGTCGCTGACCGGCCTGCTCATCGGCTGGCGCATCCACACCGACGTGTTCCAGGCGGCCTTCGGCTACGTCCTGCTCCTCGGCTGGGGGTTCGCGATGATCTGGGTCGGCATCTGGGTCGGCTCCGCGATGCGCTCGGTCGAGGCCGTCAACGGCGTCATGTTCGCGACGATGTTCCCGATCACCTTCCTGGCCAACACGTTCGCGCCCACCGACCAGATGCCGACCGTCCTGCGGTGGATCGCCGAGTGGAACCCGATCTCCTCGCTGACCCAGGCGGTCCGCGTGCTCTGGGGCAACGACCAGCCGCTCGCCGAGGGCGCGGCGTTCCCGATGCACCACCCGATCCCGTTCACGATCGGCTGGATCATCCTGATCACCGCCGTCGTGGCGCCGCTGGCCATCCGCACCTTCCGCGCCCGCACCGCTGACTGAGCGGGCGGCCGGCGCCCCCGGACCGCCGTGGGCCGGGTCACTTAGGCGACCCTTGCTTGAACGACCGGAAGCATTAACGACACACTGGTGTTGTGGAATTCGTGAGGACGTCGACGGCACAGCGTGAGGGCGATGCGCCCACACGCGACCGTGTGGCGCGCACGATCCTCGAGAACGGTCCCTCGACCGCCGCCGACCTGGCCCTCCGGCTCGACCTGACGCCCGCCGCCGTACGCCGTCACCTCGACCACCTCGCCGACGAGGGGGTCGTCGAGTCACGCGACCAGAAGGTCTACGGCACCCGGGGACGCGGCCGGCCCGCCAAGGTCTTCGCGCTCACCGAGACCGGGCGCGACAGCTTCGACCAGCAGTACGACGACCTCGCCGTGCAGGCCATGCGGTTCCTGGCCGAGACGCAGGGCGAGGAGGCCGTGGTCGAGTTCGCGCGGCGCCGGGTGGCCTTCGTCGGGCGCGACTACGCCGACGTCATGGCGTCCGACCCCGACCTGACGCCCGCCGAGGCGCTCGCGCGGGTGTTCACCCAGAACGGCTATGCCGCATCGGTGCGCGAGCTCCCGGTCGTGGGGGAGCAGCTGTGCCAGCAGCACTGCCCGGTCTCCCACGTCGCCCACGAGTTCCCGCAGCTCTGCGAGGCCGAGACCGAGGCGATCGCCTCCGTGCTCGGCACCCACGTCCAGCGGTTGGCGACCATCGCCCACGGTGACGGCGTGTGCACCACGTGCATCCCCCAGACCCTCAAGACGGACCCGAAGACGGTCCCGACAAAGGAGCAGGCATGACCTCCATCGAAGAACTCAACCCGGAGCTCAAGGGCATCGGCAAGTACGAGTTCGGCTGGTCCGACTCCGACACCGCCGGCGCCACCGCGACGCGTGGTCTCAACGAGGACGTCGTGCGCGACATCTCCGGCAAGAAGTCCGAGCCGCAGTGGATGCTCGACATGCGCCTCAAGGGCCTCAAGCTCTTCCACCGCAAGCCCATGCCCACCTGGGGCTCGGACCTGTCGACGATCGACTTCGACAACATCAAGTACTTCGTCCGCTCCAGCGAGAAGCAGGCGACGTCGTGGGAGGACCTCCCCGAGGACATCAAGAACACCTACGACAAGCTCGGCATCCCGGAGGCGGAGAAGCAGCGTCTCGTCGCCGGTGTCGCCGCGCAGTACGAGTCGGAGGTCGTCTACCACTCGATCCGCGAGGACCTCGAGGAGAAGGGCGTCATCTTCGTCGACACCGACACCGCGCTGAAGGAGCACGAGGAGCTCTTCAGGGAGTACTTCGGCACCGTCATCCCGGTCGGTGACAACAAGTTCTCCGCGCTCAACACCTCGGTGTGGTCGGGTGGCTCGTTCATCTACGTCCCCAAGGGCGTCCACGTCGACATCCCGCTGCAGGCCTACTTCCGGATCAACACCGAGAACATGGGTCAGTTCGAGCGGACGCTGATCATCGCGGACGAGGACTCCTACGTGCACTACGTGGAGGGCTGCACCGCCCCGATCTACTCCTCCGACTCGCTGCACTCCGCGGTCGTGGAGATCATCGTGAAGAAGGGCGCCCGCGTCCGCTACACGACCATCCAGAACTGGTCCAACAACGTCTACAACCTCGTCACCAAGCGGGCGACCTGCGAGGCCGGCGCCACGATGGAGTGGGTCGACGGCAACATCGGCTCCAAGGTGACGATGAAGTACCCCGCGATCTACCTCATGGGCGAGCACGCCAAGGGCGAGACGCTGTCGATCGCGTTCGCCGGCGAGGGCCAGCACCAGGACGCCGGCGCCAAGATGGTGCACGCGGCGCCGCACACCTCGTCGTCCATCCTGAGCAAGTCGGTGGCGCGCGGCGGCGGTCGTACGTCGTACCGCGGGCTGATCCAGGTCAACGAGGGCGCGCACGGCTCGAAGTCCAACGTGCTGTGCGACGCGCTGCTGGTCGACCAGATCAGCCGCAGCGACACCTATCCCTACGTCGACATCCGCGAGGACGACGTGTCGATGGGCCACGAGGCCAGCGTTTCCAAGGTCTCCGACGACCAGCTGTTCTACCTCATGTCGCGCGGCATGGAGCAGGACGAGGCGATGGCGATGATCGTGCGCGGCTTCGTCGAGCCGATCGCCAAGGAGCTGCCGATGGAGTACGCCCTCGAGCTCAACCGCCTGATCGAGCTGCAGATGGAAGGCGCGGTCGGCTGACCTGCCGCCCCGCCGCCTGACCGTGGGTCGTGACGCCTCGCCCCGGCGACCGTCACGAGACCGAAACGAGAAAGTAGAGCTTTGACCGTCACCACTGATTCCGTCCGCTCCGCGCTGGAGCAGGGCCCCGAGCACGGCAAGGTGGAGAGCCACCTCCACCCGGCCGGGTCGTTCGACGTCGCCGACCACGTGGTCCCGACCGGCCGCGAGGAGATCTGGCGCTTCACGCCGCTCAAGCGGCTCAAGGGCCTGCACGCCGACGCCGAGTTCATGCGGTCCGCGACCTCGTGCACGTGGAACACCCCCGAGGGTGTGCGCATCGAGGGCGTGTCCGGCGACGAGGCCCGCGACCTGCGCGGCCTCTCCGGCCTCGTGCCCAACACCCGCTGGGCCGCGCGCGTCCTGGCCGAGGTGCCCTCGACCCTGCTGATCGACGTGCCCGCCGACACCGAGGTGTCCGAGCCGATCGTCGTCGACCTCGACGGCAAGGATGTCGCCGTGACCGAGGCCGGCCACGTCGCGATGCGGTTCGGTGCGCACAGCAAGGCGATCGTGGTGCTCAACCACACCGGCTCCTCCACCATCGCCGCGGTCGTCGAGATCGCGGTCGGTGACGGCGCCGACGTCACGGTCGTCTCGCTCCAGGACTGGGCCGACGACGCCGTCCACCTGTCGCACCACCAGGCCCGCGTCGGTCGCGACGCCACCTACAAGCACGCCGCGATCTCCTTCGGCGGCGACCTGGTGCGGATGGACGCCAACGTGACCTACGACGGTCCCGGCGGCTCGGCCGAGCTGCTCGGCCTCTACTTCGCCGACGCCGGCCAGCACATCGAGCACCGGATCTTCGCCGACCACACGGCTCCGCGCACGAAGTCCCACGCGGTCTACAAGGGCGCGCTGCAGGGCGAGAAGGCGCACACCGTCTGGGTCGGCAACGTGCTGATCCGGAAGGTCGCCGAAGGCATCGAGACCTACGAGGAGAACCGCAACCTCGTCCTCACCGACGGCTGCCGGGCCGACTCCATCCCCAACCTGGAGATCGAGACGGGGGAGATCGAGGGTGCCGGGCACGCCTCCGCCACCGCGCGCTTCGACGACGAGCAGCTCTTCTACCTCCAGTCGCGCGGCGTCTCCGAGCAGGAGGCGCAGCGGCTGGTGGTGCACGGCTTCTTCAACGACCTCATCCGCCAGGTCGGCGTCCCCTCCATCGAGGACCGCCTCCTCACCACGGTCGAGGCCGAGCTCGCCAAGAACGTCCTCAAGGACCTCGGCTCGCTCGCCGCCTTCGGGTCGGACGACAATGCACCCCACGACGTTCTCGGCTCCCCCCGCTCCGCTCCTTCCGCCGACAACGCCGCGGGGACCCCGCGATGACCTTCGAGCGCGCCTGCGCACTCGACGAGGTCAGGACCGACCAGGGCCTCGCCGTGACCCTCGGCCGCTACGAGATCGTCGTCGCCCGCAACGGCGACGAGGTCTTCGCGCTGGAGAACGAGTGCAGCCACGCCGCCGTCGCCCTCAGCGAGGGCGAGGTCGGCGACTGCCAGATCGAGTGCTGGCTGCACGGGTCGATGTTCGACCTCCGCACCGGCAAGCCCACCAACCTCCCCGCGACCGAGCCGGTCGCCACCTTCCCGATCGAGGTACGCGGCACGGACGTGTACGTCGACACCGAGACCACCCTGAACGGAGTCACCCCCTCATGAGCAAGCTCGTCATCACCGACCTCCACGTCACCGTCGACACCGAGGACGGACCCAAGGAGATCCTCAAGGGCGTCACCCTCACCATCAAGGAGGGCGAGACCCACGCGATCATGGGGCCCAACGGCTCGGGCAAGTCCACGCTCGCCTACTCGATCGCCGGGCACCCGAAGTACACGATCACCAGCGGCTCGGTGACCCTCGACGGCCAGGACGTGCTGTCCCTCTCCGTCGACGAGCGTGCCCGCGCGGGCCTGTTCCTCGCGATGCAGTACCCGGTCGAGGTCCCGGGCGTCTCGGTGTCGAACTTCCTCCGCACCGCCAAGACCGCGATCGACGGTGAGGCCCCCAAGCTGCGCACGTGGGTCAAGGACGTCAACGGCGCACTCGAGCGGCTCAACCTCGACCCGTCCTTCGGCACGCGGAGCGTCAACGAGGGCTTCTCGGGCGGCGAGAAGAAGCGCCACGAGATCGCCCAGCTCGAGCTGCTCGACCCCAAGGTCGCGGTGCTCGACGAGACCGACTCCGGCCTCGACATCGACGCGTTGAAGATCGTCTCCGAGGGCGTCAACCGCTTCCGCGAGCGCGAGGGCAAGGGTGTCCTGCTCATCACCCACTACACCCGCATCCTGCGCTACATCGAGCCCGACTACGTCCACGTGTTCGTCGACGGCAAGGTCGCCGAGTCCGGCGGCAAGGAGCTCGCCGACCAGCTTGAGGCCGAGGGCTACGACAAGTACCTCAAGGCGAACGCCTGAGCCACCCGCCCGCACCGCCCACTTCGAAGGAGACCACGATGGAAGGGCTGCTTCCGGATCTCGACGTGATCCGCAAGGACTTCCCGATCCTCGAGCGCACGCTCGCGGGCGGAGTGCCGCTGGTCTACCTCGACAGCGCCAACACCTCGCAGAAGCCGCAGGTCGTCATCGACACGATGGTCGACCACCTCGAGCGGCACAACGCCAACGTCGCCCGCGCCATGCACCAGCTCGGCGCGGAGTCGACGGAGGCCTACGAGGCGGCGCGCGACCAGGTCACGAGCTTCCTCAACGCGTCGTCGCGCAACGAGGTGATCTTCACCAAGAACGCCACCGAGGCGCTCAACCTGCTGGCTCGCACGATCGATCTCGGTCCCGGCGACAACGTCGTGATCACCGAGATGGAGCACCACTCCAACATCGTGTCGTGGCAGCTGGCCTGCGAGCGCTCGGGCGCCGAGCTGCGCTGGTTCGGGCTCACCGACGACGGCCACCTCGACCTGTCGAACGCCGACCAGCTGCTCGACGAGCACACCAAGGTCGTCGCGTTCACGTGGGTGTCCAACATGCTCGGCACGATCAACCCGGTCACCGACCTCGTCGCCCGCGCGAAGTCCGTCGGCGCCCTGTCGGTCATCGACGCCTCGCAGGCCGCGCCGCAGCTGCCGGTCGACGTCCAGGCGACCGGGTGCGACTTCCTGGTCTTCACCGGCCACAAGGTGACCGGCCCGACGGGGATCGGCGTCCTGTGGGGGCGTGAGGAGCTCCTCAACGAGCTGCCTCCCTTCCACGGCGGCGGCGAGATGATCGAGACCGTGACCATGGCGCGGTCGACGTACGCCAAGGTGCCGCACCGCTTCGAGGCCGGCACCCCGCCGATCGTCGAGGCCGTCGGCCTGGGCGCAGCGGTCGACTACCTCCGCCACATCGGTCTCGACGCGATCCACCGCCACGAGCAGGCGATCACGGCGTACGCCCTCGAGGGCCTGCAGTCCGTGCCAGGACTCACGGTCCTCGGCCCGCTCGACGCCGCGCAGCGCGGCGGGGCGATCAGCTTCGAGCTCGCAGGTGTCCACCCGCACGACATCGCGCAGGTCCTCGACTCGCGCGGCATCGCGATCCGAGCCGGCCACCACTGCGCCAAACCTGCGCACGCGCGCTTCGGCGTGCAGAGCTCGAGCCGGATGTCGTCCTACCTCTACACGACGCCGGCTGAGATCGACGCGCTGGTCGAGGGCCTCCACCACACCCGCAGCTACTTCAAGGTGGACGGATGAGCACTGACCTCGACGCGCTCTACCAGGAGATCATCCTGGACCACTACAAGAACCCGCACCACAAGGGCCTGCGCGACCCGTTCGAGTCCGAGGTGCACCACGTCAACCCGACCTGCGGCGACGAGGTGACGCTGCGCGTCCACCTGTCCGACGGCGTGGTCGAGGACGTGTCCTACGACTCCGTGGGCTGCTCCATCTCGCAGGCGTCGGCGTCCGTGCTGACCGACCTCGTGATCGGCAAGCCCGTCGGCGAGGCGATGCAGATCCACCAGACGTTCCTCGAGCTCATGCAGGGCAAGGGACAGGTGGAGCCCGACGAAGACGTCCTCGAGGACGGCATCGCGTTCGCCGGTGTCGCCAAGTTCCCCGCGCGCGTGAAGTGCGCGCTGCTCTCCTGGATGGCGTGGAAGGACGCGACCGCCCAGGCCCAATCAGAAGGAGCCCCCTCATGACCAACCCCCAGGGCATCGACCACGGCGACCTCCCCGACGTGCCCGAGGCCGGGCAGGGCGGTGGCACGGCGACGGTGACCGTCGACGACGTGACCGAGGCGATGAAGGACGTCGTCGACCCCGAGCTCGGGATCAACGTCGTCGACCTCGGCCTCGTCTACGGCGTGCACCTCGACGAGCACAGCAACGCCGTCCTCGACATGACCCTCACCTCGGCGGCCTGCCCGCTGACCGACGTGATCACCGACCAGACCGAGTCGGCCCTCGAGGGCCTCGTCGGCGACGTCGCGATCAACTGGGTCTGGATGCCCCCGTGGGGCCCGGACAAGATCACCGACGACGGTCGCGAGCAGCTCCGGGCGCTCGGCTTCAACGTCTGAGCGGTGCGCCAGAGGCTGTACGGGGCTCGGGCTCGCCCGTAGGGAGGTGGACCCCCCCTGCCCTCGGAGCGCGGGCGGTTCTACGGTGCCGAGACGGCCTCGCACCGTGCGGGACCGCTCCGAAGCAGGGGGTATCGCATGAACCGGATCGTGCCCACGGCGCTGACCACCGTCGCGCTCCTCGTCCCCGCCTCCGTCCTCGCGCCCGCGGCCGCCGCCCCCGCGGAGGCAGGCACCGCTGTCACGGGAGCCTGGAAGGGCCAGGTGTTCGGTGACAACGGCGCCGATGCGGGCTACAGGGCACGGGTCCGCATCTTCAAGCGCAACGGCGAGCTGCGAGGACGCGTGGCCTCGGGCGGCTGCTACGGCGTCTGGCGCTACCGGGGCCGTTCCAACGGCTGGTACCGCTTCGCCGAAGTCATCACCCGCAACACGACCGGCGACTGTGTGAAGCGCGTCGCGGTCAAGGTCCGCCGGGACGACGCCAAGCTGCGCGTCGTGTGGCGCGAGCGCACCTCGGGTGACACCGCGACGATGCTGGCGGACAAGGTCTGACGGCAGGCCGATATTCCGTGGCGCGGTTGCGTGCTTCGAGCGCACACTCCATCCGTGCTCAACCCCCACCCCACGCGCTACGCCGAGCTCAACGGCGTGCTGCACGACCTCGTGACGGGCGCCCAGGAGGCGCTCGGCGAGTCGTTCGTCGGCGCCTACCTGCAGGGGTCGTTCGCGCTCGGGGCGGGTGACCTGCACAGCGACTGCGACTTCATCGTCGTGGTGGGGGAGCGGCCCGACGCGGAGCAGGAGGCCGCGCTGCGGCGGCTCCACGCCGACCTGCCGCACCGCGACGGCTTCTGGTACGGCCACCTCGAGGGCTCGTACGCCGTCGCCGGCGACCTCGCCGCCGTGGCCGGGCTGGGCCGGGAGTGGCTCTACGTCGACCACGGCTCGGACGTCATGGCGTGGTCGGAGCACTGCAACCAGCCGTGGACCCGCTGGATCCTGCGCGAGCACGGCATCACGCTCGTCGGCCCGTGCCCGGAGCAGCTGATGGAACCCGTCCCCGACGACGTGCTCCGCGAGAGCGCACGGGCGGGGCTCGCAACGCTCACCGACGACGTCCTGGGCTGGTGCCCGCCGAGCATCGCGTGGTGCCAGCGCTACCTCGTCGTCCAGGCCAGTCGCAGCCTCTTCACGATCCGCACGGGTGAGGTGGCCAGCAAGCGCGACGCGTTGCGGTGGGTGATGGTGCACGGCGATCCCGGCTGGCGACCGCTGCTGCAGCAGGTGCTCGCCGACCGCGACCTCGGTCTCGACCCGGAGGCGCCACCGCGCCCGGGTTCGATGCAGGCCGCGCGGGACTACGCGGCGTACGTCGCCGCCGTGGCCTGACTGGCTACCCTTCGGGCATGGATCCCGAGGTCGAGCCCAGCAACGTCGAGCCGTCCGAGGTCGAGTTCGACCACGAGGAGCTGCGGGTCTTCTGGGACCTCGCCCGCTTCCACGCCAAGCTCAACGCCGCACCGACCTACTTCGGGCCGACGACGCTGGAGTCCGTGCCGCCTCCGGCGTGGGCGTACGGCGAGTCGGCGGAGGAGTCCGACGCCTACGTCGAGTCGGTGCTCGCCGACGAGCAGGGGAGCACGACCGCCGCGGTGGCCGACTACGCCGGCGACCTCCCGCAGCCCGGCGTGCTCTCCATCCTCTGCGACGGCTCCGGCCGACCGCGCGCTCTCGTCGAGGTCAGCGACGTGAGCGTCACCGGCGACGACCTGACCGAGTCGTTCAAGGTCGTCTACCAGCCCTGAGAGACCACCCCACGACGTTCTTCTCCTCCGCTTCGCTCCCCCGAACAACGCCGCGGGGACCCCGTACCCCGCCCGTCCGCGTGTGGGAGAGTCCTCGCATGGCTGAGCGGATGACCTACCTCCTCGTCGACGGGGAGAACATCGACGCCACGCTGGGCACCTCGATCCTGGGCCGGCGTCCGCGTCCCGAGGAGCGGCCGCGGTGGGACCGGCTCCTGGAGTGGGCCGAGCGGGCGTTCGACCAGGACGTCACTGGTCTGTTCTTCCTCGCGGCCACGACCGAGCTGCCCACCAGCTTCGTCCAGGCCCTGCTCGCGATCGGCTTCAAGCCGATCCCGCTCAGCGGCGAGGGCAAGATCGTCGACATCGCCATCCAGCGCACCGCCGAGGCGCTCGTCCACCGCGAGGCCGACGTGGTGCTGGTCAGCCACGACGGCGACTTCGTCGACCAGGTCTCGGCACTGTGCGACGGCAGCCGCCAGGTCGGCGTCATCGGGTTCACCGAGTTCGTGAACTCGCAGTTCCGCAACCTGCCCGGCCTGCGGATCTTCGACCTCGAGTACGACCTCGGCGCCTTCAACTCGCCGCTCCCGCGCACACGCGTGATCCCGATCGACGAGTTCGACCCGCTCGACTTCCTCTGAGGTCGGGCGTGCCGTCCGTCCTGGTCCCTGCCCCGCGCTGGGAGAGGTGGGTCGCCAACTTCGCCTCCGGCCACGGCGGTGCTGACCTCACGGTCGCCGACGGCGCGCTCCGCGGGCAGGCGGTCGACGGCTCGCACTTCGCGGCCCGGCTGCCCTTCGCGAGTGCGTACGACGGCCCGCCCGAGGCTGCCGACTTCGCGGCCGCGGCCCAGGCGCCGGGGGAGTGGGGCGTGCTGCTCGTGCGCAAGGGCGGCTTCGCCGTCGCCCGGATGGGCGGCGTCGCCATCGTCGAGCACAAGATCGGCCAGCGGCACGTCCAGGGTCGCACCAAGGCCGGGGGCCAGAGCCAGCAGCGCTTCGCCCGTCGCCGCGACAACCAGGCGCGGCAGGCCTACGAGGCGGCCGCCGACCATGCGGCGCGGATCCTCGGCGTCGTACGCCTCGTGGTGGCCGGCGGTGACCACGCGGCGGTCGACGCAGTGCTGACCGACCAGCGGCTGGCGTCGGTGACGGTCGTGGACCCCTGGCTGGCCGTGCCCGACCCGCGCCGGGCGGTGCTGGACCAGGCGATCGTGGACGCGCAGTCGATCGCCGTCGACGTGACCAACGCCTGACGCACGTGGGGGCGCTGACGCCGTAGGTTGAGGTCGTGAGCAGCACCATCGAGGTCCGCGGCCTCGTCAAGACCTTCGGCAGTGCTCGTGCCCTCGACGGCCTCGACCTCGACGTCACGCCGGGCGAGGTGCACGGCTTCCTCGGACCCAACGGAGCGGGAAAGTCCACCACCATCCGGGTGCTGCTCGGGCTGCTGCGCAGCAACGGCGGCACCGCGTCGGTGTTCGGGCGGGACCCGTGGCGCGACGCCACCGACATCCACCGACGCCTGGCCTACGTGCCCGGTGACGTCAGCGTCTGGCCCAACCTGTCCGGCGGCGAGACCATCGACCTGCTCCTGCGGATGCGTGACCTCGACCCGCGCTCGACGCGTCGCGACGACCTGCTGGAGCGGTTCGAGCTGGACCCCACGAAGAAGGGGCGTGCCTACTCCAAGGGCAACCGGCAGAAGGTCGCCCTCGTCACCGCGTTCGCCGCCCCCATCGACCTGCTGATCCTCGACGAGCCCACCTCCGGGCTGGACCCGCTGATGGAGCAGGTCTTCAACGAGTGCCTCGCCGAGCACAAGGCCGCGGGCACGACCGTCCTGCTCTCGAGCCACATCCTCAGCGAGGTCGAGCGGCTGGCGGACCGCGTGACGATCATCCGCAGCGGCCGGACGGTCGAGTCGGGGTCGCTCGAGGAGCTGCGCCACCTCCGGCGCAACCGGGTCCGGGCCGAGGTCTCGGGTCCGGTCCCCGACCTCGCGGGGCTGGACGGCGTGCACGACGTCACGGTCGACGGGCGCGTCGTCTCCGCCTCGGTCGACCCCTCCGGACTGCCGCCGCTCCTTGACGCCCTCCACCACGCCGGGGTCGTCTCGCTGACCAGCTCACCGCCCACCCTCGAGGAGCTGTTCCTCGACGCCTACCGGAGCTCGCCGTGAGCAACCGGCTGCGCGGCACCGGGCTGCTCCTGAGGTTCGCGCTGCGCCGTGACCGCATCCTGATGCCGGCGTGGGTGCTGCTGCTCACCGCGACCGTGGTGGCCAGTGCGGCGGCCACGGGTCCCCTCTACGCCACGACGGCGGAGCGGGTGGCCGCGGCCGAGGCGCTCAACGCCAGCCCCGCGATCGTCGCCCTCTACGGGCCGATCCTCGACACCTCCAGCCTCGGCGAGCTGTCGATGACCAAGATGACCGTGCTCTACGCCGTGTTCGTCGCCTTCATGTCCGTGGTCCTCGTACGCCGCCACACGCGCGTCGAGGAGGAGACCGGGCGCGCCGAGCTGGTCGGCGCGACCGCGGTGGGCGCCGACGCCCCGCTCGCGGCCGCACTCGCGGAGGCCGTGCTCGCCTCGGTCGTGCTGGGCGTGCTGGTGGCCGTGGGCAACATCGCGTCCGGGCTGCCCGTCACCGGCTCGGTGCTCTTCGCGGCGTCGTGGACCGGCATCGGCCTGGTCGGCGCGGGGATCACCGTCGTGGCGGCCCAGCTGTCGAGCAGCGCGCGCACGGTCGGCTTCGTGGCTTCCGGCGCGATCGGCGTCCTCTACCTCCTGCGGGCGATCGGCGACACGTCCGCCGGGTGGCTGTCGTGGCTGACGCCGTTCGGCTGGGGCACGCAGCTCAGCGCCTGGTCCGAGCCGCGCGCCTGGCTGCTGGTGGCCTACCCGCTGCTCGCAGGCGCGCTGACCGCGGCCGGCGTCGCGTTGCGGCGACGACGCGACCTCGGGGCCGGCCTGCTGCCGGACCGCGCCGGTCCGGCAGAGGGAGCCCCACGGCTGCGTGACGCCCTCACCCTCGTCTGGCGCCAGCAGGGCACCGCGCTGGCCGGCTGGACCGTCGGCATCGGCGTGATCGGCGTCCTGATGGGGTCGATCGTGCCCAACATCGGCGACCTGCTCGACACCGAGACCACGCGGCCGATCATCGAGGCGATGGGCGGGGTGGGTGGACTCCAGGACGCGCTGGTCTTCGCGCTGGCGTCGGTGATCGCCGTCGTGATCACGTGCTTCGGCATCTCCGCCGTGACGCGCGCCGCCGGCGACGAGCACGACGGCCGCACCGAGACCGTGCTCGCCACGGCCACCTCCCGCGCCGGGCTGCTCGTGGCGGTGTCGTCGGCCGCGATCCTCGGCAGCACCTGGCTCCTGCTGGTCTCCGGCGCCGCGACGGCCATCGGCTGGGGGCGCGGGCTGGGAGCGGTCGGGGCCGCGCTGGCCCAGGCGCCGGCGGTGTGGGTCGTGCTCGGTGTCGCGCTGCTGCTGCTGTCGGTGCGCAGCCGCTGGGCCGTCGCCGGCTGGGCGGTGCTCGCTGCGTTCGTCACCCTCGGGCAGGTCGGCGCCGGACTCGAGCTCCCGGGCTGGGTCCTCGGCCTCTCGCCGTTCCACCACGTGCCCAAATACCCGTCCGAGGCCTTCGACTGGCGTCCCGAGCTGCTGCTGACCGTGCTGGCAGCTGCCCTCGTGTCGCTCGCCTGGTGGCGCTACCGCGTACGGGACATCGGCTAGCGTCACGTCCATGTGGCAGCCGGAGCCGGGATGGCAGCGCCTCCCGGGCGCAGGTCCGGCCACCGTCGGCGTCTGGTCGGCCACCCACCACGGCCACGACGTCGTCGTCAAACGGTTGCGCCGCCCCGAGCCGCAGGACGCGCCCGGCGTGCTCGTCCCGGGGGACGTCAACTACTGGCGCCGTGCTGCCGACGTCGCGCTCAGCGGGGTGGTCTCCGGCGCGCCCGGCCTGCGGGAGGCGCCCGTCGTGCGCGTCGACGAGGACGACGAGGGCATCACCCTGGTCCACGAACGGGTCGAGAACGACGACCCGCCGGGGCTGTGGCTCGCCGCCTGCCTCGGACGCTTCGCCGCGGTCGACCTCGGGGAGCACCCGTGGCTGGCGCGCGACCAGCTGCGCAGCCGGCTCCGCCTCGTCGAGCGGCGCGGTGGCTGGCGCACCCTCGCCCGCACGCCCATGGCCGACATCGCCGACCACCTGTGGACGCGCCGCGAGGCGTGGCTGGACCTCTGTGACGCCCTCCCACAGGTGGCCCAGCACGGTGACCCGTCGGCCGCCAACATCCCGGGTCGGCACGAGCACGGCGCCGTCGCGATCGACTGGGCCCACCTCGGGCGGGGACCGGTCGGCGCCGACCTCGGCTACCTGTCACTGGCGACCCGCGAGGACGTCGAGCCCCTGGTGGAGGCGTACGTCGCCGCGCTGCCCGTCGGGCTCGCGAGCCCCGAGGACGTGGTGACCGGTGCGCGCGTGATGGCCGTCTACACCGCGCTGACCCGGCTCGACTGGGCGCTGGCCCGGGTCGCGGACGGCGAGGGCGCGCTGGCCGGCAAGTTCCGCCACCCGAGCGTGGCGCCGTACATCCGCTCCATGCAGCGCCAGGTCGGTCAGATCGAGGCGCTCCTCAGCGACCGCTGACCGACACGTCAGAGCGACACGTCAGAGCGAGGAGGCCGAGAAGGTGTCGCACGCCTGGAGGGTGCCCTCCTGGTAGCCGCGGGTGAACCACGCCATCCGCTGCTCCGACGAGCCGTGGGTCCAGCCCTCGGGGTCGACGCCCTGGCCGGACTTCTGCTGGATCCGGTCGTCGCCGACGGCCTTCGCCGAGTCCAGCGCCTCGGTGATGTCACCCTCGTCGAGGTCGGTCAGGATGCCGTCGCCGTCGCTGGCGTCGCGGGTCCACATGCCGGCGTAGCAGTCGGCCTGCAGCTCGAGGCGCACGGCGTCGGAGTCGGCGCCCTTCTGGGTCCGGACCTGGCCCATCGTGCCCATCAGGTTCTGGATGTGGTGGCCGTACTCGTGGCCGAGGACGTAGGGCTCGACGAAGTCGCCGCCCTGGCCGCCGAGCTGTCCCTCGAGGACGTCGGCGAAGAAGGTCGTGTCGAGGTAGATCTGCTGGTCGGGCGGGCAGTAGAACGGGCCCACCTGGGACGACGCCTGGCCGCATCCCGTCTGCACGGCGCCGGCGAAGGTCTCGATGTTGGCCGGGGTGAACTCGGTGCCGGCCTGCTCGGGCAGCGCCTTCGCCCAGTACTGCTCGAGCGACAGCGCCACGGCCTTGCGGGCGCAGTCGGCGTCGGTGTTGGCGTCGGCGCCCGACGTGCAGTTGGCGTAGCGCTCGTCCCCGGTGTCGATGCCGTCCGGCTGGCCCTGTGCCTGGCCCTGCGTGCTGGTGCCGCCACCGCCCGACGACCCGAGGCCGGTGCACTGCGTGAGCACGACGAACAGGATGATGATCAGGATGCCGCCGATGCCGCCGCCGGCCCGCGTGCCGCCGGGCATGGGGATCCGCATCCCACCGCCGCCCATGCCGCCCCCGCCGCCGCCGCCCGCGTCGCGCACACGACCCTTGCTGATGTCGGCCTTCGGGTTGAACCGCATGGGAGTGCCTTTCGGGGGGTTGTGACGACGTCGTGGAGCCTTGGCGCACAGTAACCCCTGCGTCGCCGATGGGGCTCCCGCCTCCACCCCTTCGTAGGATGTCGCCCGAGATGATCACCGCCCAGAAGCTCGAGGTCAGAGCCGGCGCGCGGCTCCTCATGGAGGACGTCACCTTCCGCATCGCCGCAGGCGACAAGGTCGGCCTCGTGGGGCGCAACGGTGCCGGCAAGACGACCCTCACCCGCATCCTCGCCGGCGAGGGGACCCCGGCCGACGGCCAGGTCCTCCGTAGCGGCGAGGTCGGCTACCTGCCGCAGGACCCCCGGGTGGGCGATCCCGAGGTCATCGCCCGCGACCGGATCCTGTCGGCGCGCGGCCTCGACGACGTCGTACGCCGCCTGCGTGAGGCGGAGGTCGAGATGGCCGACGAGGACCCGAAGATCCACGAGCGCGGCATGAAGCGGTGGACGCGCGCCGACGCCGAGCTCCACGCCGGTGGCGGGTACGCCGCCGAGTCCGAGGCCGCGCAGATGGCTGCCGCCCTCGGGATCGAGGAGCGCATCCTCGCCCAGCCGATCGGCACCCTGTCCGGTGGCCAGCGACGCCGCGTCGAGCTCGCCCGCATCCTGTTCTCGGGCGCGGAGATCATGCTGCTGGACGAGCCCACCAACCACCTCGACGCCGACTCGATCGTGTGGCTGCGCGACTTCCTCAAGGCGCACCGCGGCGGCTTCGTGGTCATCAGCCACGACAACGCGCTGCTCGAGGCGACGGTCAACAAGGTCTTCCACCTCGACGCCAACCGCGCCGTCATCGACGTCTACAACATGGGCTGGCACAACTACCTGACCCAGCGCGAGGACGACGAGAAGCGCCGCAAGCGCGAGCGGATGAACGCCGAGAACAAGGCCAAGGTGCTCACCGACCAGGCCAACAAGATGCGCGCCAAGGCGACCAAGGCACAGGCCGCGCAGTCGATGCTCAAGCGCGCCGAGAAGATGATGGCCGGCATCGAGGGCGAGCGCGCGGCCGACAAGGTCGCCCAGATCGCGTTCCCCGAGCCCGCGCCCTGCGGCAAGACGCCGCTCATGGGCTCCGAGCTGTCCAAGTCGTACGGCTCGCTCGAGGTCTTCACCGCCGTCGACCTCGCGATCGACCGGGGGAGCCGCGTGGTCATCCTCGGCCTCAACGGCGCCGGCAAGACGACGATGCTGCGGATCCTCGCCGGCGTCGACCAGCCCGACACCGGCGAGGTCGTGCCGGGCTACGGCCTCAAGATGGGCTACTACGCCCAGGAGCACGAGACGCTCGACGTCAACCGGACCGTGCTGGAGAACATGCACTCCGCGGCGCCCGAGCTCACCGACACCCAGGCGCGCTCGGTGCTCGGGTCGTTCCTGTTCTCCGGCGACGACGCCCACAAGCCGGCCGGCGTGCTGTCCGGTGGCGAGAAGACCCGGCTCGCCCTCGCGATCCTCGTCGTCTCGAGCGCCAACGTGCTGCTGCTCGACGAGCCCACCAACAACCTCGACCCTGCCTCCCGCGAGGAGGTGCTCCACGCGATCCGCAGCTACACCGGCGCGATCATCCTCGTCACCCACGACGAGGGCGCGGTGCGGGCCCTCGACCCCGACCGGGTGCTGCTGCTGCCCGACGGTGACGAGGACCTGTGGAACGACGACTACGCCGACCTGGTGTCCCTCGCCTGAGGGTTACTCACGAGTAGTAACCTGCTCGGCATGACTCCCGAAGAGCTCGACGCGGTCGGCCTCCGCCTCGACGTGGACGGCGCCGTCGCCACGATCACCCTGGACCGTCCCGAGGTGCGCAACGCGCAGACCCCGGCGATGTGGCTGGCGCTCGGCGAGCTCGGCGCCTCGCTGCCCGACGACGTGCGCATCGTGGTGGTGACGGGGGAGGGCGACACCTTCTCGGCCGGCCTCGACCGCGCGATGCTCGACCCGGCCAACGCGGGCGAGGGCACGGTGCTCGGGCTGCTGGCGCTGAGCGACGAGGACGCCTCGGCCCGGATCGAGGAGTTCCAGCGCGGCTTCACGTGGCTGCGCGACCCGCGCTTCGTCTCCATCGCCAAGGTGCGCGGCCACGCGATCGGTGCCGGCTTCCAGCTGGCCCTGTCGTGCGACCTCCGCGTGGTCGCCGACGACGCAAAGTTCTCCATGAAGGAGTCGGCCCTCGGCCTGGTGCCCGACCTCACCGGCACCAAGCCGCTGGTCGAGCACGTCGGCTACGCCCGGGCGCTGGAGATCTGCGCCACTGCGCGCGTGGTGCCCGGGGAGGAGGCCGCGCGGATTGGTCTCGCCACGACCTGCGTGTCGGCGGCCGGGCTCGACGCCGCCGTCGCCGACCTGGCCGCCGCGCTGATCGCGCCGATGCCGGGTGTCGTCACCGAGACCAAGACGCTCCTTCAGGGCGCAGGCGACCGCGACCTCGACGAGCAGCGGCGCCTGGAGCGGGAGGCGCAGGTACGCCGGTTCCGCGCGCTCGCCGCCGCCTTCGCGGGCTGATCGCTCGACGGCGCCGACGCGGGTGTCGGGGCCGCGAGGAACAATGAGGACCCGCCGGTAGTTCACGGTGGTGGACCTCAGGAGGAGTGGGCATGTCGATGGGACCGGGCGCAGGTGGCCCGCCGTGGCGACACCTGCGCAGTGACCGGAGCGTCGTCGACAACAAGATCGAGCGGCGCACGCTGCGCCGGGTGCTCGGTTTCGCGCGCCCGCACCGTCGGCTGATCGAGGCGTTCCTGGCGGTGACGGTGGTCGACGCGGCGCTCGTCGTGGTGCCGCCCCTGCTCCTTAAGGCGATCATCGACGACGCCGTGAGCACGGGTGACACGGCGCTGGTCATCTGGCTCGCCGTGCTGGTGGCGGTGGTGGCGGTCGTCGACGCCGGCTTCGGGCTGATCACCGGCTGGCTGTCGAGCCGCATCGGTGAGGGTCTGATCTACGACCTCCGCACCCGCGTCTTCGCCCACGTGCAGCGGCAGTCGCTCGCCTTCTTCACCCGCACCCAGACCGGCGCGCTCGTCAGCCGCCTCAACAACGACGTCATCGGCGCGCAGCGGGCGTTCACCTCCACGCTGCAGGGCACCGTCTCCAACATCATCGCCGCGGTCGTCGTGGGCGTGACGATGCTCTTCCTCAGCTGGCCGGTCACGCTGCTGTGCGTCGCGCTCTTCCCGATCCTGCTGCTCGCCTCACGCATCGTGGGCGACCGCCTGGCGAGCCTGTCGCGCCAGCAGATGGACGGCAACGCAGACCTCGGCAACGCCATGACCGAGCGGTTCAACGTCGGCGGCGCGATGCTCCTCAAGCTCTTCGGGCGACGCGAGGCCGAGGATGTCGCCTACGCCGAGAAGGCCGCTGTCGTGCGCGACCTCGGCATCCGGATCTCCCTGCTCACCCGCATCTTCTTCGCCGCGATGACGCTCGTGCCGTCGCTCGCGACCGCGCTCGTCTACGGCATCGGCGGCTGGCTGGCCATCCGCGGGGACCTGTCCGTCGGCACCATCGTCGCCCTCGGCGTCCTGCTGACCCGGCTGCTCGGCCCGCTGCAGGGCCTCTCCAACGTCCGCATCGACGTGATGACCGCGCTCGTCAGCTTCGACCGGGTCTTCGAGGTCCTCGACCTGCCGTCCCTCATCGAGGAGAAGCCCGACGCCGTCGTCCTGGCGCCGTCGGCCTCCCGCCTCGAGTTCGACCACGTCGCGTTCACCTACCCGCGCGCCGACGAGATCTCCCTCGCCTCGCTCGAGACCGTGGCCCGCACCGAGTCGCGTGACACCGGGCAGGTGCTGCACGAGGTCACCTTCACCGCCGCGCCCGGCCAGATGGTCGCGCTCGTCGGCCCGTCGGGAGCCGGCAAGACCACGGTCACGCACCTCGTCGCCCGCCTCTACGACGTCGAGTCCGGCGCGGTGCGGGTCGGCGGCCACGACGTCCGCGACGTCACCCTCCAGTCGCTGGAGGACGTCGTCGGCTACGTCACCCAGGACGCGCACATGTTCCACGACACGATCCGCGCCAACCTGCTCTACGCCCGTCCCACGGCGTCCGAGGCCGACGTCTGGGCCGCCCTCGAGGCCGCGCAGATCGCGGCGCTGGTGCGGTCGCTGCCCGACGGCCTCGACACGGTCGTGGGCGACCGGGGCTACCGGCTCAGCGGGGGAGAGCGGCAGCGGCTCGCGATCGCCCGCCTCCTGCTCAAGGCGCCGGCCATCGTCGTGCTCGACGAGGCCACCGCCCACCTCGACAGCGAGTCCGAGGCCGCGGTCCAGCAGGCGCTCGACGCCGCGCTCGAGGGACGTACGTCGCTGGTGATCGCGCACCGGCTCTCCACCGTCCGCAACGCCGACCTCATCCTCGTCCTCGACGACGGCCGCGTCGTGCAGCAGGGCACCCACGCCGAGCTGCTCGCCGCCGGCGGGCTCTACGCCACGCTCCACGCGACCCAGTTCCGTGCGGAGCGGTCCGAGGTCGTCCCCGGCTGACCTCACGGGCTGTGGTCGTGGGTCTCGATACGCCCTCTCGCGACCTCGCAGGCTCGGTCGCGGGGCTACTCGACCTCCCTCGCCACGCCGCGAGCTCCTCCGTCGCTCGCAGCTAGGCTCCTGAGATGGACCTGCAGCTGACCGATCGAGTCTTCATCGTCACCGGCGGGGCCCGCGGGCTCGGTCGGGCGACCGCCGACGTGCTGGTGGCCGAGGGGGCCCGGGTCGTGCTGTCCGGGCGCTCGCAGGAGTCGCTCGACGAGGCCAGTGCGGCGCTCGACGAGGTCGCCGGGCGCCGGGCGGCGGTCGGCGTGGTGGCGGACAACGCAGATCGCGAGACCCCGGGGCGGCTGCTCACTGCGGCGGAGGAGGCGTTCGGCCGCGTCGACGGCGCCCTGATCAGCGTCGGCGGGCCGCCGAAGGGACCGGTGACGGGGATCTCCGACGACCAGTGGAGTGCGGCCTTCGAGTCCGTCTTCCTCGGCGCCGTACGCCTCGCACGCGAGCTCGGCACCGCGCTGCGCGAGGGGGGATCCCTGGGCCTCGTGCTGTCCTCGAGCGTGCGCGCGCCGCTGCCGGAGATGGCGATCTCCAACGGCCTGCGTCCCGGTCTCGCGATGGTTGCCAAGACCCTGGCCGACGAGCTGGGCCCGCGGGGCGTGCGGGTCAACGGGCTCCTGCCCGGCCGGATCGCCACCGAACGGGTCGCGGAGCTGGACGACTCGACCGGCGACCCGGAGGCGGCGCGCCGGGCCGCGGAGGCGTCGATCCCGCTGCGTCGCTACGGCAAGCCGCAGGAGTTCGGCGCGGTCGCCGCCTTCGTGCTGTCGCCGGCGGCGTCATTCCTGACGGGCGTGATGCTCCCGGTCGACGGCGGACTCCTCCGCGCCCTCTGAGTCGCTGCCCGATTCCGACCCTGAGTCCAGCCGCTCGCGCCACGTACGACGTCGCGGCCGTGCCGGCTCTGCCTTGCCGGTGCGCGTCGGCTCGGGTGCCGGGGCGTCCTGGTTGCCCCACGGGCCCCGGCCGCCGCGCCACTCGTCGTAGATCAGGTAGAAGAAGCCGAAGATCGCCAGGGCGCCGAAGAACCACCACTGGAGCCCGTAGAAGAAGTGCGGCCCGTTGTCGAGCTCGGGAAGCTCGACCGGTTGCAGCGGCGTCGCGGGCTCGGGCGACTCCGAGCGCAGGTCGACCCAGCCGCCGAGCACCTCGCGGTCCAGCGCCTCGCCGATGCGCGCGCTGTCGACCGCACGGGTGGACTGGTCGGTGACGTCGGTGCTGTCGCCCTCGGCGTCACGGCGTACCCAGCCGGTGACGTCGACCTCCCCGTCCGGCGGTGCGGGCACGTCGGCGGTCGTCGCTCCACGGTTGTCGGTGGCGAACCAGCCACGGTCGACCAGCAGGCTCGTGCCGTCGTCGAGCTCGAGGGGGACCACCACGTCGACGCCGGCGGCACCGTCGCGGGTGCGGTAGCGGACGACCACGGTGTCCTCGACGGCGTACGTCCCCGTGGCCTCGACGATGCGCCACTCGTCGGCCGCGGCGACCGCCCGGCCGGGGGCCAGCACGTCGGCGACGGGGTCGGCGCCGGCCTTCTCGTTGCGCTGGATGATCTCGTTGCGTTCCTGCCGGTCGGCGAGCCGGTGGAACTGCCACTCACCGAGCCGCCACGCGACCCACGCCAGGAAGACGACCACGAGCGCGAAGGCGATCCAGCGGCGTGAGACCAGGAACCGCAGCTTGTGCACCCGGCGAGGTTATCCGCCCGGTCCTGAGCATCCGGCGGGCGGTGCGGCCCCCGTCGGTAGACTTGTGATCGTGATGACACCCCTGGCGGACCGCTTCGGCCGCGTGGCCACGGACCTGCGGGTCTCGCTGACCGACCGGTGCAACCTGCGATGCAACTACTGCATGCCGGCCGAGGGCCTCGACTGGCTGCCCACCGACCAGACGCTGACCGATGACGAGGTCGTGCGGCTGATCACGATCGGCGTGGAGCGGCTCGGCGTCCGGGAGGTGCGGTTCACCGGTGGCGAGCCGCTCCTGCGCCGCGGGCTGGTGGACATCGTGGGACGCACGCACGCACTCGGTGTCGAGACGTCGCTCACCACCAACGCCCTCGGGCTCTCGCGGACCGCGCAGGCCCTCGCCGACGCCGGCCTCGACCGGATCAACGCCAGCATCGACTCGGTGCGACCGGAGACCTTCGCGACCATCACGCGCCGAGACCGCCTCAAGGACGTGGTCGCCGGGCTCGAGGCCGCCAAGGCGGCGGGGCTCGGTCCGATCAAGCTCAACGCGGTGCTGCTGCGCGGCACCAACGACGACCAGGCCGCCGAGCTGCTGCACTGGGCTGTCGAGCACCACTACGAGCTGCGCTTCATCGAGCAGATGCCCCTCGATGCCCAGCACGACTGGAGCCGCACCGAGATGGTGACCGCCGACGAGATCTACGCACAGCTCACTGCCGAGTTCACCCTCACGCCCCACGGCGAGCCCCGCGGCAGCGCGCCGGCCGAGCTCTTCGACGTCGACGGCGGGCCGGCGACGGTCGGCATCATCGCCTCGGTCACCCGCCCGTTCTGCGGCGACTGCGACCGCGTCCGGCTCACCGCCGACGGCCAGGTCCGCAACTGCCTGTTCGCCCGCGAGGAGTCCGACCTCCGCACGGCGCTGCGCTCCGGCGCGGAGGACGAGGAGATCGCCGAGCGGTGGGTCATCGCCATGCTCGGCAAGCGCGCCGGCCACGGCATCGACGACGAGACCTTCCTCCAACCCGACCGCCCGATGTCCGCCATCGGCGGCTAGGCCTACGTCAGTCCGCGGGAGCGTGCGGGACGACGTCCTTCAGGAACCCGCGGGCACCGAGGAAGTCCGAGAGCGAGGCCCGGTGCTCGTCGCAGGCGAGCCAGGACTTCCGGCGCTCGGGGGTGTGGATCTTCGGGTTGTTCCACCGGAGGTCCCACACGGCCTCGGCCTGGCAGCCCTTGGCCGAGCAGATGTCACGGTCGAGCTCCATCGGCGTCCTTCCGCAGGGGCCTCCGCGCCGCGCGGGGGCGGCCGTACGCATGAGAAGTGCCGGACAGCCACGGGGGGAAGCTGTCCGGCACCTCGATGCTGACGCAGACGGGGGATGCTGCGCTCGCGTGAAGGATCATTCCATGGGACTGGGTGAAAACCAAACTTTCGACACCCCGGTGTCGTGTCGTTTTTCCTCAGTCTTCACCGTCGTGTGCCGTCAGTTCGTGGGCACCGGCGTTGGTCGGCAGGCTGAATCCGTCGTCCCGCTGATCGTTGGCATTCGCCATGACCACCGCGAAGAGCGGAAGGAAGACGGCGGCGGCGACCAGGATCCACCGCAGGACGCCCGGACCGACCGCGACCGCGCCCACGAAGCACACCAGCCTGATCGTCATCGAGATGGCGTAGCGGCGCTGGCGCGACCGCATGTCTTCTGCGGCGCTGTTGCGAGCCGTGGTGATGCGCACGGCATCGGACTTGGCCATGCTCGAAGTCTACGCCGCTAGGCTCGCAGAACCACGGGCCGGTGACGGTCCGCGCAGCCGTCGACCAGGAGGCATCATGACCAACCGCACCTATCGCGTCACGGAGATCGTCGGCACCTCGCCCGACGGCATCGACCAGGCGATCCGCAACGGCATCGAGCGCGCCGGCCAGACCCTGCGCCACATCGACTGGTTCGAGGTCACCCAGGTCCGCGGCCAGGCCAAGGACGGGGTCGTCGAGCACTTCCAGGTCGGCATGAAGGTCGGCTTCCGCCTCGAGGACGAGTGACCGTTCGCCGCGGATCTCGAGACGCGTCGCCCAGCCCCTCGCTCCGCTCGGATCTGGGCCGAGCACTCCTCGATCTCCCGCCGTGCTCGACACCCTCGCTTCGCTCGGGTGTCGCGGCGTGATTCCGGATACCCCCCGGTAATCACTAGCGTCGGGGAGCGTGAGCGAGATTCCTGGATCCAGCACCCCGACCGAGCCTCGATCGGTCCTGGTGACCGGTGGCAACCGCGGCATCGGCCGCGCGATCGCCGAGGCGTTCATCGCCCAGGGCGACAAGGTCGCGGTCACCACCCGCAACGGCGGCGCCCCCGAGGGCGCGCTCGACGTGCGCTGCGACATCACCGACGCCGACCAGGTCGAGGCAGCCTTCAAGCAGGTCGAGGAGGCGCACGGCCCGGTCGAGGTGCTCGTCGCCAACGCCGGGATCACCAAGGACACCCTGCTGCTCCGGATGAGCGAGGACGACTGGTCCTCGGTCATCGACACCAATCTCACCGGAACGTTCCGGCTGACCAAGCGCGCCGCCAAGGGCATGCTGCGCCTGCGGCGCGGCCGGATCATCCTCATCTCCTCGGTCGTCGGGCTGCTCGGCTCGGCCGGCCAGGTCAACTACGCCGCCTCCAAGTCCGGGCTCGTCGGCCTGGCGCGCTCGCTGGCCCGCGAGCTCGGCAGCCGGTCGATCACCACCAACGTCGTCGCGCCGGGCTTCGTGGAGACCGACATGACCGACGTGCTCACCGACGAGCAGAAGAGCGCCATCAAGACACAGGTCCCGCTGGGCCGCTACGCCTCGACAGCCGAGGTGGCCTCGGCGGTCACCTGGCTCGCCTCCGACGGCGCGTCCTACGTCACCGGCGCCGTGATCCCGGTCGACGGCGGCCTCGGCATGGGCCACTGATCCTTCCTCCCGCGAGACACGAGCACTGACGAAAGGTCCAACGACATGGGAATCCTCGACGGCAAGCGCATCCTCGTCGCCGGCGTCACGATGGACAGCTCCATCGGCTTCGCGACCGCCAAGGTCGCGCAGGAGCAGGGCGCCACGGTGCTGATCTCCAACTTCGGCCGCGCGCTCGGCATCACCAGGCGCATCGCGAAGCGGCTGCCGAAGGAGGCGCCCGTGCTCGAGCTCGACGTGACCGACGAGGACCACCTCGCGGGTCTCGCCGACCAGGTCCGGGAGCACGTCGACGGCCTGGACGGCGTCGTCCACTCCATCGCGTACGGCAACCCGGAGACGCTGCTCGGCGGCAAGTTCATGAGCGGTCCGTGGGACGACGTCGCGCAGGCCGTGCAGGTGTCGGCGTACTCCCTCAAGTCGCTGGCCGTTGCCACCAAGCCGCTGCTCTCGCCGGGCTCGTCGATCGTCGGGCTGACCTTCGACGCCACCATCGCGTGGCCGGCGTACGACTGGATGGGCGTCGCGAAGGCGGCGCTGGAGAACACCTCCCGCTATCTCGCCCGCGACCTCGGTCCCGACGGCATCCGCTGCAACCTGGTCTCGGCCGGTCCCCTGAAGACCCTCGCCGCCAAGGCGATCCCGGGGTTCGAGGACCTCGAGTCGGCGTGGAAGGACCGCGCGCCCCTCGGGTGGAACGAGTCCGACCACACGCCGACCGCGCAGGCCGTCGTGGCGCTGCTCAGCGACTTCTTCCCGGCGACCACCGGCGAGATCGTGCACGTCGACGGTGGCTTCCACGCGATGGGTCTCTGAGGTCCGATAGTTTCCCCGCGTGACCTCTCTCGTCGAGCTGCGCGTCCTCGAAGGCCCCAACCTCTACTTCCCGCGCGCCGCGGTGAAGCTGACGCTCGACGTCTCGACGATCACCGAGGCCGGCGAGGAGGCCGTGCTGCGGTTCGCCCGCCGCATCGGCCTGCGCACGACCAGACCGGGCGCGCCCGGCTCGGGCTTCCGGCAACGGTTCGCCCTGCGGGCGGTCGAGCGGCTGGTCCGCGCC
>NZ_JBFUJV010000027.1:0-62241 GCF_056401175.1 Nocardioides sp. P4_G10 | reverse complement strand
CCAGCTGGCGCGCGTCCTCGACGTCGGCGCGCAGGTGGTCGAGCGCGTCGTGCCCGCTGAACAGGACGGGCTCGGTGACGGTCGCCGGCCGCAGCCGGTCCCACAGCTCGGCGTCGTCGCCGCCCAGCAGCGACTGGTCGACGGCGGGCGCGCGGGCCAGCAGGCGCCTGGACAGGCGGAGGTCGTGGCACCGGGCCACCCGCACCCCCGCGGCCAGCAGCGGGGGACACCACCGTGCGGTGTCGTCCCAGACCCACCGCGGGTCGTCGGGCTCGCGCTCGCCCACGTAGCCAGGGAGGTCGGCGAGCGCCATCTCTCGGGTCGTGCCGTCCTCCGACACCAGCACGCGATCGCCCGGCAGCCGGGAGAGGCGGACGCGCGTCATGGGGACAGCCTCCACGACGGCACCGACGCCACCGATGCCGGCCGCCGACACCGCTGGTCCGGGTCAGTCCAGCTCGAGCACCTCCGACACCGGCCGTCGCGGCGTGCGGGACAGCGGGGGTCGTCCGGTCGATCGCCAGCCGACGCGGACCAGCAGGAGCGGGTGGGCCAGGCTGCCGAGGACCTCGGTCTGGAAGGCGGCCCGGGTCTCGGGCACCTCGATCACCTGACTCAGTGGCACCAGTGCGAGTCCGGCCGTCGTGGCGGCCAGCCACATCGCACCCAAGCCCTCGCCCGCACGCAGCCAGGCCGCCGGGTCGTCGTCGGTGTCGAAGAAGACGAGGAGCCCGTCGGAGGCCTCCAGGTCGAGGGCCGTCCGCTCCTCCCACGCGCCCGCGAACCGGTGCGGGTGGCCGCCGACGAGGTCCGACCCGCCGGGCAGGGCGTCCGCCGACAGCCCGTCGTCTCCGCTCCGGTGCTGCCAGGCCGCCTGCTCCGCACGCGCGGCAGGGTCCGTCCGCTGCAGCTGGTGCGCCCGTCGGACGAGCCGCTCGGCGATGAAGCGCTCCGACTCGTCGGTCAGGGCGACCGCCCGCGCGCCCCAGTGGTTGGCGATCCGCGCGAGGTGGGACTGCCTCTCCTCCGGCACCGGCCAGGCGGTGAAGCGACGCCGGTCGGTGCAGCGCCGGTCCAGGGCCGCGAGCGTCTCGTCGGCCGTGGCGGTGAGAGGTCCGGGGGACAGGTCGAGACGGGCCAGCAGGTCGGGGTGGTCCGGGTCGGGGTGGCGCACCACCAGGGTCTGCCACCCGAGCGCCCCTGCCGCGGCCTGGGCGTGGTGCAGGGCCGCACCGCAGCTGAGGGTGAGGTTGCGCGCGTCGGGATCGGTGTGCGGCAGCTGGCGAGCGTTGTCGGCGTACAGCTCGAGGGTGTGTGAGCCGCCCCGCCACCGCCACGGCTGGGTGTTGTGCACGCTGGGTGCGCGCGCGGCGATCTCCACGATCTCGTGCAGCGTGTCCACGGGGACGATGCGGGTGCTGGTCATGGCCGGCTCCTTGGCAGGTGTGGGTCCTGCTCCGAGCGTGCGCGCTCGCGGCGCGGGTCGGCAGAGCCGTTGGTCCCGGGCGGCCGGGTCGTCGGGCTCTGCCGGCCCGGCGCAGCGGCTCCTAACGTCGTCCCATGAGGACACCGCGCGACCCCACCGCCCTCGCGGCGCTCACCTTCCTGGGCGCCGTCGACACGGTCACGGGCAGCCGCTTCCTCGTGGAGGCCGGCGGCGTCCTGGTGCTCGTCGACGCCGGGCTCTACCAGGGTCTGGCGGTCCACCGGAGCCGCAACTGGGACCCCTTCCCGGTCGACCCGGCAGGCATCGACCACGTCGTGCTCACCCATGCCCACCTGGACCACACCGGCTACCTGCCGCGGCTGGTGAAGGACGGTTTCAGCGGACGGGTGACCTGCACCGACGAGACAGCCGACCTGGCGGCCATCGTCCTGCGGGACAGCGCCCACCTGCAGCAGGAGGACGCCCGCTACGCGAACTACGCCGGCTTCTCCCGGCACCGCCCCGCGCTCCCGCTGTACGACGACGCTGACGTCGAGCAGGCACTGAAGCTGATCGAGCCGGTGGACCTCGAGCACCCGCTGAGGCTGGGACCGGACGTCACCCTCACGCTGCGCTCGGCGGGACACATCCTCGGCTCCGCCACCGCCGCGCTGCGCCTGGGAGGGCAACGGGTGGCCTTCAGCGGCGACCTCGGACGTGCGCACCACCCGCTCCTGCGGCCCCCGGCCGACCCGCCCGAGGCAGACACGATCGTGGTCGAGTCGACGTACGGCGACCGGCGGCACCCACCACCGGACCCGCAGCTGCTGGCCGACGCAGTCAGCCGCACGGTGGCCCGGGGCGGGAGCGTGCTGGTCCCGGCCTTCGCCGTCGACCGCACCGAGCTGGTGCTCCTGGAGCTGCGGCGGCTGATGGAGCGCGGCGACATCCCCGACGTCCCGGTCTTCGTCGACAGCCCGATGGCCCTCGCCGCGCTGGACTGCTACCGACGGGCGGCCTCGCGCGGCGGTCCACAGCTCCGCCCCGAGGCGCGCGAGCTCCTCGCCGACCTCGACGGGCCGGACGTGCACGCCGTCCACGACGTCGAGGGGTCGATGCGGCTCAACAGGCCTCGCACCCCCAGCATCGTCATCTCCGCGTCGGGGATGGCCTCGGGCGGTCGGGTCGTGCACCACCTCGCCCACCAGCTGCCCGACCGGCGCAACTGCGTCGTGCTCACCGGCTACCAGGCCGAGGGCACGCGCGGTCGCCATCTCGCGGACGGTGCGCGCCAGGTGAAGATCCACGGGCACTACGTCCCGGTGCGGGCGGAGGTCGTCACGCTCACCGACTTCTCGGTCCACGCGGACGCGCACGAGACGATCGAGTGGCTCAGCCGGGCGCCCGTCCCCCCGCGCACGGTCTACGTCGTGCACGGCGAGCCCCGCTCCGCCTCGGCCCTCGCCCGGCGGGTCACGGAGGAGCTGGGCTGGACGGCCGTGGTGCCCAGGTACGGGGAACGGGTGCTGGTGGACTGAGAGAAGAGGAGGGACACCATGGACAGCAGGACCTCAGGAGCCGTCGTCGTCGGGGTCACGGGTCGGGGACGGGAGACGGCCGCGCTGCGCTTCGCCGCCGAGCACGCGCGGCGGGAAGGAGCACGCGTCGTGCTCGTGCACGTCGGACGGGTGTCGCTGCCGACCGTGCCCGGACTGGTGGTGACGCCCACGGAGGCGATCGACGTCGCCGAGCGCGTCGTGCGCGACGTCGCGGAGGAGCTCGAGGAGCTCGTCGGCGGCCCCGTCGCCCACCACGTCGTGGCGGTGACCGGGGTGCCCTCGCAGGTACTGGTCGAGCTCAGCCGCGACGCCCGGCTCGTCGTCGTCCAGCACCGCACATCGACCGCGCTCGAGCGTCTCTTCGTCGGGTCCACGACCAACGGCGCCGCGGCACGGTGTCACTGCCCGCTCGTGTCGGTGCCCGCCGGGTGGGAGCCCCCGCCGGGCGGTACGGCAGAGGTGGTGGTCGGTGTCCACGAGGCAGGTGTGCCGCGCCAGGTGCTCGAGGCGGCGTTCTCCTGGGCCGACCGGACCGGTGTGCCGCTCCGGGTGGTGCACGCGTGGCGCCTCGACGCCGCCTACGACGACATCATCACCCACCGGGTGGACGCCGAGTGGCGGGCGCAGCAGAAGCGGCTGCTCGCCGCCGCCGTCGCGGTCCACCGCGACTCCTGGCCCACCGTGCCCGTCGAGGTCGAGGTACGGCACCAGTGGCCGGCCGACGTGCTGGTCGACGACTCCAGGAACGCCTCCCTCGTGGTGATCGGGCGGCGAGGCGCCCGCGGCTGGATCCCGGAGCACCTCGGCTCCCTGGCGCGGACGGTCCTGCGGGCGTCGATGTGCCCGGTGATGGTCGTGCCGGTGGCCAGCGACTCCCAGCCCTCCGATGACTGGGAGCTCAGCGTCGACGAGGTCGCTCCCCAGACGTGAGCGCCGGCCGTCACCAGCCGGCGGTGGTCCCGACGGCGGTGAGGAGCTGCAGCCGCTCGTGGCTGGGGCTGCCGGGCGTCGCGGTGTGCACCAGCAGCGCGTGCGACTGGAACGGGTCGTGCAGGACCTGGCAGCTCAGCTCGAGGGTCCCGGCTGCGGGGTGGACGTAGCGCTTGACCTCCGCGGGCCGGATCCCGACCTCGTGCGCGGCCCACCAGTGCCGGAACTCCTCGCTCCGGCTCGACAGCAGGTCGGCCAGGTGCGCCGCGCGGGACTCGGGACCCCGGACGGCGAGCACGCCGCGCAGCCCGGCGGCGTACATCCGGGAGTAGTGCTCGTGGTCCTCCGGTGGGTGCAGGAGCCGGGAGGCCGGATCGGTGAACCAGCGGTAGCCGATGCTGCGGGACGGGCCGGTCCAGCGGGTGTTGTCGCCGACGAGTGCGGCGCTCAGCGGTGTCTGCCGCAGCGTCTCGCCGAGCTCCGTGACGATCTCGGCGGCCGTGTCGGCCAGCCGGTCGAAGATGCGCAGCATCCCGGGCCCCACGTGGTCGCCCGCAGCCTCGCGGACCGGCGGGTGGTGGCCGGCCAGCCGGAAGAGGTGGTCGCGCTCGTCGATGGACAGGTGCAGGCCCTGCGCGATCGAGGCGACCATCTGCTCCGAGGGCTGTGGGCCGCGCTCGCGCTCCAGCCGGGAGTAGAAGTCGGTGGACATGTGGCTGAGGACCGCGACCTCCTCTCGCCGGAGGCCGGGCGTACGCCGTCGCGCGCCGCGGGGCAGCCCGACGTCCTCCGGCTGCAGTGCCTCCCGACGGCGGCGCAGGAAGTCCGCGAGCCCGGCGCGATCGATCATGCGGCCATCCTGACCGGTCGGCCCAGCCGTATCCACGGATCACCAGGCCGTGGATGGGATCGGCGGGGGCGGGCAGCCTCGGGGCACACCGACCACGAGCCGAGGAGCACCCGTGCCACGCAGGCAGTACGACCTCACCCTTCCCGACCTCGACGGCAGCCGTGCTGTCGTGACCGGCGCCAGCGACGGGATGGGCCTGGGCATGGCCGCGTCCCTCGCCGGCGCCGGCGCCGAGGTGCTGATGCCGGTCCGCAACCGGACCAAGGGGGAGGCGGCGGTCGAACGGGTCCGCGAGCAGGTCCCGGGTGCCCGGGTCGTCCTCCACGACCTCGACCTGTCGTCGCTCGCGTCGGTCGCCGAGCTCGCCGAGCGCCTCGTCGCCGAGGCGGAGCCGATCCACCTGCTGATCAACAACGCCGGGGTGATGACGCCGCCCGACCGCCAGGTCACCGCCGACGGGTTCGAGCTGCAGCTGGGCACCAACCACCTCGGTCACTTCGCCCTCACCGGCCGCCTGCTTCCGCTGCTGCGGGCCGGCCGGGGCCGCGTCACGTCGCAGGTCAGCGTCGCCGCACGCCGCGGGTCGATCCACTGGGACGACCTCGGCTGGGAGCGGTCGTACGACAGCATGGCGGCCTACCGCCAGTCCAAGATCGCCTGCGGGCTCTTCGGGCTCGAGCTCGCGCGCCGCAGTGCTTCGGGCTGCTGGGGGGTGACCAGCAACCTCTCGCACCCGGGCGTCGCGCCGACCAGCCTGCTCGCAGCCCGTCCCGAGGTCGGGCGCAGCGAGGACACCTCGGGCGTCAAGGTGATCCGCTGGCTCTCCGCGCGTGGTCTCCTCGTCGGGACCGTCGACAGCGCCCGGCTGCCCGCCCTCATGGCGGCCACGACGGGCGAGGACGGCGGCTTCTACGGCCCCCAGTGGCCCGGCAAGGCCGGAGGCCCTCCCGGTCCCGAGCAGCTGTGGCCGCCGCTGCGACGACACGCGGACGCGGCCCGGCTCTGGGCGGTGTCGGAGGGGCTGACCGGTGTGACGTTCAGGTGAGGTCTGGATGATGGCGTCGTGCTGCACCGCCATCCCTTCCTCAGCCTGCTGACCCTGGTCTACCTGGGCTTCGTCGGCCTCGTGACGTTGACACCGGGCAACGAGCAGCCCGACTACGCCGGGCTGGCACGCCGCGTGCTGGCTCGCCTGGAGCGCTACCCCGACCTCGACCCGCTGACGAGCCGGCTGAGCGTCGAGCGCATCGAGTTCCTCGCCAACATCGGGCTGTTCGTCCCGCTCGGCATGTTCCTGCTGCTCCTCGTCGGCACGCGCCTGTGGCTGATCGCGCTCGCCGCCGGCATCGTGCTCACCTCCATGATCGAGGCCGTCCAGCGCGAGATCCCGGGCCGGGTGTCCGACCCCCGCGACGTCGTCGCCAACTCGATCGGCATGTTCCTCGGCATCGCCCTCGCCATCGTCCTGACGCTCCCGGCGACCCTGCGGCGGCGGCGGGAACGGGCGTAGGGAACCTGACGCCTGGGCTGGACCACCGGGTGCGAGCGGTGGCCACCGACGTGCGCCGGTGCCATCCTCGATGGAGGTGGCTGGAGGGGTCGCCTGTGTGCTGACCGCATTTCGGGACCGGTATGGCGACGGTGATCGGGAGATCCGACAGCGCCGAGAGGGCGCTCCTGCGCCGCGCCCTCGACGACCGCGGTTTCGCCGACGGCGCCGACCGCTACGGCGTGCAGCTGGTCGACGACCTCCCCCCGGTCCCGCACGAGTGGGCGGAGCCCGACGAGCGGGTGCTCGTCGTCTCGTGCGGGCGTCGACGCGACGACGGCGTGTGGGGCCTGCTCGCCCGCGGCGTCGAGGACGTCATCAGCTGGACCGGCGAGGAGACCGTCGGGATCGTCCTCGCCCGCCTCGAGCGGTGGCGCGAGGTCGACCGGCTGCTGTCGTCGCGGCTCGTGGCCCCGCTGGTCCAGGGCCGGTCCTCGGCCATGCGACGGCTCCTCGTCGACCTCGTCGAGCAGGCGGCGTACGGTTCCGGGCCGATCCTGCTGGTGGGGGAGACGGGCACCGGCAAGGAGCTGGCCGCGCGCCTGGTCCATGCCGTCGCCGAGGACTCGTCGTCCCTGGTGGTGGTGGACTGCACGACGATCGTCGCGTCACTGTCGGGCAGCGAGCTGTTCGGTCACGAGAAGGGCGCGTTCACCGGGGCCGATCGCGCCCGCGCGGGGGCATTCGCCGCAGCTGACGGCGGCACGCTCTTCCTCGACGAGATCGGCGAGCTCCCCCTCGCGCTGCAGGGCGAGCTGCTCAGGGTGCTGCAGGAAGGCACGTTCAAGCGGGTGGGCGGCGACACCTGGTCGCGGACACGGTTCCGGCTGGTCAGCGCGACCAACCGGGACCTCGAGAGCGAGCAGCGCGCCGGCCGGTTCCGCAGCGACCTCTACCACCGCATCGCCTCGGGCGTCGTGCACCTCCCGCCGCTGCGCGAACGTACCGAGGACCTCGAGGCGCTGTTCGAGCACTTCCTCGCCGAGGCGGCCGGCCGCCCGGTGGGGGTGGCGCCGAGCGTCCTCGCGCTCCTCCACGACCGCGACTACCCGGGCAACGTGCGCGAGCTGCGGCAGCTGGCGTACGCCGTCGCCGCCCGGCACGCCGGACCCGGGGTGGTCAGCCCGGGTGACGTGCCGCCGCGCTACCGGCCCGACGACCAGGCGCCCCCGCCCGTGGCGTCCTCGCGCCGGCTCCTGGACCGGGCCGTGCGCGCCGCGCTCGCCGAGGGCCTGACCCTGGCCGAGCTGAAGACGCTCGTCGGCGACGTCGCGGTCGACGCGGCGCTGGAGGAGAGCGACGGCAGCGCTCGGCGGGCCGCCGCGATGCTGGGCGTCACCGACCGGGCGGTCCAGCTGCGGCGCAAGGCGCCGCGGCCGCGCCCGCCATCGTCGTCGGAGTCGTAGCCGGTTTCAGTGGCCCTCGACCTGGGCTCCCGTCCGGCCCTCTGCCTCGGCCTCGAGCTCGGCTGCGAGCTCCCGGAGGAACTCCGCCATCTCCAGCAGCTCGTGCTCGATGTCTGCGCCGGTCTGGGACGCGCTCGTCTTGCTCGCCAGGGTCGCGCCGACCCGGGTGGCGTACCGCTGGCGGATCTGCCGTTCGAGGAGGTTGCCCAGGCTCGAGGAGCACTGCCAGAGGGGGATCGGCAGCACCGCTCGGGAGGACTCGACGACCCCGAGCGAGTACCAGGTGTCGATCCCGGCGCGACGCCTCCGGATCACGCCCGCGAGCTGGGTGGGATCCGCAGCCAGCACCTCGTACCTGGTGGGCTGCCCCGGCACCTGCCGGTAGGTGACGAGCTGCGGCGTGCGCCGGGTGATGCCGCGGCGGGTGCGCAGCTGCGCGATCCCGGCAGCGATGCCGCGGGTGTTGTGGGGCTTGATCTCACCGATGACGCCGGTCCGGGGGAACTTCGAGGCGTCGAAGGGCATCGGTCTGGTGTCCGACTTCCAACGATGGCTGGCTGTGGTCGTCATGACGGTTCTCCTTCGGGTTGGCGGGCCGCCCACACGTCGAGGACGGTCAGGGCGAGGAGCGCGGCTCCGTCGAGGACCGCGCGGTCCCCGGCGGCCGAGGCGGCGGCCTCGGTGAAGGCCCGCGAGTGGGGTACGACGTCACCGATCGCGAGCTTGGGGTGGGCCACGGGCACGACGTGGCTGACGTTGCCCAGGTCGGTGCTCCCCGCACGGACGAGGTCGCGCGGGTCGGCCGGACGGGGCGGCCGCCCCAGGACGTGCAGGTGTCGCTCCAGCGACGCCGCCAGCCGGCGGTCGGTGCGGAGCTCGCGGTAGACCGGCCCGTCCGGCACGACGCGTGCCATGCAGCCGGTCGCCAGGGCACCCGCACGAGCGCTTCGCTCGACCACGCTCGCGAGCCGGTCGAGCCCAGGCGTCGTGGTCGCGCGTGCCATCACCCGCAGCTCGGCAACCTCCGGCACCACGTTGGGCGCCGTGCCGCCACGGACCAGCACGGCCGTGACCTGGTCGGTGAGGTCCATGCCGGATCGCGCGGCGGCGATGGCCTGGTAGGCGAGCACCGCGGCGTCGAGGGCGTTGCGGCCGCGGGCGGGCGCCATCGCGGCATGGGCCGCGCGACCGTGGAAGCGGACCCTGGACGAGGCGGCGGCGCGGAACGACGCGCGGACCTGGTCGTGGGGCCCGGGGTGCGCGAGGAGCGCCGCTGACGCGCCGTCGAACGCGTGCCGCCGGAGCAGCTCGATCTTGCCGCCGCCACCCTCTTCCGCAGGGGTGCCGAGCGCCACCACCCGACCCCCCGCGCCGCCGGACAGTGGCGCCAGCACCGCTGCTGCTCCGGCCGCGGCGGCTGCCACCACGTTGTGCCCGCACCCGTGGCCCAGCCCCGGGAGGGCGTCGTACTCGCAGCACAGCACCACCAGCGGACCGCTGGTTCCGCCTGTCGCGCGGAACGCCGTCGGCAGGCCGTGGGCCGGCAGGTCGACGTCGAGCCCGGCCCGCGCGAGGAACTCGGCGAGGCGCCTGCTCGAGCGGTGCTCGGCCCAGGCAGGCTCGGGGTGGGCGTGGAGGTCGTGGGAGAGCGCCACGAGGGCCGGCGCAAGACGAGCGACGGCGTCGCGGACGTGGGCCGCCGCGGGCGCCACCACGCTCATGGCACGGCCCGCCGGGCTGCTAGGCGGCTTCGTCGACGGGCCCGGAACCGCCGCCGCGCGGGTGCGGTGAGACGCAGCACGTTGCCGGCGAGCACGTCGCCGAGGCCGGTGGCGTCGACCGGGAGCGCCCTGGCCTTCGCCAGCTCGACGCCGGGGTGGAGGAACGGGCCGTCGCTGCCGAAGAGCACCTTATGCGGACCGGCGCGACGCACGGCGTCCTCGAGCAGGTCGTAGTAGCGCACCCCCGAGGTGTCGGTGAACACGTTGGGCAGCCGGACCAGCTGGTCGACGAAGGCGCACTGCGCCTTCCAGTCGTCAGCGAAGGAGGACAGGTGGGGCACCACCCAGGCGACGTCGGGATAGGAGCGGGCGACCATCTCCACCGTGGCGTTGTCGCCGGCGGGGTCGTAGAGCACCGGCAGGCCCCAGCGGCGCGCGGCCTCGGCGAGCTCGCGGGTGACGCGGGCGTCGTGGGCGTGCACCTTGATCCCGCAGAAGCCCTGCTGCACCCCCAGGGCGACTCGTTCGGCAATGCGTCCCGACTCCGTCCGGGTGTTGACGAAGAGGTAGCCGAGGAAGCCCGGGCGGGCCGAGATGATGCGGGCGATCTCGGCGTTGGCGCGGGGGTAGTCCGAGGTGAGCGGCGCCATGATCACCGCACCGCGGATGCCGGCCGGCCGGGCCCGGCTCAGGTACACCGGCAGCGAGCCCTCGGTGTCCCACGGACCACGCATCCCGTCGCCCGTCCCGATGTGGACGTGGGCGTCGATGACCAACGGTGCGCTCATGCTGCCCTCCCCGACACGGCCACCCGCAGGGCCTGCTCGAGCCGGGCGATCTCCCGATCCGCATGGTCGGCGCGCAGGCAGATGCTGAGGGTGGGGCGATCGGTGCAGCGCCCGGTGGTCGCGAGGGACCGGACCCCCGCTCCCGTGAGGGCGCGCCGGACCTCGAGGGGGTCGCCCCGCCCGCCTTCGGTGGCCAGGAGCGGGAACGGGATGCCGAGCGGGCAGAGCTCCAGGTCCTCCAAGGTCCGACGCACCCGGACCACGTGCCGGGCCAGGCGGGAGCGTCGTACGTCGAGGGAGCCGTCGTCGAGCGCGCTGCGCAGGGCGGCGACGTCGGCCGTCGTCGGCGGGCCGGCGTGCACGCGGGTCGGGCCCTCCCTCCGGACCTGTGCGACGCGCTCGGCCGGTCCGCAGACGATCGCCAGCGGCGCGGACAGGCCCTTGGCGAGCGAGGCCACGGTGACGTGGCCCGACTCGACTCCGAGCCATGCGGCGGTGCCCCCACCTCCGTGCCCGAGGACCCACGCGGCGTCGTCCCTGGCCCCGAGGACGCCGGCGGCGAGGGTGTCGTCGACGACGAGCTCGCCGCCGCGCCGGCGGGCCAGCTCCGCGAGGGCGCGGAGCGGGGCGGGCCGCAGGCAGGAGCCGCAGACCCCGTCCGTGACCAGGACGACGCGGCGCCGTGCTGCATGACGCTGCGCATCACGCGCGTCGTGGTGCCGGTACGTCGCGACCGCCCCGCCTGCCGCAGAGGTCACGGCACCCGCGGCCCAGCGCGCGATCGGGTAGACGGCCTCGTCGAGCAGGACGGTCGTGTCGCGCGGCCGGGTGGCGAGGACGTCGATCAGGCCGTGCAGGCTGGTGCGGGCGAGCACCCCGTCGGCCGCCCCGAGCCGGTGGGCCAGCTTGTGGGCCAGCGGTGCGCCCGCCTCCCGGTCCTCCACCGCCGCCGGCCGCCCGGTCGTCAGCGCCGCCGACGTGCCGGACGGCCGGAGGCCGAGGAAGTGGGCCGAGGTGAAGTCGCCCTCAGGCACGGATCCGGGCGCCGGAGAGCCGGCGGGCCAGGAGCGTGGACGGCTTCTCGGCGTTGGGCTCCTCGGCCAGGTCGACCCCGGTCGCGGTGCGGTAGGCGGCGGCGTACTTCTGGATGCCGTTGCGGAACGCCTGCGCCCAGGTGGCCGCCTCCGTCCCGCCCACGACCGGGTCCGCCCAGTTGCCGAGCCGGATGGTGAGGACCAGCTGTTCGCCGATCTCTGCCAGGTCGTTGAAGTGCATGATGCTCGTGTCGGTCCAGCCCTGGATCGACTTCATGCTGTCGACCCGGTCCATCCACGCCTCGGGGTACGGCGTCATCGGGCGTCCGCCGAGGAACTCCCGCATCTGCGGCTCGGCGAGGATGCTCTGCATCACGATGAACTCGGCGCGCGCGGCGACCGCCATCTCGCCGTACTGGTTCTGCGTGCCCTGCGAGAGCACGATGTGGCAGTCCCGCAGCGCCCGGTAGAGCGGGAACGCATCAGCCTGGACCGTCAGGTCGTCAAGCTCCTTGAAGTAGCGGTGGGCGAGGAACAGCACCTGGTGGAAGGTCGCCACGAAGCCGTTGCGGCGCTCGACCACCGTGTGCGGCCGCGGCACGGCTCGCCCGATGAGCGAGAAGCCGTACTCGTACTCGTACTCGACGGCGCGACGTCGCACGGTGAGCCGGTGCAGCTCGTCCTCGGCGTATCCCCAGAGCCGGTTGCGCAGCGGCAGGAGGGGCGTGACGTCGAAGCGGGACAGCGGGTCGCGGCCGGGCAGGCGCCGGTTCTGGAAGCGGGCCAGGATGACGTTGAGGGTCTGCACGAGCATCCCCTCCTCCAGCCAGTAGTTCCAGATCAGCTCCACGGCCGGGAGGTAGGCGGTGCGCGCGTCGCGCGGCAGCTGGATGCCGGGGAACTGCGCCCTGGTCTCCGCGAGCTTGCCCTCGACGTAGCCGGCGGGCAGCAGGTCGTCGAAGGACGTGACCCTCGCCTGGGCGACGAAGTCGCGGGCGGCGTTGCGGAGGGCCTGGTAGGGCCGCCCACCGAACGCCGGCCAGGCGTTCGCGTCGTCGTAGTCCTCACCCGGCCCCCACTCGTCCTCGAGGAACGCGCGGAACGCGGCGTACGTGACCGGCGAACGGCGCTCGGCCGCGCCGGTCGCACCCTCACGCACCAGCGCGACGCGGAGCGGCTTGCCGATGTCCTCTCCGTCGCCGGTCGTCTGCTCCGAGACGCGCTGGTCGCTGACCGAGAAGGCGTCCTGGTCCAGCTCCGTCGCGCGCTCGATGTAGGCGAACCCGGTCTCGCCCGCTGCCGGCTTGCCGTCGTACAGCGCGAGGCGGTAGTCGCCCTCGTCCAGACTGGCGTCGGTGTCGTCACCCTCCTTCCACCGATCCAGGTGGTGGTCGTCCCACTCGCTCGCCGAGATGAGCGAGATGCTGTGCTCCGCGGCGGGCTTCCGTCCACCCGAGCGGGGCTTCCAGCCGACGGCGACGGTCTCCGTGCCGGTTTCCACCTCGCGAAGGACCGCCCAGGTGAAGGCGCTCGTGCCGGGCTCTAGGGCGACCTCGAAGAAGATCCCTTCCTCCGGGGTGAAGACCTGGCTGGTGGGCCGGATCGCGTTGTGCCTGTCCTTGGACATGCTGACTCCTTCTCATGAGGCGCGTGCGAGCACGCGTCGGGTGGTGGTGATCTGTTCGGCGGAGGCGAGGGTGCTGCGGAGCGCCCAGGCCCGGAGGAGGGTGCCGATGAGCTGGCTCTCGGCCTCGGGCGTGATGCGGCCTGCGGCACGGGCCTGACCGGCGACGGCGAAGACCAGGCTCGGTCGTTGCCGAGCCATGACGCCGATGTCGCCGCGCCACGACGTGTGCAGCTGCAGCAACCGGGTGGGGATCCGCTCGCCGGTGGGGAACGCCTCGCGGAGCGAGCGGCCGCCGAGGCTGGAGGAGCGGTGGGTGAGGAGCGCGCCGACGAAGGCAGGGATGCCGGCTTCCAGGGCCGCGAACTCCGCCTGGCGTGCCGGCGGCAGGGTGGCGACGGGGTTCAGCGACTTCCACGTGGCGCGCATGCTCGCCCACTGCGGGTGGGGGTACAGCGCCTCGCCCATGGCGCAGCTCAGCAGGACGCGGACGTACGGAATCGGGTGGGGGTCGTCACCCGAGGGTCGGAAGACGAAGAACCGGGGGAGGCTGACGACGGCGAGCAGCCCGAGCGTCGAGGAGATCCCCAGCGTCGCGACGGACCACAGGTCGGCGACGATCTCGGAGATCCATCGCTCCCAGCTGCGCCACACGGCCTGCTCCCTCGCGCCGGCCGGTCGACGCGCGGCGAGGTCCTTGCGGAGGCTCTCGACGAGACCGAGGAGGGCAGCGCCCTGGTGCCCGACCTCGTGGACGAGGGAGGAGGCGATGCCGTGGCCGACCATCCGCTCCCGGGGGATGCGGATGATCGCGGCCGGGCTGAGGTCGCCGCCGGGCATCTTGGTCCGCGCGCGCCGGATCGCGGCGCCCGGACCGCGGGCCAGGTAGCAGACCGCCGGGGGCGGGTCGGGCACGAGCGGGGTGATCCGGAGGGCGTCGTCGGCCAGCACGTCGAGCCCGGACAGCCACGTGCCCGTGCGCGCCTCGCTGCGCTGCGTGACCACCTCGGTGAACATGTCCAGCTGGCTCAGGATGGAGTTGAAGCGCATCCGGATCAGCACGAAGCGGTGCTGCTGCTCGGCGGGGGGCGCCTGCCGACCCGGCCCGCGCAGCCACGCCAGGTAGTCCTCCACCCGCCGCCGCAGCACGGTCCGGCCGGTGTGCAGGAACCGCTCGATGTCGAGGGCCGCCCGCGGCGGCAACGCGGCCGCGGGCACCATCGTCTCGTGCAGCGCCAACGGCCGGATCTGGTTGAGGCGCGCCAGCAGCCCGCGGGCCTCCATCTCCAGGAGGACCGCACCGCCGGGCAGCCTGGGCTCGGTCATGTCGACCTCAGGCCCCGACCAGCACGATCCGGTTGCCGCGCCGGTACCAGCGGCCCCCCGCCCCCCCGACCAGCTGGGCCTCGTGCGACTCGTGCGACTCGAACGCCTCGTGGCTCTCCATGGACGCGGAGCCGTCGTCGTCGAAGGGTTCGAAGCCTCCCGACCCGCCGGACGGGTCGCCCTGGCCGTGCTGGGCACCGCACGAGCAGGTGTGCGCCTGGCGGTAGCCCCCGGGCTCCCAGGCCGGGGCGTTCCACCCCGGAGCACGACGTGAGCGCCACTGGCTCCGACGGCCGTTGGTGGGGCGCAGCAGCGTCGGCGCGTAGCGGCGGGCCGAGGAGACGGCGGCGCTGCGGGCGACGGTGCGCGGCGGCACGCCGTACGGGGCGCGCATCGCCCTGCGGACGGTGCCGTTGGCCCAGCGCACGTAGCGGCGCGCAGCCTCCAGCTCGGCCTCGGCCTCGCCCATTGTCTCGCGCTCCTCGGCCTCGAGGAGCTTGGCGGCCATGCTGCCGAGCTTCCCGCCGAGGGCCGTGCCGATGCCGGGAGCGACGAAGGAGCCGAGGGCCGAGCCGACCATCGGGAGCGCGGTCTTGGCGACGCTGCGCAGGACCCCTCCGACGGCCCTGCCGACGCTGGACTTCATGAACGAGCCGGCCCCGCGCGCGACACCGCGCACGAGCTTGCCGAGGAACTCCTCGAGCTCGGCCTCGTTGGTGATCTCGAGCAGCTCCTGGGCGAGCTCGAGCTCCAGACCCTCGTGCAGCTCGCCGGAGAGCTCGTGGGACTCGAAGGTCTCGGGCTGCTCCCACTCGTAGGACTCGTGCAGCTCGGGCTGCTCCCACTCGTAGGACTCGTGCAGCTCGGGCTGCTCCCACTCGAACGATTCATGGACACTCATCGGTTGACTCCTTCGGTGACGGGACGGTGCGGTGCGGTGCTCGTGGCGTTCATGCGCCGTAGATGACGATGCGTCGGCCCTGGCGCACCCAGCGCCCGGACGTACGGCGGCCCGCCAGGTCGCCGCGAGCGACGACCGGGACCAGGCCGGGGAGGTGGCGACCGGCCGCCGTGACGACGGCCTGGGTCGCGGCCTGCGACGGGGGCAGTGTCCGGTTGCGCGCGGCAATGCGGGCGGCGTCCTGCGCGGTGCGCACGAACGCGCGCGCGACCTCGAACTCGCGGTCCTCCTGCGACATGGCCTCGAGCTCGAACCGGCTGCCGAGCCACCGCCCGGCGGCGGTCCCGAGCTGGCTGCCGGTGCCGCCGCCGAGCGCCGAGCCGACGATGCCGCCCACCTGGGGCAGGACCTGGCGGGCGGCGTTCTTCAGGACCCCACCGAGCGCCTGGCCCGCGGCCGAGCCGGCGAAGCTGCGCGCCGCCGATGTGGCCGAGCGCACGAGGCTGCCGAGGAAGTCCTCGAGCTCCTCCTCGCCGCTCACCTCGAGCAGCCGACCGGCCATCTCCATCTCCATGGCCTCGGCCTCGTGGCCCGCCTCGAAGGACTCGTACTCCTGGGCGGCCTCGTGCTCCTGGGCTGCTTCGTAGGTCTCGTAACCGGTCTCGCCGGTCTCGCCGGTCTCGCCGCTGAGCTCGAACATGGCGCGGTCGATGTCGTGCATGGGGGGTCCCCTCTCGGTCGGTGGCTCTGCCCCTCTCCATGCAAGTTCCGTGCCACCGCCCGCAAGCGCACGCCGGTCGTGGCGGCGCGAACCGGCGTTCGCCCGAGGCAGGGCGGGGTCAGCGCGCGGGCGAAGCCGGGTTCGCCGAGAGCGAGCGATACTTCGCGACCGTCCGTCGCGCGATCGTCGTGCCCTCGCGGCTCAGCACGGCGGCCACCTCCCGGTCGGTGGCGCCGGGGTGCGCCGCCAGAGCGGCCGCCACCCGGACGCGGTTCGACTCCACGGAGCCGAAGAACCCGGACAGGGGCACGAGTCGGCCGTCCGGGCAGCGGGCGAGCTTGCCGCTGACCACGCGACCGACCGTCGAGGGGTGGACCGAGAGGGCCACCGCCACCTCGTGGCGTCGCAGGGGGAGGTGGCGGGACGGGCCGTGGAGGATGAAGTCGTGCTGGCGGAGGGCGAGCTGGTCGGCCACCCGCTGGAGCATGTGTCCCCGGGCCGAGACCGCGGCCAGCAGTCGTGAGGCGGCCGCCCGGTGGGGCGCCAGCCAGGCACGGGCGTCCGGTGAGCCCGGGAGCAGGTCGGGAACCATGCCGAGCCCGGCCGAGGCCGCGTCGGCGACGTGGGCGACCACCGGGCCGTCCGCGTCGGGGTGCGTGAAGACGACGTCGGTGGCCGCGCTCCTGGTCGGGCCACCCGGCAGCGCGACGTACGGCGTCGTGTCCGCGCGCAGCACGTCGACGGCGGCGCGGACCTCCGACTCGTGCACCCCGACAGCGGCGGCGACCTCGAGGTAGCGCTCCTCGGCCACCTCCGGCAGCCAGTGATCGGCGACCTCGCACACGAGCGCCGATGCGCGTCCGTCCTCGACCAGGGCGGCCGCCTGCACGCGCACGCAGTCGACCGGGGACGCCGCAGCGATGCCGGGTGGGCCGGCCGTGCGGACTCCCACCAGCACCGCAGCGAGCGTCTCCGGGTCGAGATCGGGCGCGACGGGGAGCAGGCCGTGGTCGTCGAGGGCGGCGACCACGAGCTCGAGGGCGGGCCGCAGCCCGGTCGGCAGCTCCGCGGCTGCGTCGCCGAGCAGCTCGGTCCGCCAGTCCGGAGCGGCGACGGGCTCGACCTGCCAGCGGGCGGTGGCGCAGGCCGGGCACCGATCGCCCGCCGTCGCGAGCCCGCACGTCGGGCAGGCCCGCCACGGGACGCGCTCCAGCAGCGGGTTGTCGACGACTGCCCGGTCGATGGTCGCGTCGAGCTCCACGGCGCTCGCCGGCAGGAGCGAGAGGTAGGACAGCAGTCGCAACCCCGGCCGCGCCTCCAGCCGGGGGGTCAACCCCATCGACGGGCTGGGCCGCTCCACCCCCGCACGCTAGCGCCCCCGCGCGGCCCCGTCAGTCTCCTCGGCCCAGTCGCGGGCGGCAGCGACCAGTCCCGCCATCAGCCCGATCTCGACGCGGGTCTCCGGGTGCCACTGGACGGCCAGGCGCCAGCGGTCGCCGGCCGATTCCATCGCCTCCAGGGTCCCGTCGGCCGCCCGCGCCACCGCGGTGAAGCCGGGGTGCGTGGCCACCGACTGGTGGTGGTGGCAGCTGACCTCGACGCTGGCGCCGACGAGCGCGGCCAGCCGCGATCCCGACTCGGTCGCCACGTCGATCGAGCCGTAGGCGTCCCCGCCGGGCGAGTGCGTCTCGTGACCGACCAGGTCCGGCGTGTGCTGGTCGAGCGACCCGCCCGCGTGGACGGCCATGAGCTGCATGCCGCGGCAGATCCCCAGCACCGGCAGCCCCGCCTCCTCGGCGGCGTCCAGCAGCGCCAGCTCCCAGGCGTCGCGGTCCGGTCGCCAGCCCGCCGTGCGGGCGTGCGGCTGCGCGCCGTAGCGGTCCGGGTCGACGTCCGCGCCGCCCGCGACGACGAGCGCGTCGATCCGCGACACCACCCGGGCCGCGGCACCCGGCGTGGCAACGGGAGGGAGCAGCAGGGGCACGCCGCCCGCGGCCTCGACCGAGGCGGCGTACTCCGTGGGCAGCAGGTCGGCGCGGGCGTTCCACACGCCCCACGCCGCGACCTCGCGGTAGGTCGTCAGCCCGACGACCGGAGCCCCACCCACCTCGGGCCTCAGACCGGGGTGACGTAGGCGCCCGAGATGCCGCCGTCGACGAGGAAGGTGTTCGCGGTCATGAAGCTCGACTCGTCGGAGGCGAGGAACAGCACCGCGTTGGCCATCTCCTCCGGCTCGCCGAAGCGCCCCATCGGCACGTGCACCAGCCGCCGGGCGGCCCGCTCGGCGTCGCTGGCGAAGAGCTCCTTGAGCAGCGGGGTGTTGACCGGGCCGGGGCAGAGGGCGTTGACGCGCACGCCCTCGCGAGCGAACTGCACGCCGAGCTCGCGCGACATCGACAGGACGCCGCCCTTGGAGGCGGAGTAGGAGATCTGCGACGTCGCGGCGCCCATGACCGCCACGAAGGACGCGGTGTTGATGATGGAGCCGCGCTTCTGCTCGAGCATGTAGGGCAGCGCGGCCTTGCAGCACAGGTAGACGCTGGTGAGGTTGACCTCCTGCACCTTGCGCCACGCGTCGAGGTCCGTGTCGAGGATCGAGTCGTCCTCCGGCGGCGAGATGCCGGCGTTGTTGAAGGCGATGTCGACCGAGCCGTAGGTGTCCTTGGCCGTCCTGAAGAGCGCGTCGACCTCGTCCTTGGAGGTCACGTCGACGTGGACGTACGTCACCGCGTCGGGGCCGCCGAGCTCAGCGGCCAGCGCTGCGCCGGCGGCGTCGTCGATGTCGCCGATGACGACCCGGGCGCCCTCCTCGACGAAGCGTCGTACGGTCGCCAGACCGATGCCGCTGCAGCCACCGGTGACGACGGCCGTGCGGCCCTCGATGCGTCCTGCCATGGGGTGTTCCTTGCCTTTCAGGGGGGATCTCGGTGGATCAGTGGGCGATGAAGACGTTCTTCTCCTCGGTGAACGCGTTCGGCGCGTCGGGGCCGAGCTCGCGGCCGAGGCCGGACTGCTTGTAGCCGCCGAACGGCGTCCAGTAGCGCACGGCGGAGTGGCTGTTGACCGAGAGGTTGCCGGCCTCGACGCGCCGGGCGACCCGCAGGGCCCGGCCGACGTCGGAGGTGAAGATCGAGCCGGACAGGCCGTACTCGGTGTCGTTGGCCAGGGCGATCGCCTCCTCCTCGTCGTCGAAGGCCATCACGGCCACGACCGGGCCGAAGACCTCCTCGCGCCACACCGCCTCGGTGGTGTCGCTCGACTCCACGACGGTCGGCGGCAGCCACCACCCCGGCCCGTCGGGGACGCTGCCGGTGAACGCGACGGTGGCACCGTCGAGGTAGGCCTGCACGGAGTCGCGCTGGCCGGCGGAGACCATCGGGCCCATCTCGCTCTGCTCGTCGGCGGGGTCGATCACCCGCAGCGCCTTGACGGCGGTCTCGAGCCGACCGACGAACTCGTCGTACGCCGATCGCTGCACGAGGATCCGCGAGCGCGCGCAGCAGTCCTGACCGGCGTTGTCGAACACGGCGTACGGCGCGCTGGCCGCGGCCGCCGCGACGTCGGTGTCGGCGAAGACGATGTTCGCGCTCTTGCCGCCGAGCTCGAGGGTCACCCGCTTCACCTGGTCGGCGCAGCCGGCCATGATCCGCTTGCCGACCGTGGTGGACCCGGTGAAGCAGACCTTTCGGACGAGCGGGTGGGTGACGAACCGCTCGCCGACGACCGATCCCTTGCCCGGGACGACGTTGAGGACACCCTCGGGCAGGCCGGCCTCGACGGCCAGCTCCCCGATGCGGATCGCCGTGAGGGGGGTCAGCTCCGCCGGCTTGAGGACGACTGTGTTGCCGGCGGCGAGCGCGGGCGCGAACCCCCACGCCGCGATGGGCATCGGGAAGTTCCAGGGCACGATGATGCCCACCACGCCGAGCGGCTCGTGGAACGTCACGTCCGTGCCGCCGGGCACCGGGATCTGCCGCCCGAAGAGCCGCTCCGGGGCGGCGGAGTAGTAGTTGAGGCAGTCGCGGACGTTGCCTGCCTCCCACCGCGCGTTGCCGATCGTGTGCCCGGCGTTGAGCACCTCGAGCTGCGCCAGCTCCTCGAGGTGCTCGTCGACGAGGGCCGCGAACGCCCGCAGGAGCCGCGCGCGCTCGCCGGGGGCCACGTCGCGCCACGCCGGGAACGCGTCGTGCGCCCGGGCGATGACGGCGTCGGCCTCCTCGAGGGTCGCGGAGGCGGGGGAGACGTCGAGCTCCACTCCGGTGCTCGGGTTGATCAGGGTGGACATCAGAGCCTCTCGAATCCGCGCATGAGTTCCCAGTCGGTGACGGCGGCGTTGTAGGCGGCCAGCTCGACGTCGGCCATGTTGGCGTAGTGGTCGACGACCTCGTCGCCCAGGGCRGCCCGGGCGACGTCGGAGGTGTGGAACGCCTCACGCGCCGCCGCCAGCGTGCCGGGCACCCGGGGCTTGTCCGAGGCGTACGCGTTGCCCGTCAGCTCCGGCTCGAGCTCGAGCTCCTCCTCGATGCCGTGCAGCCCGCCGGCGATCATCGCGGCCAGCGCGAGGTAGGGGTTGGCATCGGCGCCGGGGATGCGGTTCTCCATCCGCGCGCCGGGACCCGACCCGACCAGGCGCACGGCGCACGTGCGGTTGTCCAGGCCCCAGCCGATCGTGGTCGGCGCGAACGAGCCGTCGGCGAAGCGCTTGTAGGAGTTGATGTTGGGCGCGAACAGGAGCGTGAAGTCGGCGACCGTCGCCAGCACGCCGGCGATGAAGCTGTCGTAGAGCGGCGTACGTCGTCGGCTCGCGTCGTCCCAGAACACCAGCTCGCCGTCCGCGCCGCGCAGCGACAGGTGGATGTGGCAGGAGCTGCCCTCGCGCTCGTTGGGCTTGGCCATGAACGTCACGGACCTGCCGTGCTGGGCGGCGATCTCCTTGGCGGCGTTCTTGTAGACGGCGTGGTTGTCGGCCGTGGTCAGCGCGTCGGCGTACAGGAACCCGACCTCGTGCTGGCCGAAGTTGCACTCGCCCTTCGCGCCCTCGACGTCGAGACCCGCGGCGTACATGTGGTTGCGGATGTCGCGCAGCAGCGGTTCGACGCGGGTGGTGCCCAGGATCGAGTAGTCGACGTTGTACTGGTTGGCGGGCGTCAGGTCGCGGTAGCGCTTGCGGTGGGCCTCCTCATAGGAGTCGTCGTAGATCACCAGCTCCAGCTCGGTGCCGGCGAGTGCCGCGAAACCCCGCTCGGCGAGGCGTGCGAGCTGCGCCTTGAGGATCGCGCGGGGGCTCGCGAGGACCGGGCGGTGGTCGGTCCACTCGAGGTCGCACTGGACCATGGCAGTGGCGGGCAGCCACGGCAGCAACCGGATGGTCTGCTCGTCCATGACGAACTCCATGTCGCCGTAGCCCTGCTCCCACGACGTCATCGCGTAGCCGGCGACGGTGTTCATGTCGACGTCGACGGCGAGGAGGTAGTTGCAGCCCTCCGTGCCGTGCCCGACCACGTGGTCGAGGAAGTAGCGGCCGTGCAGCCGCTTGCCCTGCAGACGGCCCTGCATGTCGGTGAACGCGAGGACCACGGTGTCGACGTCGCCTGCGTCGATGCGCTGGCGGAGCCCCTCCATGGTGAGGTGCCGGTCGTTGCGTGTGCTCACGTCGTCTCCTTGCTTGCGGTCCGGTCGGGTCCGGTCGGGTGGTGGTGGGACGAGCTCAGACGAGGAGGCCCCGCAGGAGCGCAGCCGTGTCGTCGCAGTGGTGCTCCATGGTCTTGCGCGCCCGCTCGGCGTTGCCGGACTCGATGGCCCGCACGAGCGCGGCGTGCTGCCGGTCCGAGTGGGCGATGTTGGTGCCGAGCACCGGGATGGCCAGCAGCATCTCGTGCAGCGTCGCCTGCACGGACGTCACCGCCTCGACGGTCCGCGGTGAACCGGAAAGCGACGCGATCGTCAGGTGGAACCGCGAGTCCGCCTGCCGGTGCTGCGCTGCCTTGCCGGCAGCAGCGACCTCGGCGTGCGCCCGCTCGAGCTGACTCCGCTGCTCCTCGTCGAGCGTGGCGCTCGCCGCGAGGTACGCCGCGCCGGACTCGACGATCCGGCGGAACTCCAGCGCATCCAGCCACTCGCTGCGTCGGGCCGCGGAGATCCGGGCGGCGCGCCGGGCCGGCGGCGTCCGGGGCTTCAGCGTGACGACGGTGCCGCCGCCGCGGCCGCGCGTGGTCTGGACCAGCCCGGCCTCGCGCAGGGCGGCCATCGCCTCGCGGAGCGTCGCCCGGGAGACGTGGAGGATGGCGGCGAGCTCGCGCTCGGGCGGCAGGGTGGACCCGAGCGGGTAGACCCCCAGTCGGATCGCGGTCGCGAGCTGCTCCACGCACGCCTCGAACGCGTGGTGGCCGCGCACCGGCCGCAGGACCGCCTCGGGCAGGTGCGGGGCGGGGGAGGCGGTCACGACTTCATCCTTCGGGCGGCGACGGCCGGCGTCAATCGGCGCCGAGATCCAATGGTCTGAGTTCATACCATTTTTTCGGCTACGTATTTACACCCGAATCGGGCCGGGTCTAGCGTCCGGTTCACATTCGCACGATCGCCTGATCGGAGGGGCCTCCATGCCCGAAGCACACGAGCCGGTCCCGGCTCACGACGTCGCAGAGCTCACCGACGACGAGAAGCACCTCGCCAAGCTCGGGTACTCGCAAGAGCTCAGCCGAACGTGGTCGGGCTTCTCGAACTTCGCAATCTCGTTCTCGATCATCTCGATCCTCGCCGGCTGTCTGACGACGTACGGCGCCGGCATCGCGAACGGCGGGCCGATCTCGATCTCGTGGTCCTGGCCGATCATCTCGGCTTTCATCCTGATCATCGGCTTCACGATGTCCGAGCTCGTCTCGGCGATGCCGACCTCGGGCGGCATCTACTACTGGGCCTCCAAGCTCGGGGGCCCCGCGGCCGGGTTCTTCACCGGCTGGCTGAACCTGATCGGCCTCGTGGCGGTGACCGCGTCGGTGGCGTACGGGTGCGCGACCTTCTTCCACCTGACGTTCCTGGCCTGGGGCTGGCAGGACGAGTTCTCGCTCAACGTGGTCTTCGTGATCTTCCTCGTGATCCTGGCGTTCATCACGGTGGTCAACATCTTCTCCAGCCACCTGCTGGCGCTGATCAACAACGTCTCGGTGTGGTGGCACGTCGTCGGCGCCGCGGTCCTCGTGCTCGTGCTGATCATCGTGCCCGACCAGCACCTCAGCGTCTCGCAGGTCTTCACCGACACCTACAACGGCTCGGGCTGGTCCGACGGGTCGACGAGCAGCCTCACGTTCTTCCTGGCGATCATCCCGTTCGGCTTCATCCTCACCCAGTACACGATCACCGGGTTCGACGCCTCGGTGCACCTGTCCGAGGAGACCCAGGGCGCCGCCAAGACGGCCGCGAGGGGCATCTGGCAGTCGATCTTCTACTCCGCCGTCGGTGGCTACATCCTGCTGCTCGCGGTCACCTTCGCCATCCCGCAGGTCGACGGGGCCCCCGACTACGCGAGCATCCCCGCCGGTGGTGTCGCCTACATCTTCGACACGGCCCTGGGCTCGACGTGGGGCGGCCTGCTGCTGTTCATCTCGTCCTGCGCCCAGCTCTTCTGCGCGACGGCCTGCCTGACGTCGACGTCGCGGATGATGTTCGCCTTCAGCCGCGACCGCGCCGTCCCCGGCTCGCGGTACTGGTCCAAGGTCAACTCCCAGCGGACCCCGGCCAACGCCGTGATCTTCGCCGCCGTGCTGGGCGCGATCATCACCCTCCCGGCGCTCAAGTCGGTCAACGGCATCCCGACGGCGTTCTACGCGGTCACGTCGGTCTCGGTCATCGGCCTCTACTTCTCCTTCGCGGTCCCGATCTTCCTGCGGTGGCGTGCCGGTGACTCGTTCGAGGTGGGGAGCTGGAACAACGGTCGCAAGTACAAGTGGATGAACCCGGTCGCCGTGATCGAGATCGTCGTCGTCGGTTTCATGCTCATGCTCCCGACCTCGCCGTTCGGGGCGCCCTGGCGCGAGGAGTTCGACTGGGCGGCGGTGAACTACGCGCCGCTCATGGTGCTCGGCGTGCTGCTCCTCCTCGGCCTGTGGTGGACGACGTCGGCGAAGAAGTGGTTCACCGGTCCCGTGCAGACCATCGACCGGGCGGTGGTCGACGCGTTCGACGACTGAGCCGAGGAAGCAGAAGAACCCCAGGTCGTCGACCTGGGGTTCTTCTTCTGTGTCCGAGGGGGGACTTGAACCCCCACGCCCTAATACGGGCACTAGCACCTCAAGCTAGCGCGTCTGCCAATTCCGCCACCCGGACGAGTGCTGGAGAACAGTAGCAAAGCAGTTCCGCGCCAACGAATCGGGGCAGGTGCGCGCTCGTGGGGCAGGATGGACGGCATGGAACAGGCGCCCCAGGACCGCTCGAACGACCGCTCCTACGACCCCGCTGCGGAGGTCGTCCAGCTGTGCCAGGACCTCATCGGGATCGACACGTCCAACTACGGCACCGACGACGGTCCGGGGGAGCGCAAGGCGGCCGAGCACGTCGCCGCGCTGCTCGACGAGGTCGGCATCGAGGCCGAGATCATCGAGGGCCGGCCGGGGCGGGCGAACGTCGTGGCGCGCTGGGGCGGTGGCGACGGCCGGGCGCCCCTGCTGCTCCACGGCCACCTCGACGTCGTACCCGCCGAGGCGTCGGACTGGCAGGTCGACCCGTTCGCCGGGGAGATCAAGGACGGCCAGGTCTGGGGCCGCGGCGCGGTCGACATGAAGGACTTCGACGCGATGCTGCTCAGCGTCGTGCGCGCCCGGGCGGCTGCGGACGCAGCACCCGGTCGCGAGGTGGTGCTCTGCTTCACCGCCGACGAGGAGGCGGGCGGGGGCCACGGCGCGAAGATCCTCGTCGAGCAGCACGCCGACTGGTTCGCCGACTGCACCGAGGCCGTCGGTGAGGTCGGCGGCTTCTCGGCCACGGTGCGTGGACGTCGGGTCTACCTCATCGAGGCCGCCGAGAAGGGGATGGCGTGGATGCGCCTCACCGCACGCGGCCGGGCAGGCCACGGCTCGATGATGAACGACGACAACGCCGTCACCCGGCTCGCCGGCGCGGTGGCCCGGATCGGCGCCCACCAGTGGCCGGTGCGGCTCACGCCGACCATGGAGGTGCTGCTCGCGACCGTCGGGGAGCTCGCCGGCACCGAGGCCACGCCCGACAACGCCGAGGCACTCGTCGAGGAGTTCGGCGACGCCGCCCGGATGCTCGGCGCGGTCATCCGCAACACCGCCAACCCGACGATGCTGCGGGCCGGCTACAAGACCAACGTCATCCCCACCGACGCGCAGGCGACCGTGGACGGTCGCTTCCTGCCGGGCTACGAGGACGAGTTCTTCGCGACGCTGCGCGAGCTGGCCGGCGCCGGCATCGAGTTCGACTTCGAGTCCCACCAGCAGCCGTGGGAGACGCCGTACGACGGTGACCTGGTCGACGCGATGACCCGCAGCCTGCTGGCCGAGGACCCCGACGCGCTCGTGGCGCCCTACACGATGAGCGGCGGCACCGACGCCAAGCACTTCCGCAAGCTCGGCATGCGCTCCTACGGCTTCGCGCCGCTGCGCCTGCCCGCCGACCTCGACTTCACCGCGCTGTTCCACGGCGTCGACGAGCGGGTACCGGTCGACGCGCTCGAGTTCGGCGCGCGGGTCTTCGACCGGTTCCTCGACCAGGTCTGACCCCGGTCCGCACCAGCGCGCCGGTGGCAACGACCGCCGTCCGGCCCCTCGGCAGGTGTTGCGCACGTCACCGGCGGACACCGGTGAGGGAATGGCGCGCGCTGTGGCATGGTTGCGACCACGAAGAGCTTGCGTGCTCTGGGGGCGGTGGAAATCCGCACCGGCGGTCACAGTCCGCGACCCGACCACAGCCAGTGGCCGGTTGACCAGGTGCAAATCCTGGACCGACGGTCATAGTCCGGATGAGAAGTGCACGCTGACGGCTCGCACGCCATCCCTCGCGTTCCGCGGGGGAGTGCCCCGTCGCCCGCCCCCCTGAGTCCCACCCGGACCGGAGGCGGAGATGACGACCAGCGAGGCAGAGCACAGCGCCATGCGGCGCGCGCTGGCGCTCGCCGTCACGCCGGGCGTGCCACTGGGCCCCAACCCCCGCGTCGGGTGCGTGCTCCTCGCACCGGACGGCACGACGGTCGCCGAGGGCTTCCACCGTGGCGCGGGCGGACCGCACGCCGAGGTCGAGGCGCTGCGCGAGGCCGGTGACGCCGCCCGGGGCACGACCGCCGTCGTCACGCTCGAGCCGTGCAACCACACCGGCCGCACCGGTCCCTGCTCGGAGGCCTTGGTCGCCGCGGGCGTACGCCGCGTCGTGTTCGCCCAGGCCGACACCAACCCGGTCGCCGTCGGTGGTGCCGCGCGCCTGCGCGAGGCCGGCATCGAGGTGGAGTCCGGGCTGCTCGCCGAGGACGCCCAGGCCGTCAACCGCACGTGGACCTTCGCCCTCGAGCACGGCCGCCCGTTCGTCACCTGGAAGTTCGCCACCACCCTCGACGGGCGCAGCGCCGCCGCCGACGGCACCAGCCGCTGGGTGTCCAGCCGCGCCGCCCGCCTCGATACCCACCGACTGCGCGGGCTCTGCGACACGATGCTCGTCGGCACGAGCACCGTCGAGGTCGACGACCCCGAGCTGACCGTCCGCGACGAGGTCGACGAGCCCGTGGCGCACCAGCCGTTGCGCGCCGTGATGGGCCTGCGCGACCTCGCACCCGACCGCCGGATCCTCAACGACCGCGCCGAGACGGTGCACCTGCGCACCCGCGACCCGCGCGAGGCGCTCGACACCCTCTTCGCCATGGACCGCCAGCACGTGTTCCTCGAGGGCGGCCCCACCGTCGCCCGCGCGTTCCTCGCGGCCGGGTTGGTCGACGAGGTCGTCGCCTACGTCGCCCCGATGCTGGTGGGCGCGGGCTCCAGCGCCGTCGCCGACCTCGGCATCACCACCATCGCCGGTGCCGTCCACCTCCACGTCGCGGACGTGCACGTGCTGCAGGGCCATGACGGCGAGGACACCAACGTCCGCCTCACCATGACCCCCCAGATGACCCCCCAGACGACCCCCCACAGGAGGCCCTGAATGTTCACCGGGATCGTCGAGGAGCTCGGCACCGTCGCCGAGGTCGTCGACCAGGGTGACGCCATCCGGCTCACCGTCCAGGCCGCGACGGTGCTCGAGGGCACCGGGCTCGGCGACTCCATCTCCGTCAACGGGTGCTGCCTCACCGTGTCCGAGCTCGGCGAAGGGCGCTGGACCGCCGACCTCATGCAGGAGACGCTCGACAAGACGTCGCTGCGTGGCGTCGCCCCCGGCGACCGGGTCAACCTCGAGCGTGCCGTCACCGTCGACAAGCGCCTCGGCGGCCACATCGTCCAGGGTCACGTCGACGGCGTCGGCGAGGTCCTCGCCCGCACCCCGAGCGAGCACTGGGACGTCGTGGAGATCTCCCTGCCCGGCGACCTCGACCGCTACCTCGTCGACAAGGGCTCGATCACCGTCGACGGCGTCAGCCTGACGGTCGTCGAGGCCCGGGAGGACAGCTTCACCGTCAGCCTCATCCCCGAGACCCTCGCCCGCACGACGCTCGGCAGCCGCCGCGTCGGCGACCTGGTCAACCTCGAGGCCGACGTCATCGCCAAGCACGTCGAGAAGCTGCTCGGCGCCTACACCCCGACCTCCGGCAGCACCCACGCCCCCGAGAACGACGAGGAAGAATGATGGACCTGCTCGAATGGCTCATCCACGGCACGATCCCGGTGCCGGGCGGCGGAGAGCTGGGTGCCCGCGAGGTCATCGGCAACGCCTTCGGCCTCGCCAGCGCGATCCTCGGCATGAAGCGACTCGTGTGGGCCTGGCCGATCGGCCTGATCGGCAACGTCCTGCTCTTCACCGTCTTCGCCACCGGTGAGCTCTCCGGCCAGATCGACGAACCCCTGTGGGGCCAGGCCGGCCGCCAGGTCTTCTTCGCCGCGGTGTCCCTCTACGGCTGGTGGCGCTGGACCCAGCTGCGCCGCCACGGTGGCGCGTCCGACGGCGGCGCCATCGCACCCCGCTGGGCGACCGGCGCCGAGCGGGTCCAGCTGCTCGTGCTCGGCGTCGTGGGCTACGCAGCGGCGTACGTCCTCCTGACCCAGGTGCTGGGCTCCTGGGGCCCGGTCACCGAGGCGTGGATCCTCACCGGCTCGATGCTCGCGACCTACGGCATGGCCCGCGGCTGGGTGGAGTTCTGGCTCATCTGGATCCTCGTCGACGTCGTCGGCGTGACGACGCTGGTGCAGGCCGGCTACTACCCGACCGCCGGCATGTACCTCGTCTACGCCGTCTTCGTGGTCATCGGGTTCTTCGTGTGGGTGCGGGCCAGCCGCACCGTCGTCGACACGACGGACGCCGACCGAAGCGCCGAGGCGGTGTCGGCATGAGCGCGCCCGACCGCGTGCGCCTCGACTCGGTGGAGCAGGCCGTCGCCGACATCGCCGCCGGCAAGGCCGTCGTCGTGGTGGACGACGAGGACCGGGAGAACGAGGGCGACATCATCTTCGCCGCCGCGAAGGCGACCCCCGAGCTGATGGCCTTCACCGTCCGCCACTCCAGCGGCGTCATCTGCGTGCCGATGCCGGGCGACATGCTCGAGCGGCTCGAGATCCCGCTGATGACGCCCCACAACAAGGACAAGCTGCGCACGGCCTACACGATCTCCGTCGACGCCCGCGACGGCGTCTCCACCGGGATCAGCGCCGCCGACCGCGCCCGCACCGCGCGGACCCTGGCCGACTCCGCGACCGAGCCGTGGGAGCTCACCCGTCCGGGCCACGTGTTCCCGCTGCGCTACCGCGAGGGCGGTGTGCTGGTGCGCCGCGGGCACACCGAGGCAGCGGTCGACCTCGCCCGGCTGGCCGGCCTCACGCCCGCGGGCGTGCTCGTCGAGGTCGTCAACGACGACGGCACGATGAAGCGGTCCCCGGAGCTGCGGGAGTTCGCCGACGAGCACGGCCTCGCGATGATCTCGATCGAGGACCTGGTGCGCTACCGCCGCCGCCACGAGCGCCACGTCGAGCGCGTCGCCGAGACCCGGCTGCCCACCCGGCACGGCGAGTTCACCGCCTACGGCTACCGGATCACCATCGACGACAGCGAGCACGTCGCGCTGGCGTACGGCGACGTGGCGGGCGCCGTCGCGAACGGCGAGCCGGTGCTGACCCGCGTCCACAGCGAGTGCCTGACCGGCGACGTCTTCGGCAGCGAGCGTTGCGACTGCGGTCCCCAGCTCGACGAGGCGCTGCGGGCGATCGTCGCCGAGGGCAGGGGAGTGGTGGTCTACCTCCGCGGCCACGAGGGACGCGGCATCGGCCTCGTCGCCAAGCTGCAGGCCTACCAGCTGCAGGACGGCGGCCGCGACACCGTCGACGCCAACCTCGACCTCGGCCTGCCCGCCGACGCCCGCCACTACGGCACCGCGACGCAGGTGCTGCGCGACCTCGGCATCGAGTCGGTGCGACTGATGACCAACAACCCGGACAAGACGGAGAGCCTGGAGGACTTCGGCATCCACGTGGCCGAGCGCGTCCCCCTCGCCATCCACCCGACCGAGCACAACCGGGCCTACCTCCGCACCAAGGCCGAGCGGATGGGTCACCACCTCCCCGTGGTCGACCTGCCGCCGGTCGCCACCGACCACCAGGCCGAGCACCCCGAGCAAGGAGAGACCGCATGAGCGGAGCCGGAGCACCCACCTCGCAGCCCTTCGACGCCGGTGACCTCAGGGTCGCGGTGGTCGCGGCGAGCTGGCACACCCAGGTGATGGACGGACTCGTCGGCGGCGCCGAGCGCGCGCTGGCGGCGTACGGCGTCAAGGATCCGGAGGTCATCCGCGTGCCGGGCACCTTCGAGCTGCCGGTGGTGGCGGCGGCGCTCGCGCAGGCGGGGTACGACGCCGTCGTGGCCCTCGGCGTCGTCATCCGCGGCGGCACGCCGCACTTCGACTACGTCTGCTCGGCCGCCACCGACGGCCTCACCCAGGTCAGCGTGGACCACGCGGTGCCGGTGGGCTTCGGCGTCCTCACCTGTGACACCGAGGAGCAGGCGCTCGACCGCGCCGGCCTCGAGGGATCCGCCGAGGACAAGGGCTGGGAGGCGACGGCCGCCGCGCTCGACACCGCCCGCGTGGTGCGGGCGGTGCGGGCGGGCTAGCCGGTCCGCGCTCCGGGCCGGTGGGCGGCACCGGGTGCCCCAGCACCTAGGCTTGCTCCTCGTGAAGACGTTCGAGGACCTGTGGGCAGAGCTGTCCACCAAGGCCGCGGAGCGCCCCGAGGGGTCCGGCACCGTGCAGCAGCTCGACGCCGGCATCCATGCGATCGGCAAGAAGCTGCTCGAGGAGGCCGCCGAATCCTGGATGGCCGCCGAGCACGAGGGCAAGGACGCGACGGCGCTGGAGATCAGCCAGCTGCTCTACCACGCGCAGGTGCTCATGCTCGCCTCCGGACTGACCCTCGACGACGTCTACGCCCACCTGTGACCCCAGTGAGCACGCCATGACCCTCCGCATCGCCGTCCCGAACAAGGGGTCGTTGTCCCTGGCCGCGACCGAGATCCTGCGGGAGTCGGGCTACCGCCAGCGCACCGACTCCAAGGAGCTCGCGCTCGTCGACACCGAGAACGACGTCGAGTTCTTCTACCTCCGTCCGCGCGACATCGCGCTCTACGTCGGCGAGGGCACGCTCGACGCCGGCATCACCGGCCGCGACCTGCTCCTCGACTCCGGCGCCAAGGCCGACGAGGTGATGAACCTCGGGTTCGGGCGCTCGCGCTTCCACTTCGCCGGCCCCATCGGGCGCTACTCCTCGCTGCAGGACCTCGACGGCCTGCGCATCGCGACGTCGTACGTCGGCGTGGTGGAGGACTACCTCTTCCGCCACGGCGTCGACGCCACCGTCACCCGCCTCGACGGCGCGGTGGAGACCAGCATCCAGCTCGGCGTGGCCGACGTGATCGCCGACGTCGTCGAGACCGGGTCGACGCTGCGGGCCGCCGGGCTCGAGACCTTCGGGGACGTGATCCTCGACTCGCAGGCGGTCCTCATCACCCGCGGCGGCGAGGTGCCCGACGACTTCGAGATCTTCCGCCGCCGGATCGAGGGCGTGCTGGTGGCGCGCAGCTTCGTGATGATGGACTACGACATCGAGGAGAGGCACCTCGCCCGGGCGAGCGAGCTCGCCCCGGGCCGCGAGGGTCCGACCATCTCCCCGCTCGGCAAGGCCGGCTGGGTGGCGGTGCGCGTCATGGTGCCGCGCGCCGGTTCGCAGCGGCTGATGGACGACCTCTACTCGACCGGCGCCCGCGCCATCCTGTTGACCGACATCCATGCCTGCCGCCTCTGAACGCCCGGCCGGCGCGCCCCGCGGCCCCGCCTCGCCGCCCCTGCCGCACACGTGGCGGCCGATGGGCGTGCGGTTCGCCGTGATCGGCGTCGGCCTGATGCTGCTGGTCGTGTGTGCGGCGGCGTGGTTCGGCTTCGACGACGAGACGCGCGCCAAGTTCAACATCCTGCAGCGGCTCACGCTGCTCGTGATGGGCGCCGGGTTCGCCGTCATCGGGTGGGCCCTGGGTCGCGCCCGGGTCACCGCCGAGCAGGCGTCTCTCGTGGTGGTCAACGGCTTCCGCACCCGACGGCTGGAGTGGGAGCAGGTCCTCGGCGTGCACCTCCCGGCCGGCGCCCCGTGGGCCACGCTGGACCTCGCCGACGGCACGACGATCTCGGCGATGGCGTTCCAGGGCTCCGACGGCAAGGTGGCCCGCGACGGCGTACGCCAGCTGCGCGCGCTGATCGACCGCGACGGGTCCGGCCACCCCTAGGCGGGCCCGCCCGACGGCTACGCGTCCTTGGCGTCGGTGGGCTGCAGGGCGTGGATGCCCCACGAGACCGAGAGCTCGTCCCCCGCAGTGCCGGCCGGGGCCAGGGTGACGAGGTCGGTGCCGGAGTTGAAGGCGTCGGCCGGCGCGGTCATCGGCTCGACCGCCAGTGCCGGACGCGGCCCGTCCGCGGGAGGCGTGAAGACCTGCAGCCACCGGTGGTGCTCGTCCACCCACAGCGCGACCCCTCGCTCACCCGACGGCTCGGTGAGCGTCACTCGCGCGCGTCCCTCGACGTACCGGAGGTCGCCGAACCCCTGGTCGAGCACCCGGTCGCCGATGCGGCGCCCGGTGGTGAAGTCGAGGTCGTCGCCGACGGGCTCGACACCGGTCGGCAGCTGGCGGTCGTCGAGCACCACCCGGGTCCGGGCGGGCAGGGTCAGCTCGAGGTCCTCGATCGCGTCCCCGACGCAGAGGTAGGGATGCGCGCCGCTCGCGTAGGGCGCCGGCTCCGCTGCCAGGTTCGTCGCGGTCTGGGTGACGACGAGCCCGTCCGCGGACAGGTCGTAGAGCACGTGCAGGTCCAGCGCCCACGGGTAGCCGGTCTGCGCCATCAGGCGGTGGACCAGCGACACGGAGGTCGCGGTGTGCTCCTCCACCGTCCACGGGGCCCAGCGGGCGAGGCCGTGCGAGGCGTTGCCGGTGCGCGGGTCGGTGAGCCCGAGCTGGAGGTCGTGTCCGCCGAAGGAGTAGCGGCCGTCGCGGATCCGGTTGGGCCACGGCACCAGCAGCTGGCCGCGGCCGCCCGTGGACATCGCGGACTCGTCGAAGCCGTGCACCAGGTCGCGGCCGTGGTGCCGCAGCACCCTCAGCGCCGCCCCGCCCTCGGTGACGACCGCGGTGTAGCCCGCCGCCGAGATCTCGTACTGGTCACCGCTGGGAAGCACCATGACGCTCACCCTAGACATCACTACGGTGCCCCCATGGGCATCACCACGCGCATCCTCGGCGTTGAGGACGCCGACGCGCTGGTTGCGTTGATGACCCGCATCGAGGGCGACCACCCGACGGGGTTCTGCCTGGGTGCCGGCGAGATCCGCGAGGTCATGGGCGGACAGGCCGCCAATGTCTTCGAGGGGGCGTACGACGGCGACGAGCTGGTCGCCTACACGACCGTGCTGCCGGGTCGCCCCGACGAGTCCGGCCTGCACGTCACCCTCTTCGGCGACGTCGACCCCGCGCGCCTCGGCGAGGGCATCGGGACCCTCATGCTCACCCGCTCGCTCCACCGCTCACGTGCCCTCCATGCGGCCCTCGCGCCCGGGGTGCCGGGACGGTTCGCGGCCGCCACGCTCGCCGGTCGCGAGGATCAKGTCGACCTGGTGGCGCGGGCGGGGATGCGACCCGGACGGCACAGCTTCCTCATGGCCGCCCACCTCGAGCGACGGTCCGCGGTCGAGCTGCCGGCCGGGTACTCCGTCACCGCGTTCGACCCGGAGGCCGCCGAGGAGCTCCGGCAGGCCCACAACGTCGCCTTCGCCGACCACCCCGACCGCGCCGATGCCAGCGCTGACTTCTGGGCGATGTTCGTGGTGGGTGCCGCCCACGCCCGGCACGGGCTCTCGGCGATCGCCCGGGACGCCGACGGCGCGGTCGCCGCCTACGTCCTCGCCCACGAGTACGTCGTACCGCCGTCGGGCGGGCCAGGCCCCGAGGTCCACGTCCCCTACGTCGGCACCCTCCCGGCGCACCGCGGCCGCGGGTTGGCGACGGGATTGCTCGCCGAGGTGCTGGCCCGCGCGAGCGGGGCCGGCTACCTGACTGCCAGCCTCAACGTCGACACGGACAATCCCACCGGTGCGCTCGGCATCTACGAGCGGGCCGGCTTCCGCCAGCTCTACCGCCAGGACTCCCATCACCTCGACGTCCCACCGGTCGGTGACCGCCTCAGTCGGTGACGACCACCAGGTCGGCGCGCGCACGGGTGCCGAGCCGGGCGAACAGCACGTCCTCGTCGACCCGCCACTGCTCCCACTGCGGCCGCATGTGCTCGCCGTCTCGCGCCATGCCGCGACGCAGGCGCAGCTCCGACTCCGCCTCGACCCACACCAGCACCCCGACGAGGTCCGCGATCGCGGGGGACCAGCAGCCCGTGCCCTCGAGCACGAGGAGCCCTCCGGCCTCGACGGGATGGCTCTCGGCCCAGTCGTCCGCCGCCCAGTCCCACCGCGTCCACCGGCTCCCCTCGCCGCGGGAGAGCGGCTCGAGGAACGCCTCGACCGTGCGGGCGAGGCCCGGCAGCCCGCGCCACCCCTGCAGCAGCTCGTCGCAGTGCACGACGTGCGCCGCGGGTACGACGTCCGCGATGGCCGCGGCCAACGTGGTCTTGCCGGACCCGGCGGGACCGTCGACGCACACCAGGCGGCTCGTGCCGAGCGTCGGGGGAGCGGCCAGCACGCGCTCGGCCACCTCGCGGGCGACGGAGCAGGGGTCGGAGGAGGCCTCAGAAGGCACGGTCGCAGCCGCGGTAGGACGGCACCACCTCGGTGACGGCCTCCCCACGCACGAGGTGCACGTCGCGGACGTGCTCGAAGAGCTCGCCCGACTTGGCGTGGCGGAACCACACCAGGTCCCCGATCCGGAGCTGCGCGGCCGGGTGGCCGGTCAGCGGGGTCTGGACCTCGCCCGCGCCCTCGAGCCCCGTCAGGTGCATCCCCGGCGGGGCCCACGGGACGGGGGAGCGGTCGGCGCCGGTGGCGCCGCTGGCGATCAGCCCACCGCCGTGCACGGTCGCCATCTCGGGTGTGGGCTTGCGTGTCACCCGGAGCCCGAAGAACGCCGCCGGGCGGGGCTCGAACGACGCGTAGTGGTCGAAGATGCCCGGCACCAGCAGGCCCGAGCCCGCTGCGATCTCGGTGACCGCGCCATCGGCGGCCGTGGCCTCGACCGACCCCGACCCACCGCCGTTCCAGAACTCGAGAGTGACCACCTCGGCGAGCGCCTCGGCGATCTCGCGGCGGCGCACCGCGAGCTGGGCCATGGACGCCTGCTTGAGCCGGCGTACGACGCGCGACCGCGCGCGCTGGTCGGGGACGGAGTCCTGCACGCCCGCGACCTGGCCCTCGTAGGTCATCACGCCGACGAGGTCGAACCCGTCACGCTCCACCACGCGGCGTGCGAGAGCGACGACGTCGCCGGTGTCGAAGAGGGGCGAGCGCTTGGGGCCGACGTGCTTCCCGCCGAACCGGAGACCGGCGTCGACGTCCAGCGCGACCCGCACCGGCACGGCCCGCGAGGAGCGGGTGGAGTCCACGACGTCGAGGTGGGCCGGGTCGTCGACCATCAGGGTGATCGCGGCCGCCGCCGAGGGTGACGAGGTCAGTCGGCGCAGGGACGCCACGTCGACGGTGGGATAGGCCACGACGATGTCGTCGCTGATCCCGGTCTCGTGGAGCCAGAGCGCCTCGGCGAGCGTGTAGCCCAGGACGCCGGAGAACCCGTCGTGTGCCAGGGCCCGCTCGAGGAGCGCCGGCACGCGCAGGGACTTCGAGGCCACCCGGACGGGCTTGCCGCCCGCGCGACGCACCAGGTCGTCGGCGTTGGCGTCGAAGGCGTCGAGGTCGACCACGGCGATGGGGGTGGCCGGGGGCTCGGGAAGGCCGGCCACGGCGGCGTCGAGCCGCGACCACAGGCGGTTGCGGTCGACGAGCCGGTCGATCACTCGATGCCCCGCTTGCGCAGCAACGCCTCGATGTCGGCCATCTCGTCGTCCACGGCCGGGCGCGAGGTCGGGCCGGTCCGGGTGGAGGAGGCCTCCGGCAGCTGGTCCTTGCCGCGCGTCGTCCGGCCACCCGCGCCCGCGGCCTGCCCGCGGGCCAGCTGGCGGTCGCGGATGAAGCCACTCACCAGCCACAGCACGACCGCGAGGCCGGCCAGGCCGACGCCCATCCACGTGCGTACGTCGAACACGAGGCTGGTCGCCCAGTCGGTCACCGAGCCCGCGATGTCGACGACCATCTCGAGCGTCCCGGTCAGCCACGCGGCCGCGGGGAGCAGGGTGAAGCCGAGAGCACGCAGCCCGTTGGCCGATCCTCGCCGGCGGAACGCGATCCACGTCCAGATGGCACCCGCGACGGTGAGTGCGGCGGTCAGTGCAGCCCAGGTAGTTCCTTCCACAGGCCCAGACTCCCACAGCGGACCACGCCCTCGTCGGCACCCGCGTGGCCTGCGGGAGGATGGAGCCGTGGTCCACGACGACGCATCCCCCCACCACGCGGCGGACAGCTCCTCCACCGAGCCGCTCGAGCGCACGATCCCCGACCCGGGGTTCGCCGACGACGCCGGCGAGGCGGACCCCCGGCTCGCCCATGTGCTGGCCGGCCGGGCCGCGGGCGCGGCGAGCTCCGGCGCGGTGCTCGCCCTCCTGCAGGACGCCCGGCTGCTGGTGCCGGTGGTCGCGGTCCTCGGCGAGGTCGAGGTCGACGAGCACGGGCTGGCCCACGACAAGTCCTCCGACATGGCGGCCGTCCTGGTGGAGGCCGCGGACGGCAGCAAGGGCCTGCTCGCCTTCACCTCCACCGCATCGATGGCCCGGTGGGACCCGCAGGCCAGGCCGGTGCCGGTGCCGGCCGCGACGGCGGCCACCGCGGCGATCCAGGACGGCGCAGAGGCGCTGCTCGTGGACCTCGCCGGCCCCGCGTCGTACGTCGTCGACGGGGACGACCTGGCCCGGCTCGCGGCCGGTTGGCGCCTGGTCGCCATCGGCGACGGCTCGGGCGGTCACGGCTGGATTGGCCCCTCGCCGGAATGATCCGCTAACCTTCCGTGTTGACCGATCAGTGACACCACGCTTCACGGTGACACCGATCCCGCCAAGCGGAGGCACGCACCACCGTCTCCCACCCGCATCGATCGCCCAGCACCACAGATCGTCGGGTCCCGGTCCAGAGCCACCACCGTCGCGAGACGGAGGTGGACACCTCAGTTTCTCCGAGAGGGGAGACGTGTCGTGACTGGCTCCCGCTTGGCAACAGCGGGAGCCATTGTCCATTTCCCCCACCAGTCGGGGCCGGGCGAGGGACTCCCACCCACCCGAACCACTGGAGGACCCATCAGCACCGAGCTGCGCATCAACGACCGGATCCGCGTACCCGAGGTCCGGCTCGTAGGACCCAACGGCGAGACCGTTGGCATCGTGCCGACCGACCAGGCACTCAAGCTGGCCGTGGAGGCCGACCTCGACCTCGTCGAGATCGCTCCCCAGGGACGCCCCCCGGTCTGCAAGCTCATGGACTACGGCAAGTTCAAGTACGAGAACGCCCAGAAGGCCCGCGAGTCGCGGCGCAACCAGACGAACGTGATCATCAAGGAGATGAAGCTTCGTCCGAAGATCGACAAGCACGACTACGAGACCAAGAAGGGTCACGTCGTGCGATTCCTGGGTGCCGGCGACAAGGTCAAGATCACGATCATGTTCCGCGGCCGCGAGCAGCACCGCCCCGAGCTGGGCTTCCGCCTGCTGCAGAAGCTGGCCGAGGACGTTCAGGAGCTGGGCTTCGTCGAGTCCTCGCCCAAGCAGGACGGCCGCAACATGACCATGGTCATCGGCCCGCACAAGAAGAAGGCCGACGCCAAGATCGACGCCGACGCTGCCCGCGCGAGCCGGGCCCAGGTCCGCGCAGATCGCCAGGCCGAGGAGGACGCCGAGCGGGAGGCCGCCCACCTCGCCGGCCCGGTCGCGCAGAAGAAGGAGCGCGGTCGCTCCGAGAACCTCGATCCTGAGATCGAGGCCTGAGCGAAGCGAAGGGCTCGATCGAGCAGGTAGCGACGAAGTCGCTACAGCCGTCGGGACCGGGACAACGGCGAGTCGCCCACGTCCTAGCTAGATACCCACCCCGAACCACGTACAAGGAAGTTGAGGCAGACACATGCCGAAGAACAAGACCCACTCGGGCGCGAAGAAGCGCTTCAAGGTGACCGGCTCGGGCAAGATCATGCGTCTGCAGGCCGGCCGCAAGTCCGGCGCTGCGTTCGCGTCCGCGCCGACCACGGGCAGCCGCAAGAAGCACCGCCGCAACGCCGGCATGGTCGAGCTCGAGAAGGGCGACGTCGCACGCGCCAAGAAGATGCTCGGCATCTGAGCCTCACCCACCGCACCACCCCGGTGGCTCAGCCGCCGTCCGTCTGACTTTCCCCTGCAACAAGGAGTAGCACCATGGCACGCGTCAAGCGCGCAGTGAACGCCCAGAAGAAGCGTCGTACCACCCTCGAGCGCGCCAGCGGCTACCGCGGCCAGCGCTCGCGCCTCTACCGCAAGGCCAAGGAGCAGGTCACCCACTCCCTGGTCTACAGCTACAACGACCGGCGCAAGAACAAGGGCAACTTCCGCAAGCTCTGGATCCAGCGCATCAACGCTGCGGCCCGCGCCAACGGGATGACCTACAACCGCTTCATCCAGGGCCTCGGCCTGGCCGGCATCGAGGTGGACCGCAAGATCCTCGCCGAGCTCGCCGTCCACGACGCGCCGGCCTTCGCCGCGCTCGTCGAGGCCGCCAAGGCTGCGCTGCCCGAGGACGTCAACGCGCCCAAGGTCTCCGCCTGAACCACATGAGCACTCCACTGACGGTCGGGAACACCCGCGTCAAGGAGGCTCGCAAGTTGAGCCGCCGCTCGGTRCGYACCGAGCGGCGGCTCTTCCTTGCTGACGGCCCGAAGGCCGTCGAGGGAGCGCTGTCCGTCTCCGGGTGCGTCGTGGAGGTCTTCGCGACCCCGCTCGCGCTCGAGCAGCACGCCGAGCTGCTCGCCGCAGCGCCGGTCACGCTGGTCGACGACCGTGCGCTCGCGTCGCTCTCCGACTCGGTGTCACCGGCCGGTGTGGTGGCCGTGTGCCGCCACCTCGACGCGCCGCTCGAGCACGTCGTGCGGGCCTCGCCCCGGCTGCTGGCCGTGTGCGCCGACGTCCGCGACCCCGGCAACGCCGGCACCGTCATCCGTACGGCGGACGCGGCCGGCGCCGACGCGGTCGTGCTGGCCGGGCAGTCCGTCGACGCCTACAACCCCAAGACCGTGCGCGCCACCGTCGGGAGCCTGTTCCACCTGCCCCTGGCCATCGAGCCCGATCCCGCTGCCGCCGTGCGCGAGGCGCAGGCCCGCGGCCTCACGGTCCTGGCCGCCGACGGTGCAGGTGAGGTCGACCTGTTCGACGCCGACCTGTCCGGACCAACGGCCTGGCTGTTCGGCAACGAGGCGTGGGGCCTGCCCGAGGACTTGGCTGCGCTGGCAGACCACCGCGTCGCCATCCCGATCCACGGCCGGGCCGAGAGCCTCAACCTGTCCACCGCCGCGGCGGTGTGCCTCTACGCCAGCGCGCGCGCCCAGCGCCGCTGACTCACCGCGGCCCGATCGCCGCGGCGTACCTCGTCGCGAGCGTCGCGAGGTGCGCGACCAGCTCCGGTGGCCCGGTGACGTGGAAGTCCAGGCCGAGCATCCCGATCCACACCGCCACCGTCTCGACGCTGTCGGCGCCGGTGACCAGGACGCTGTGGCCCTCGTCCACGGTCTCGACGACGCCCACTGTCGGGTTGATCCGGCGAAGCACCTCCTCCGCCGGGGCGTCCACCGCGATGCGGCAGTGCACCGACCATCCCGAGAACGCCACGTCGCGCAGGACGAACGCTGCGTAGTCGCCGCCCACCAGCGGGTCGGGGGCGAAGCGCCCGGCGCCCGGGGTGCGCAGCTCGATCCAGTCGGCCCGCAGCGCCCGCCAGCGTCCGTCGGGGCGGTGCCGTACGACGACGTACCAGCGTTGCTGCCAGCTCACGAGGCGGTACGGGTCGGCCTCGACCCGCTCCTCGACGTCGGCGGCCGGCCGGTAGAACAGCCTCAGGCCCTCACGGTCGCGGATCGCTGTCGCCAGGTCGGCCAGGAGCACCACGTCGACCGGCGGTGCGGCGACGTTGGTCCCGGTGTCGGCCGGACCGACGTCCGTGCTCTCGCTCAGGGCGCGCACGCGGCGCCACAGACGATCGGGCAGCACGTGCTGGAGCTTCGCCAGCGCGAGGGCGCCCGCCTCCTCGATGCCCCGCACGGCCGAGACGCTCCCCAGCCCGACCGCGACGGCCACCGCCTCGTCGGCCTCGAGCAGCAGGGGCGGGAGTCGGCCGTGGTCGCCGAACCGGTAGCCGCCGGCCGCCCCACGGACCGCCTCGACGGGGTAGCCGAGCTCCCGCAGCCGTTCGACGTCCTTGCGGACGGTGCGCTCGCCGACGCCCAGCAGCGCAGCGAGCTCGGGTCCCGTGGCGGTCGCCCGGGCCTGGAGGTGACCGAGCAGGGCGAACAGCCTCGACGACGTCTGGAGCGACATGGGCGGGCCTTTCGAGGGGGTCGGAAGCGCTGGTCGAATCAGGGCCGAACCGTGCCTGATTCGGTCCTACCGTACCGTCATGACCACTCACCAGAACCCCAGCCAGCTCACCTTCCGCCCCTTCACGGTCTCGGTCCCGCAGGACGCGATCGACGACCTCCGTGCCCGGCTCGCCCACACCCGCTACGCCGCCGAGCCCACCTCGAGCGCCGACGGCGACGACTGGTCCGCCGGCGTCCCGGTCTCCTACCTCCGGCAGATGGTCGAGCACTGGGCGGGCGACTTCGACTGGCGCGCGCAGGAGGCGCGGATGAACGCCTACCCGCAGCTCCTCACCGAGATCGACGGCCAGACCATCCACGTCGTCCACGTCCGCTCCGCCAACGAGGACGCGACCCCGCTGCTGCTGCTCCACACGTATCCGGGGTCCTTCGTCGACTTCCTCGACCTCGTCCCGCACCTGACCGACCAGTTCCACCTCGTCATCCCCACGATCCCGGGCGTCGGCTTCAGCCAGCCGCTCACCGACGGCAGCTGGGACTCGCGGCGCAACGCGCGGGCGTGGGACCGCCTGATGCGTGGCCTCGGCTACGAGTCCTACGGCGCGCACGGGTCCGACAACGGCGCGATCGTGGCCCGCGAGCTGGCGATGCTGGCCCCCGAGGGCTTCCTCGGCGCCCACGTGCTGCAGCTGTTCTCCTTCCCCTCCGGCGACCCGGCGGAGTTCGAGAAGATGACCCCCGCCGACTACTCGGCGCTGGAGTTCGCCGGCTGGTTCCAGACGGTCAACGGCTACGCCACGATGAACGCCTCGCGACCGCGCACCGTCGCGGCCGCCCTCAGCGACTCCCCGGTCGGGCAGCTCGCCTACAACGAGCTGTTCGAGAGCTTCGGCAACGGCACGTCACGGGTGACGCGCGACCAGGTGCTCACGCAGGTCAGCCTCTACTGGTTCACCAACAGCAGCGGCGGCGCCGTGCAGGCCTACCGCGCCGAGCAGGCGGTCGAGCCGCGCGTGAACGAGGGGCGGATCGGGGTCGCGGTCTTCGCCGACGACTTCCGCACGATGCGACCCTTCGCCGAGCGCGACAACACCGACATCGTGTCGTGGACCGAGCACCCCGAGGGCGGCCACTTCGCCTCGATGGAGGTCCCCGAGGAGCTCGCCGGCGCGATCCGTGGCTTCTTCTCCTGAGCGCCTGCACCTGCATCATGCGCCGCCGCGGTGGCCTAGGCTCGCCGGCGATGATCCTCATCGACCCGCCCGCCGTGCCGCGCTGGGACCGGCTCTGGTCCCACCTGGCCAGCGACACCTCCTACGACGAGGTGCACGCGTTCGCCGCCGCCCACGGCGTGCCGGCGCGCGGCTGGGACCGGGACCACTACGACGTCCCCGCCGACGCGTACGACGCCCTGGTGTCCGCGGGGGCTGTCCCGGTCACGTCGCGTGAGCTCGTCGTCGCGCTGCGCGCAGCCGGGCTTCGTCGGCCCAAGGCCGAGTTCCGCGACTAGGGCTGGCCTAGGGTGGCGCTCGTGTCGGACGAGAGCGCACCCCAGCACCGGGTGGAGAGGAGTCGGCCCACGCGCCTGCGCGCACTGGCGGACTTCTACCCCGACGGCATCCTCGGCGCGAGCCGCGAGGGCGTGGTCACCATCCTCAACGCCCAGGGCGCTGCACTGCTCGGCGTCGACGTCGAGGACGCCAAGGGGCTGCCGCTGTCCGACGTGCTGCGGTTGCTCGACCAGGACGGCCGCACCTGGCTCGACGTCAACCAGCCCTTCGACGCCATCTCGATCACCCGCGGTGTGCCCGAGCAGTCGTGGCTCAACGCGTTCGGCGACGAGGTCCTCACCACGGCGCGCCTGGTCCGCGAGGAGCCCCTGGGGCGGGTCGTCGGAATCGCGGTCGGGCTGCGCAGCGGTCGCGGTCGGGCCCGGCTCGACCGCGAGCGCTCCGACCTCGTCGCCACCGTTGCCCACGAGCTGCGCTCCCCCCTGACGGGCGTCAAGGGCTTCGTGCAGGCGCTGCTCAACCGGTGGGACAAGCTCAGCGACGACCAGCGCAAGCTGATGCTCCAGACGGTGAACGCCGATGCCGACCGACTGGCCCGCCTCATCGCCGAGCTGCTCGACGTCGCCCGGATCGACACCGATCGCCTCCAGCTGTACCCCCGCGAGTGCTCCGCCGAGGTGCTCGTGCGCCGGGTCGTGGACTCCATCGAGGCCGGGACCGCGCGCGACATCAGCCTCCAGGTCGATGACGAGCTGCCGGCGCTGTTCGCCGACCCGGACAAGTTCACCCAGGTCGTGACGAACCTCGTCGAGAACGCCGTACGCCATGGCCAGGGCCAGGTCAGCGTGCAGCTGTCGGCGTCGCCGGCCCTCACGGGTGTGCGGCTCACGGTCGATGACGAGGGCGACGGCATCCCCGCAGAGCTGCGCAAGCGGGTCTTCACCAAGTTCTGGACCACCGGCACCTCCGGTGGCACCGGGCTCGGCATGTACATCGTGGGCGGGCTGTCGCGCGCCCACGGGGGATGGGTCACGATCGACGATGCGCCCGGGGGCGGCGGCCGGGTGATGGTCGACTGGCCGAGCGAGGACCAGCGCCCGGAGTGACCGGACGCGACCTCCACACAACCTTCACGAGTCGTCCCCGCTGTCCACCCGTCCGCACTCCTAGGGTCGTGGCATGACCTCCACGACGCCCCCCGCGCCCAGGCCGAGGACCGCCCTGGTGGTGGAGGACGAGCGCACCATCAACGACGCCCTCGCCCAGCGGCTGCGCGCCGAGGGCTACGTCGTCGAGCAGGCCTTCGACGGCCCCTCCGCGGTCGAGCGGGCCGCTGCCGTGCGGCCCGACGTCGTCCTGCTCGACGTGATGCTCCCCGGGTTCGACGGGCTCGAGGTGTGCCGCCGTGTCCAGGCCGCACGCCCCGTGCCGGTGCTGATGCTGACCGCTCGCGACGACGAGGCCGACGTGCTGGTGGGGCTGGGGGTCGGCGCCGACGACTACCTGACCAAGCCCTTCTCCATGCGCGAGGTCGTCGCCCGTGTCGCGGCCCTGCTGCGTCGCGTCGAGCGGGCGGCCGCGCTGGCGGACGAGCGGCCCGCCACCCTCGAGGTCGGGGGCGTGCGGATCGACCCCGGCTCCCGGCGTACGACCGTCGCCGGCGAGGCCGTGCACCTCACCCCGACCGAGTTCGACCTGCTGCTGTGCCTGGCCCGGGCGCCCGGTCAGGTCCTCAGCCGCGAGCGGCTGCTGCGCGACGTCTGGGACTGGGGCGACGCCTGGGCCAGCGCCAGCGCGAGCCGCACCGTCGACAGCCACGTCAAGGCGCTGCGCAGCAAGGTGGGTGCGTCGCGGATTCGCACCGTGCACGGCGTCGGCTACGCCCTCGAGGACCTCGCATGAGCGCGTGGTTCGACGCCGTCTCCAGCCTCAAGGCCAAGCTCGGCCTGCTGGTGGTCGCGTCGGTCGTGACTGCGGTCCTGCTGACCCTGCTGGGCTCCGCCGCCGACGTCTCGCCGCTGCTCGTGCTGCCGGTCAGCGTCGCGCTCGCGCTGGGCGTGACGCAGCTGCTGGCCGCCGGCATGGTCGCCCCGCTGCGACGGATGACCGAGGTGTCGCGAGCGATGGCGCGCGGCGACTACACCGGACGTGTGCGCACGTCGGCGACCGACGAGGTCGGCCAGCTCGCCACCGCCTTCAACCGGATGGCGGAGGACCTCGCGAGGGTGGACCGCGAGCGGCGCGACCTCATCGCCACGGTCTCCCACGAGCTGCGTACGCCGCTCACGGCGATGACCGCGCTGCTCGAGAACCTCGCCGACGGTGTGGTGCCCGCCGACTCCCAGCACCTCGGCGGCGCGCTCGAGGAGGCGCAGCGCCTGGGCCGGTTGGTCGAGGACCTCCTCCAGCTCTCCCGCCTCGAGGCGGGCGTGGTCGACCTGGACCGCCAGGACGTGGCGCTGCGCGCGCTCGTGGAGGACGTCGTCGCCCAGGTGCGCGCCACCGGCGGGACCCCCGACGTCACGATGGACGTCGCCGACGACCTCGTGGTCGCCGGCGACCCGGCCCGGCTGCGCCAGCTGCTGGTCAACGTGGTGGACAACGCGGCGCGCCACGCGCCCGCCGAGACGTCCGTGCGCATCACAGCCGGGGCCGACAGCGGGGCCGACAGCGGCTCGTGGTGGCTCGAGGTCGTCGACGCAGGCGGGGGAGTGGCGCCGGAGGACCGGGACCGCGTCTTCGAGCGGTTCGGCACCGACGGCGCCGGGGGGACCGGCCTCGGACTCGCCGTGGCCCGGTGGGTGGCCCAGCTGCACGGAGGGACCCTCCGCTTCCTCGACCCCGAGGCCGGGCAGGGGGCACGGATCCGGCTCGAGGTCCCGGGTGAGCGCGCCACCGCCGTCCTCACCTCGCCGACACCCGTCCCGTCCGCCACCCCGTCCGCAGCCCCGCCCGCCACCCCGTCAGTCGCACCGACCGTCGTGGTGCCGGAGACCCCGCGCCCGCAGTCCGGGCTGGACGCCGTGTTCGGTCGCTTCTGGCCCGACCGCGCCGCCCCGCACGGGCTCCGGACCGTGGTCGCCGCGGCGGGGGCCGGGCTCGTCGCCGGCATCGCCCTGTCGTTCACCGCGGTCGGCATCACCTGGACGCTGGTCGCGCTGACGTGCGGTGCGGCCGCGCTGGCCACCGCCCGTCGGCGACGCGAGCCGTGGACCCTCGCGTGCGCGGCACTGGCCGTGCTGCTCGTGCTGCCGATGACCCTGCGGGCCGCCTGGTGGGTGCAGATGCTGGGGCTCGTCGTCGCAGCGGCCGTGTTCCTGTGCGGTGTCACCGGAGCCCGCACGCTGCCCGGCATCCTGCTGTCCGGGATGGCGTGGCCGCTCGCGTCGCTGCGCGGCCTGCCGTGGTTCGGCCGGTCGCTCCGGATCGCCGGCACCGGGTCGCGCACGCCGGCCGTGGTGCGTACGACGGTGTGGTCGCTGCTGGGCCTCGGCGTCTTCGGCACGATCTTCGCCAGCGCCAACCCCGTCTTCGGGTCGTGGGTCGACCAGCTCGTGCCCAACCTGACCTTCAACGACCTCGTCGGTCGCGCGTTCCTGGCCTGTTTCGTCTTCGCGGTCACCCTCGGCGCCGCCTACCTCGCGCTCAACCCCGCCGACGTCGAGGTGCTGGGCGGGCGACGACCCACGGCGCTCGCCAACCGCTTCGAGTGGCTCGTCCCGGTGCTCGTCGTCGACGCCGTGTTCCTCGCCTTCATCGCCGCGCAGGCGCGGGCGCTGCTCGGCGGACGCGACTACATCGAGGCGACGACCGGGCTGACCTACGCCGACTACGTCCACCAGGGCTTCGGCCAGCTCACCCTGGCCACGGCGCTGACGGTGCTGGTCGTGTGGATCGCCTCGCGGCGCGCCGGCGACGGTGTCGAGGACCGCCGCTGGCTGCGCGGCTCCCTCGGCCTGCTCTGCGTGCTCACGCTGCTGGTCGTCGCGTCCGCCCTCCGCGGCATGGCCGTCTACCAGGACGCCTACGGCTTCACCACGCTGCGGCTCTTCGTCGACGTCTTCGAGGGATGGCTCGGCTTCGTCGTGCTCGCGATCATGGTCGCCGGCGCCGTCGGTCGCGGTGCCTGGCTCCCGCGGATCGCCCTCGTGTCCGGGGCCGTCGCGCTCGTCGGGCTCGCCGCGATCAACCCCGACGCCTGGGTCGCCGGGCGCAACATCGACCGCTACGAGGCGACCGGCAAGCTGGACCTGCGCTATCTCCAGGACCTCTCCGCCGACGCGACGCCGGTGATCGCGGACCGGCTGCCGCCGGAGGTCTCCCGCTGCGTGCTCCAGCACCTGCCGGACAACGAGATGCGCGCCGAGGCGCTCGACGACCCGCGGGCGTGGAACCTGGGCCGCAGCCGAGCCGAGGGGCCGCTCACCGACCTCGGCCTGCTGCCGGCCGGCGAGCAGGCGGCGTACGACGTCGGGACGGGCGTCCCGGCCGACGAGTGCAGTGACGTCTGGGCGGCCTTCGGGGAGTAACATCCCCACCGTGGACACGAGCCTACGATTTCTGCGCCCCGGACCTGGTCCGTCGGGCAGCTGACGTCACCGGGTCCGGGGAGTCCCCGTCCGACCCGACGCTCATCCTCATCTCAACTCGGAGGCGACTTGTTGTCGCCTAGAAAGGGAGCCATGTCCGGCCCCAACACCGACTACGACCCCGTCGAAGTGACCCCGCTCAAGGCCGACCAGGTCGAGGCGATGCGTCAGGCGGCTCTCGCCGCGATCGCGGACGCCACAGACCTCGACGCCCTCAAGCAGGTCCGCCTCGACCACGCCGGCGACCGCTCGCCGCTCGCCCTCGCCAACCGCGAGATCGGCGCCCTGCCGCCCCAGGCGCGCAAGGAGGCCGGCCAGCGCGTCGGCCAGGCCCGCGGCGCCGTCAACCAGGCCATCGCCGCCCGGCAGACCGTCCTCGAGGCCGAGCACGAGGAGCGGATGCTGGCTGAGGAGACCGTCGACGTCTCCCTGCCGACGACCCGCCGCCGCCGTGGCGGTCGGCACCCGCTGACCCTGCAGTCCGAGCTCATCGCCGACCTCTTCGTGGCCATGGGCTACGAGGTGGCCGAGGGCCCGGTCGTCGAGGCCGAGTGGCTCAACTTCGATGCCCTCAACCTCGGGCCCGACCACCCGGCGCGCACCATGCAGGACACCTTCTGGACCGAGCCGGCCGAGGACCACGTCGTGCTGCGCACCCAGACCTCGCCGGTCCAGGCGCGCACCATGCTGACCCGCAAGCCGCCCATCTACGTGGTCTGCCCGGGCCGGGTGTTCCGCACCGACGAGTACGACGCCACGCACTCGCCGATGTTCCACCAGGTCGAGGGCCTCGTGGTCGACGAGGGCATCACGATGGCGCACCTCAAGGGAACGCTCGACCACTTCGCGTCGCAGCTGTTCGGCGACGGCATCACCACGCGGTTCCGGCCGTCGTACTTCCCGTTCACCGAGCCGTCGGCCGAGGTCGACGTCAAGTGCTTCGTGTGCCGCGGCACTGGTGTCGACGAGGGGGGCTCGGCCTCGTGCCGCACCTGCCGTGGTGAGGGCTGGATCGAGTGGGGCGGCTGCGGCGTGGTCAACCCCCGCGTCCTCGTGGCCTGCGGCGTCGACCCGGAGGTCTACAGCGGCTTCGCCTTCGGCATGGGCATCGACCGGTCGTTCATGTTCCGCCACGACCTGGAGGACCTGCGTCCGCTCTTCGAGGGTGACGTCCGGTTCAGCAGCGCGTTCGGCACCGAGATCTGAGAGGGGAGAACGAGCGATGAAGGCACCCCTGTCCTGGATCCTGGACCTCGTCGACGTACCCGCCGGCACCACCACCGAGGAGATCACCGACCGGCTCACGCTGACCGGCCTCAAGCTCGAGGCGGTCGTCAGCCCCGGCCGCGAGATCACCGGTCCGCTGGTGATCGGCCGCGTCCTCACGATGGAGCCGGAGCCGCAGAAGAACGGCAAGACCATCAACTGGTGCACCGTCGACGTCGGTCCCGAGTTGAATGCAGCCCACGGCACCGGCGAGCAGTCTGACGGCGTGGGCATCGTCTGCGGGGCCCACAACTTCGCGCCGGGCGACCTCGTCGTCACGGTGCTGCCCGGCGGCGTGCTCCCCGGCGGTTTCGAGATCGGCGCCCGCAAGACCTACGGCCACCTCTCCGCCGGCATGATCTGCTCGGCCCGCGAGCTCGGCCTCGGCGAGGACCACGACGGCATCATCGTGCTGCCGCCCGACGCCGGCGAGCCCGGTCAGGACGTCCGTGCGGTGCTCGGGCTCGACGAGGAGGTCATCGAGTTCGAGGTCAACCCCGACCGGGCCTACGCGCTGTCCCTGCGTGGCATCGCCCGCGAGGTCCTCGTCTCCGTCGACGGTGCGAGCGGCTTCCGTGACCCGGCGCTGCGCGACACGCCGGCGGCCAACGACCACGGCCACCCCGTGGTCGTCGAGGACGCCGAGGGGTGCCCGGTGTTCGTGGCCCGGCGCGTCGACGGGTTCGACCCCGCGGCCGCGACGCCGGACTTCATGGTCCAGCGCATCACCGCGGCCGGGATGCGGAGCATCTCGCTCGCCGTCGACGTCACCAACTACGTGATGCTCGAGACCGGACGCCCGATCCACGGCTACGACGCCGACCGGCTGCAGGGCGCGATCGTCGTACGCCGGGCGCGCGAGGGCGAGAAGCTCACGACCCTCGACGGGACCGCCCGCACGCTCGACCCCGGCGACCTCGTCGTCACCGACGACTCCGGGATCATCGGCCTGGGCGGCGTGATGGGGGGGGAGACGACCGAGATCTCCGGCACGACCACGTCGGTGCTCGTCGAGGCGGCCCACTGGGACGCGGTGTCGATGTTCCGCACGGGTCGCCGCCACAAGATCACCTCCGAGGCCGGCAAGCGCAACGAGCGCGGCGTCGACCCCACGATCTGCGAGGCGGCGGCCGATCGTGTCGTCGAGCTGCTCGTCGAGCACGGCGGCGCCACGGCCCACCCGGGCGTCACCGTCGTCGGGACCCCGCCGGCCATGCCGGTCGTCGAGGTCGCCGGCGACCTGGCCGCCCGCGTGTCGGGGATGCCGATCACCGAGGAGCAGGCGGTCGCGTGCCTCCGTGCGGTCGGCTGCGAGGTCGACGGGTCCGGCACCCTGTCGGTCACCCCGCCCCCGTGGCGCCCCGACCTCACCGACGCCCAGGACTTCTCCGAGGAGGTCGTCCGGCTCGTCGGCTACGACAAGGTGCCGTCGGTCCTCCCGACCCCTCCGTCCGGCCGCGGCCTCACCCGCCCGCAGCAGCTGCGGCGCCGGATCGGGCGCACGCTGGCCGGCGAGGGCTTCGTGGAGGTGGTGACCTTCCCGTTCGTCGGCGAGGCAGACCTCGACGCGCTGGGCCTGACGGCCGAGGACCCGCGCCGCGACCTGCTGCGCCTGTCCAACCCGCTCAACGCCGAGGCCGGCTTCATGACCTCGACCCTCCTCCCGGGCCTGCTGCGCACGGCCGGCAAGAACGTCGGGCACGGCACCACCGACGTCGCGATCTTCGAGACCGGCACCGTCACGCTCCCGCGCCACGCCGGCCCGGCAGCGATCCTGCCGGTCGACCGGCGCCCCACCGAGGCCGAGCTCGAGGCCCTCGACGCCGCCCTGCCTGCCCAGCCGCTCCACCTCGCGCTGGTCGGCGCCGGTGACGCGGTGTCCGGTGGCTGGTGGGGCGAGGCCCGGCCCGTCTCGTGGGCCGACGCCGTCGAGGCCGTACGAGCCGTCGCGGCATCGCTCGGCCTCGCGGTCAGCGCCTCGGCCGTCGAGCTCGCGCCGTGGCACCCCGGTCGCTGCGCCGAGCTGACGGTCGACGGCGAGGTCATCGGCCACGCCGGCGAGGTGCACCCCACGGTGTGCCAGGCGTTCGGCCTGCCGAAGCGCACCGTCGCCGCTGAGGTCGACCTCGACCTGCTGATCGCCCGCGCGGTCCACCTCCGCACGGCGCCGACCTTCTCGTCGTACCCCGTCGCCAAGGAGGACGTCGCGCTCGTCGTCGACGCCTCGGTCCCGGCCGCCGACGTCGAGGCCGCGCTGCGCGACGGGGCAGGTGAGCTGCTGGAGTCGATCCGGCTCTTCGACGTCTACACCGGCGACCAGGTCGGCGAGGGCAAGAAGTCCCTCGCCTACGCCCTGCGATTCCGCGCGCTCGACCGGACCCTCAAGGAGGGAGAGGCGGCAGCGGCCCGCGACGCCGCCGTCGCGCTCGCAGCCGAGCGCACGGGAGCCGTCCAGCGCGCCTGACCCGCCCTCGCCGCGACACGTCCCCGCACGACACGGGCCCTTGAGTCTCCAGAAGACTCAAGGGCCAGTGCGACGTCTCAGCGCTCGCAGGTGCGGCGTACCTCCGCCGAGCAGCGATCGCGCCCCGGACCTCCGAAGGCGCGGTCCCGGCCGGCGCCGCCGCGGATCACGTCGTCGGAGCGCTGCCCGTGGATGCGGTCGTTGCCCGAGCCGCCCAGCAGGCGGTCGCGGAGATAGCTGCCCCGGATCACGTCGTCGCCCGCGCCTCCGTTCACGATGCCCACCAGTGCCTTCCTCCCGACGCCCGCGACGGTCGGGATGGCGATCAGGTCGTCCCCGCCGCGCCCGTCGATGCGGTTGCGGGCGCCGTACGTCCTGATGTCGTCGGGGCCGGGAGTGCCGGCCACCCGGAGGTGCCAGCCGGGCACGGTCACCTTCTCCCACGCGTCGAGCGCGCCGGAGTAGGGCGTCCGGGCGCGGCTCTCGTCCTGGCACTCGTAGCCGCGGCCGAGACGCACGTCGGCCACCCGGCAGCGCGGCATGCCGAGCCGGTCCCGCCCGGCGCCGCCCACCCACCTGCCACCGGCCGCGTCGAGCATCTCGAGCCGGTCGTCGCCGCCGCCCATGTCGGCGTCGAGGCGCAGCCCGGGATCGCCCACCGACGAGGGCGGACCCTTCTGGTCGCGCTGGGACGGCCAGAACGTGAGGTACTCGTCGAGCCCGGTCCCGGTGAACGTCGTCCGCAGGTGGGTGTACTGCAACGTGTAGGCCGTCACGTCGCCGGTCCAGCGCAGGACCGACCGGGTGTCGGCGCTCACCAGCCCGGTGGTCGCGTCGATGTCGACGTCTGACCCGGCCCACCCCGAGCTGAGCCTGAGGCTGTTCTCCCCGGCCCCCAGGTCGACCTGGCCGCCCGCCTGCTCGCCGGCCCACGCGAGGCCGTCGTCGCCCGCACCCGTGACGATGACGTCGGGGTTCTGCGTCCCGGGAGCCACGGACCCCGAGGTGACAGCGTCGTCGCCGCCCCGGGTGTCGATGACGTCCTTCTCGGTGTCGGTCGTGCCGCCCGACGAGTCGGCTCCGGAGGTGACGTAGTCCTGGCTGGCATCGCTCCCGACGTAGGTGTCGGCGCCCAGGCCGAGGGTCACGTAGGCGACCCGCTCGCTGGCGGTCGTCTCGTTGTGGACGGCGTCGTCGCCGGGCCCGGTGTCGAGGTAGAGCGAGCGCCTGGTGTCGCCGCCGAGCCGGATGCACACCAGGTCGTTGCCGGGCCCGGTGCTGACCGAGCGCTGGCCCGGCCCGACGACCATGACGTCGTCCCCGTCGGTCCCGGCGTCGCCCACGACCGTCACCGCCCTGCCCTGGCAGGTGGCGGGGTCGGCGTTGGCCGGGACGCTCGGCAGGAGCGCCAGGGTGAGGCCGAGCACGGCTCCGAGGCCGGTCGCGGTGACGGTGGTGGGCATGGGTGTTCCTCCCGAGAGGTGCTGCTGCCGGTGATGACGCTCCCGCCGGCCTGGTCATCAGGGAGACGCAGCCGGATGCCCGCGGGTTGTCGTCAGTTGATCGGCGACGCCACGATCGCGGTGAACCGCTCGAGCACGTCCCGGTCCCCGGCGGTGGAGATGTCGGCGTCGTCGCCGCGGTTCCACAGCCACAGGTCCAGCGCCGCCGCCGGCCCGTCGACGACGACGTCGGGCTCGCCGTCGGAATCGTCGGGCGCAGGCACGACGTGGAAGTCCTCCTCGTCGGCGTAGGACGTGCCGCTGTCGGGGTCGGTGCCGGAAAACGTCCCGAACCGCAGCCAGAACGACTCCCCGGTGTCGGTCGCGTCGACCCGCACCGTCCCCTCGCCGGCCTCCCACGACCCCCATGGCGGCATCCCGCCGTACATCACGTCGAGGCACTCGTGCACGCCGTCGGCCGCCAGCTGGGCGTCGAGCTCGCTGCCCACCCCGGCGGCCTGCTCGGCGTCGATGCGGTGCACCAGCGCCTCGTGCGCCTGCCGGCGGAGGATGAACCCGACCGTGTGGTCGTCCGACCAGTTCCAGGCCTCCTCCTGCGGGTCCGCGCCGTCGAGCGCCGCGGCCAGACCGCCCGACCACTCGTCGTAGGTGCGCAGCAGGTCGTCGTACGCCTCCGGGCGGGGCGGGTCGATCTCCTCCGGCCGTTCGGGCCTGGCCGTGAGCACCTCGGTCCACCACCGCTGCACCGTGGCGAGGTGCCAGAGCAGGTCGGCGGCGTCCCAGTCGGGACAGGCCGGGACACGGGCCGCCGGGTCGCAGTCGGCGAGCACGTCGCGGAAGCGAGCCGACTCGGCGCGCAGGTGGTCGAGGTAGACGTCGGGGGACAGGCGGGTGTGGAGTGAGGTCACCCGTGCACGGTAGGGGAGGAGACCGACGCTCCGCCTCGCGTTATCGGACCCCATCGGACCCGAGTCGCCGCATACATGCAGTGCAATGTATAGTCATGCATATGACCGCAACCGTCGCCGTGGCCGGAGCCAGTGGGTACGCCGGGGGAGAGGTCCTGCGCCTCCTCCTGGGCCACCCGGGCGTCGAGGTCGGCGCCGTGACCGCGGGTTCCAACGCCGGTGAGCGGCTCGGCTCGCTGCAGCCGCACCTGCTCCCGCTGGCCGACCGCGTGCTGGCCGAGACGACGGTCGACACACTGGCGGGGCACGACGTCGTGGTCCTGGGGCTGCCGCACGGCCAGTCCGCCGAGATCGCCCGGGCGCTCGGCGACGACACCGTCGTCATCGACTGCGGCGCCGACTTCCGCCTCACCGACGCGGGGGAGTGGCAGACGTTCTACGGCGGCGAGCACGCCGGCTCGTGGCCCTACGGCCTCCCGGAGCTGCCCGGCCAGCGGGAGCTGCTCCGCGGCGCCCGGCGGATCGCCGTGCCCGGCTGCTACCCGACCGTCTCGACGCTGGCGGCGGTGCCTGCGCTCGCTGCCGGTCTCGTCGAGCCCGACATCACCGTGGTCGCCGCGTCCGGCACGAGCGGTGCCGGCAAGGCGGCGAAGCCGCACCTGCTCGGCAGCGAGGTGATGGGCAACGCCAGCGCCTACGGCGTCGGCGGCACCCACCGCCACACGCCCGAGATCGTGCAGAACCTCAACGGCGTCCACGGGGCGCCGGTGAGGGTCGGCTTCACGCCGCTCCTGGTACCGATGTCCCGCGGCATCCTCGCGACCGTCCAGGCGCCCCTGCTCGACGGCGTCACCCCGGACCAGGTCCGCGACGCCTACGCAGCGGCGTACGACACCGAGCCCTTCGTGCACCTGCTCCCCGAGGGCCAGTGGCCGCAGACCCAGTCCGTCCTCGGCTCCAACGCCGTGCAGGTGCAGGTCGCGGTCGACGAGCGCGTACGACGACTTGTGGCGGTGGCCGTGGTCGACAACCTCGCCAAGGGCACCGCCGGCGCCGCCGTCCAGTGCATGAACCTCGCCCTGGGTCTCGACGAGGCCGCCGGGCTCACCACGATCGGAATCGCCCCCTGATGACTCACTCCCCATCGAAATGCTCGCTTCGCCCCGCTTCCGACGGGGGCCCCGAATGAGCGTCACCACCCCCCACGGCTTCACCGCCGCCGGCGTTGCGGCCGGACTCAAGTCCACCGGCGCCAAGGACCTCGCCCTGGTCGTGAACCAGGGCCCCACCTTCGACTCCGCGAGCGTCTTCACCGCCAACCGGTGCCTGGCCAACCCCGTGCTGTGGAGCCAGCAGGTCGTCAAGGACGGCACCGTCAAGGCGGTCGTCCTCAACTCCGGCGGCGCCAACTGCTACACCGGCCCCGAGGGCTTCCAGACCACCCACGCGGTGGCGGAGAAGGTCGCCGAGGGTCTCGGCATCGGCGCCATCGACGTCGTCGTCTGCTCCACCGGCCTCATCGGCCTCGCCAACGACCGCGACGACCTCCTGGCCGGCGTCGAGGCGGCGAGCGCGGCGCTCTCGCCCGACGGCGGCACCAGCGCCGCCGAGGCGATCATGACCACGGACTCGGTCAGCAAGAACACCGTCGTCGAGGGCGCCGGCTGGTCCATCGGCGGGATGGCCAAGGGTGCGGGGATGCTCGCCCCGCAGCTGGCCACGATGCTCGTGGTCCTGACCACCGACGCCGTCGTGCCCGCCGCCGACCTCGACGCCGCCCTCCGCGCCGCCACCCGGGTCAGCTTCGACCGCCTCGACTCCGACGGCTGCATGTCCACCAACGACACCGTCACCGTCATGGCCAGCGGTGCCAGCGGCATCACCCCCACGCCGGAGGACTTCACCGCCGCGCTCACCCAGGCCTGCACCGACCTCGCGATGCAGCTGCTCAAGGACGCCGAGGGTGCCGACCACGAGATCGCCATCACCACCCTCCACGCCGCGTCGGAGGAGGAGGCGGTCGAGGTGAGCCGCAGCGTCGCCCGCAGCAACCTGTTCAAGGCCGCCGTCTTCGGCAACGACCCCAACTGGGGGCGGGTGCTCGCCTCGATCGGCACCACGCAGGCGCAGTTCGACCCCGCCGACCTCGACGTCGCGATGAACGGGGTCTGGGTGTGCCGCCAGTCCACCCCGGCCGAGGACCCGGCGAGCGTCGACCTCACCGGCCGCGAGGTGAGCGTGACCATCGACCTCAAGTCCGGCGACGCCCGTGCCACCGTCTGGACCAACGACCTCACCCACGCCTACGTCCACGAGAACAGCGCCTACAGCTCATGAGCGAACCGACCCCCATCAACCAGCACCCGAGCCGGCCCGACCCCGCCAAGGCGCGCACGCTCGCCGCGGCGCTGCCGTGGCTGAAGCGCTACCACGGCCAGACGATCGTGGTGAAGTACGGCGGCAACGCGATGACCGACGAGTCCCTCAAGGTCGCCTTCGCGGAGGACATCGCGTTCCTGCGTTTTGCCGGCTTCAAGCCGGTCGTCGTCCACGGCGGCGGCCCCCAGATCTCGCGGATGCTCGACAAGCTCGGCATCAAGTCGGAGTTCCGGGGCGGACTGCGGGTGACCACGCCGGAGGCGATGGACGTGGTCCGGATGGTGCTCGTCGGCCAGGTGCAGCGCGAGCTCGTCGGGCTGATCAACCAGCACGGCGCGCTCGCCGTCGGGCTCTCCGGCGAGGATGCCGGCCTGTTCACCGCTGAGCCGACCAACACCGTGATCGATGGCGAGGAGGTCGACCTGGGCCTCGTCGGCGAGGTCGCCGAGGTGCGGCCCGAGGCGGTGCTCGACCTCATCGAGGCCGGCCGCGTGCCGGTCGTCAGCTCGGTCGCGCCCGACGTCGACGGCCAGGTGCACAACGTCAACGCGGACACCGCCGCCGCGGCCCTCGCGGTCGCGCTGGGCGCCGAGAAGCTCCTGGTCCTCACGGACGTCGAGGGCCTCTACCGCGACTACGGCAACTCCGACGACCTGATCCAGGAGATCAGCCCGGAGGCGCTCGGCGAGATGCTGCCGTCCCTCGACGCGGGGATGGTCCCCAAGATGCGTGCCTGCTACGAGGCCGTCACCGGCGGGGTGCCGCGCGCCACGGTCGTCGACGGCCGCGAGCCCCACTCCGTGCTGCTCGAGATCTTCACCGACGAGGGGGTCGGCACCCAGGTGCTCCCCGGCGTCGCCACGCGGATGCGCAAGCCCTACCCGAGCGAGGAGTCATGAGCGACGTCCAGGAGCGCTACGCCGGCGCGGTCATGAACACCTTCGGCCCGCCTGTGCTGGCGCTCGCCCGCGGGGAGGGCGCGCACGTGTGGGACGCCGACGGCAAGGAGTACGTCGACCTGCTCGGCGGCATCGCCGTCAACGCCCTCGGCCACGCCCACCCCGCCCTCGTCGAGGCCGTCACCACCCAGCTCCGCACCCTCGGCCACGTCTCCAACTTCTTCGCCACCGAGCCGCAGGTCGCCCTGGCGGAGCGCCTCGTCGGCCTCCTCGGCTGGTCCGACGACGCCCGCGTCTTCTTCAGCAACTCCGGCGCCGAGGCCAACGAGGCCGCGCTCAAGCTCACCCGCCGGACCGGCCGCACCCGGCTCGTCGCCGCCGAGGGCTCGTTCCACGGGCGCACCATGGGCGCGCTGGCCCTCACGTCCAAGGCTGCCTACCGCGAGCCGTTCGAGCCCCTCCCGGGCGACGTCACCTTCGTCCCGTACGACGACGTGGCCGCGCTCGAGGCCGCGGTCGACGACACGGTCGCCGCGGTCGTCCTCGAACCGATGCAGGGAGAGGCCGGCGTCGTCGTGCCGTCCGCGGACTACCTCGCCGCCGCCCAGCGGATCGCCCACGGCCACGGTGCGCTGCTGTGGCTCGACGAGGTGCAGACCGGCGTGGCCCGCACCGGCGCGTGGTTCGCCCACCAGCTGCTCGACGGCGTGGAGCCCGACGTCGTCACGCTCGCCAAGGGCCTCGGCGGCGGCATCCCGATCGGCGCGACGGTCGCCCGCGGCGACGCGGCGGCGCTGCTCCAGCCGGGCAACCACGGCACCACCTTCGGCGGCAACCCGGTCGCGACGGCCGCCGCGCTCGCCGTCCTCGACACGATCGAGGCCGACGGCCTGATGGACGCCGCCGTCACCCGGGGCGTCCAGCTCGAGGCGCTCCTGCGCAAGCAGACCGGCGTCGTCGAGGTGACGGGCGCGGGTCTCATGCGCGGCGCCGAGCTCGACGGCCCCTACGCCACGCGGGCCGTGGCGGCCGGGCGCGAGGCCGGCTTCATCCTCAACGCCACCGGCCCGACGCGGCTGCGGTTCGTGCCGCCGCTGGTGATCACGGCCGCCGACCTCGACGCCCTCGACGCGGCCCTGCCCGCCGTCCTCGACACCGCCCGCGCCGCAGCACAGGAGCCCACCGCATGAGCACCCCACGACGTTCTTCTCCGCCGCTTCGCTCCTCCGAACAACGCCACGGGGACCCCGCATGACGCGCCACTTCCTCCGTGACGACGACCTGTCGCCTGCCGAGCTGCTCGAGGTCCTCGACCTGGCCGACCGGATGAAGGCCGAGCCGTTCGACCACAAGCCGCTCGCCGGCCCGCGGACGGTCGCCCTGGTCTTCGACCGCCCGACCCTGCGCACCCAGGTGTCGTTCGCCGCCGGCATCGCCGAGCTCGGCGGCAACCCGATGACGGTCGACGGCGGCCTCGCCGCGATGGGGTCCCGCGAGGGCGTCGAGGACGTCGCCCGGATCCTCGGTCGCCAGGCCGCGGCCGTCGTGTGGCGCACGGCCCACCAGGGCGACGTCGTCACCATGGCGGCGTACGCCGGAGTGCCGGTGCTCAACGCGCTCACCGACGAGTTCCACCCCTGCCAGCTCCTCGCCGACCTGCAGACCGTGCGCGAGCACAAGGGCAGGTTGGCGGGGATCCGGGTCGCCTTCGTCGGCGACGGCGCCTGCAACATGGGCAACTCGTGGGTCCTGGCCGGCGCCTCCGCCGGCATGCACGTGGTCGTCGGCGCCCCCGAGGGGTTCACGCCCGACGCCCACGTCGTGACGAGGGCGCGCGAGATCGCGCAGGGCACCGGCGGCTCGATCGAGCTCACCACCGACCCGGTCGAGGCGGTCGCCGGCGTCGACGTCGTGGTCACCGACTCGTGGGTGAGCATGGGGCGCGAGGAGGAGTCCGAGGAGCGGCTGCGGATCTTCCCGCCCTTCGGCGTCACCCAGGACCTGCTCTCCCACGCCGCGCCCGACGCGATCGTCATGCACTGCCTGCCGGCCTACCGCGGCAAGGAGATCGCCGAGGAGGTCATCGAGGGGCCGCACTCGGTCGTCTGGGACGAGGCGGAGAACCGCCGGCACGCCCAGAAGGCGGTGCTGACCTGGCTCCTGGAGCGATCATCATGACGGCCACGACCCCGCTGACCAAGAGCGCCCGCCACCAGCGGATCATCGACATCGTGACGGCCCACCCGGTGCACTCCCAGACCGAGCTCGCCGACCTCCTCGGTGACCACGGCGTCCGCGTCACCCAGGCCACGCTGAGCCGCGACCTCGTCGAGCTCGACGCGGTCAAGGTGCGCGACACCGACGGCGCCCTCGTCTACGCCGTGCCGGGGGAGGGCGGTGACCGCAGCGTCTCCGCACCCCGCGAGACCGCGGCAGGCCGCGACCGGCTGGCCCGCCTGTGCGCCGAGCTGCTCGTCAGCGCCGAGGCCAGCGCCAACCTCGTCGTGCTCCGTACGCCGCCCGGTGCCGCGCAGTTCCTCGCCAGTGCCTTCGACAAGGCCGACCTCGGCGACATCCTCGGCACCATCGCCGGAGACGACACCCTGCTCGTCATCGGCCGCGACCCCGCGGGCGGCGACGCCCTCGCCCAGCGGTTCCTCGACCTGGCCAACGACGTCCGCCACGGCTCGACCTCCTCGATCCCCATCCCGAACTCCAGCTCTGCAAAGGACTCCCAGTGAGCAAGGTCCTCACCTCCCTCCCGGTCGGCGAGCGCGTCGGCATCGCGTTCTCCGGCGGCCTCGACACCTCGGTGGCGGTCGCCTGGATGCGTGACAAGGGTGCGGTGCCGTGCACCTACACCGCCGACATCGGCCAGTACGACGAGCCCGACATCTCCGGCGTACCGTCCCGCGCGCTGCAGTACGGCGCCGAGCTCGCGCGCGCAGTCGACTGCCGCGCCTCGCTCGTCGAGGAGGGCCTGGCTGCGATGGCATGCGGCGCGTTCCACATCCGGTCCGGTGGTCGCACGTACTTCAACACCACCCCCCTCGGGCGCGCGGTCACCGGCATGATGCTGGTGCGGGCGATGCACGAGGACGGCGTCGACATCTGGGGCGACGGCTCCACCTTCAAGGGCAACGACATCGAGCGGTTCTACCGCTACGGCCTGCTCGCCAACCCCGAGCTGCGCATCTACAAGCCCTGGCTCGACGCCGACTTCGTCCACGAGCTCGGCGGCCGCGACGAGATGAGCCAGTGGCTCACCGAGCACGACCTGCCCTACCGCGACAGCAAGGAGAAGGCGTACTCCACCGACGCCAACATCTGGGGCGCCACCCACGAGGCCAAGACGCTCGAGCACCTCGACGTCTCCCTGGAGACCGTCGAGCCGATCATGGGCGTGAAGTTCTGGGACCCCAGCGTCGCGATCGAGACCGAGGACGTCACGATCCGGTTCGACCAGGGCCGCCCGGTCGCGATCAACGGCGCGACCTTCGGCGACGCGGTGGCGCTGGTCCTGGAGGCCAACGCGATCGGTGGACGCCACGGTCTCGGCATGTCCGACCAGATCGAGAACCGGATCATCGAGGCCAAGTCGCGCGGCATCTACGAGGCGCCCGGCATGGCGCTGCTCTGGATCGCCTACGAGCGGCTGCTCAACGCCGTGCACAACGAGGACACGATCGCCACCTACCACTACGAGGGACGTCGGCTGGGTCGGCTGCTCTACGAGGGCCGCTGGCTCGACCCGCAGGCGCTGATGATGCGCGAGGCGATCCAGCGCTGGGTGGCGTCGCTCGTGACCGGCGAGGTGACGCTGCGGCTGCGGCGGGGTGAGGACTACACCGTGCTGGCCACCGACGGACCGGCGTTCTCCTACCACCCCGACAAGCTGTCGATGGAGCGCACCGACAACGCCGTCTTCGGCCCGACGGACCGGATCGGCCAGCTCACCATGCGCAACCTCGACATCGCCGACTCGCGCAGCAAGCTCGAGCTCTACGCCAGCCAGCCGCAGGACCAGGGCCACGTGCTCGTCGAGAACGGCAACCTGTTCGGCGAGATCGAGCCCGGGGGCGCGGACCGCATCGCCCGGCGCAACGGCGCCGACACGCTCGACGACGAGGCGCTCGACAACGCCGCCATGGACGTCGGGACCGACTGATGGCCGGGGAGACCAACGAGGGTTCGCTCTGGGGAGGCCGCTTCGCCAGTGGTCCGTCCCCGGAGCTCCAGGCGCTGTCGAAGTCCACGCACTTCGACTGGCAGCTGACGCCCTACGACCTCGCCGGCTCTCGGGCGCACGCCAACGCGCTGCACCGCGCCGGACTGCTCACCGCGGCCGACCACGCCGAGCTGCTGCGCGGGCTGTCGGTGCTGGGGGAGCGGTACGACGCCGGCGAGCTGGTCCCCGCGACCACCGACGAGGACGTCCACGGCGCCCTCGAGAGGCTGCTGCTCGAGGAGGTCGGCCCCGAGGTCGGCGGTCGGCTGCGCGCCGGGCGCTCGCGCAACGACCAGGTCGCCACGCTCTTCCGGGCCTACCTGCGCGACCACGCCCGCAACATCTCGGTCCTGGTGCTCGACCTCGTCGACGTGCTCGCCGGACAGGCCGGGGGACACCTCGATGTCGTCATGCCGGGGCGTACGCACCTCCAGCACGCGCAGCCCGTCCTCCTGTCGCACCACCTCCTGGCCCACGCCTGGCCGCTGGTGCGCGACGTCGAGCGCCTGCGCGACTGGGACGCCCGGGTGGCATCGGACTCGCCCTACGGTTCCGGTGCGCTGGCCGGCCAGACCCTCGGTCTCGACCCGGTGGCGGTCGCCACCGAGCTCGGCTTCTCCGGCTCGTCGGCCAACTCGATCGACGGCACCTCCTCGCGCGACTTCGCTGCGGAGTTCGCCTTCGTGACGGCGCAGATCGGCGTCGACCTGTCACGGTTGGCCGAGGAGGTCATCCTCTGGACGACGCGCGAGTTCGACTTCGCGTCGCTGCACGACTCCTGGTCGACCGGGTCGAGCATCATGCCGCAGAAGAAGAACCCCGACATCGCCGAGCTGGCCCGCGCCAAGGCAGGCCGGCTCATCGGCAACCTGTCCGGCCTGATGGCGACGCTGAAGGGGCTGCCGCTCGCCTACAACCGTGACCTGCAGGAGGACAAGGAGCCCGTCTTCGACTCCGTCGAGACCCTCGAGGTGCTGCTTCCCGCGGTGTCCGGCATGGTGGCGACGCTGACCTTCAACGGCGCGCGGATGGCCGAGCTCGCCCCGCAGGGCTTCTCGCTCGCCACGGATGTCGCGGAGTGGCTGGTCCGCGAGGGAGTGCCGTTCCGGGACGCCCACGAGCTCGCAGGTGCGTGCGTACGCCGCTGCGAGGAGCTCGGCTGCGACCTGCCGGATCTCACCGACGAGCAGCTGGCCGGGATCTCGCCGGCGCTGACGCCGGAGGTGCGCTCCGTCCTGACCGTCGAGGGCTCCGTGGCCTCGCGCTCCGGCCGCGGTGGGACGGCACCGGACCGCGTCCGCGAGCAGCTCGACGAGGTGCGTACGGCGACCACCGGGCACCGTGACCGCCTGGGCTGAGGGCGACCCGCTCGAGGTGGCGCCCCGCCTGCTCGGCGCGGTCCTCACCCACGGCGGCGTCTCGGTGCGCCTCACCGAGGTGGAGGCGTACGCCGGCCCGCTCGACCCCGGCTCGCACGCCCACCGCGGGCAGACGGCCCGCAACGCGGTGATGTTCGGTCCCCCCGGCCGGCTCTACGTCTACTTCGTCTACGGGATGCACTTCTGCGCCAACCTCGTCACCGGTCCCGAGGGCGACCCCGGTGCCGTCCTGCTGCGCGCGGGCCAGGTGGTGGCCGGGATCGACCTCGCCCGGGAGCGCCGTCCCTCGAGCAGCGACCGGGACCTCGCCCGGGGTCCGGCCCGGTTGTGCCGGGTGCTCGGCATCGGTCTCGCGGACAACGGGATCCGTCCCGACCTGGTGGCGGGGGAGCCGGTGGCCGACATCAGCACCGGACCGAGGGTCGGTCTGCGGCTCGCAGCAGAGCGTCCGTGGCGGTTCTGGAGCACCGGCGACCCCACCGTCAGCACGTACCGCCCCGCGGCCCCGCGCCGCTCGGCAGGCCGCTGACCTGCGCTTATGCGTGAAGGGCACCCCCGGTTTGGCAAGGTCCGGGAGGAGGGTCTAATGTTCTTCCTGTCGCCGCAAGCGGCGCCGCCTCCTGGCCAGAAGGTCAGCTGAAGCGGAGACCAGCTGCGACCACCCCGAAGCGCCGAACTCGCCAGTTTGACGGTGAGAGAAGCGCCCGGTAAGTTTCTGCAGGTTGCCCCGCGACCGGACCGGCCCAGCCGGCGAGGATCGGGTGCGTCTGATTCTTGAGAACTCAACAGTGTGTTTGATTAGTCGACGAATTAGTTTGTTATGCCCCGTTGACGTCAACTTTGCTTGCCGGACTCTTTCTTGGGTTTGGTGGGTGTTGGTGTCGCGGTTTCTTTGACAATGATTCTGGCGAGGTCCTCTTCTTTTGGAGGGGGTCTCAAATTGCTAGTTTTGTTCAGTCATGGATGTGGCTCTYATTGATAGTCCTGCTGGTCTGCTGCTTTGGTGGTGGGTTGGTGGGTATGTTTTCGATGGAGAGTTTGATC
>NZ_JBFUJV010000026.1:0-70027 GCF_056401175.1 Nocardioides sp. P4_G10 | reverse complement strand
GTCGGTCGTCTTCATCAACGCCCACAAGGAGGACATCCCCTCCGACGCGGCCGCCGTTGCCGACTGACCGAAGCACCCTCCGAGGGCGGCTGAGCGTCGGTTGCCGCCCACCCCGCTCAGAGGACGTGGTCTCCGATGATCTGTCCAAGGACCTTGATGTCCACGGAGCCCGCGAACTCGAGCCTGACCTTCCCGAGTCCGCTGAACCACATCTCGAGCTCACAGTCCCGGTCGAACCTCCCGGCGGTCTCGACTGACCATGCCTGGATCTTGGAGTAGGGCAGCGACGAGTAGTCCATCTTCTTGCCAGTGAGGCCCTGGACGTTGACCGCGATGATGCGCTTGCTCGTGAAGTGCACGGAGTCACGTGCGCCCTTGAAGCTGCGATACACCTCTTCGCCCTGGACGAGCATGTTCATCACGTCCTCTCCGGCCTGTGACGGGCTGAGCTTGACGATGGTGCCGTTCGCGAAGTCGATCATCGGTTCCGTCTCGGGTCGTTGGCTAGAAGGGCGGTCCAGGTCAGCCTAGGTCTGGAATGCAGGCTCAGTCCTCGGATCCGGCCGCATTGCCGAGCGGCAAGGCACCTCGCTCAGTCCCGGGCGTCGCGTCGCTCCTGAAGGCGTGCGCGGGCCTCGGGCAGGTAGCTCAGGCACGGGGCCTCGGCGTCGGGGTGCCTGGACGTGAGGTGGAGGATCCATCGATCCATCGCGGCCATGTAGCCGTTGTCCTCGCCCGGCCGGCGTGTGCTCCAGGCGCGGGTGCCACTCCCGGGGCGCGGGACCTCGCACTGGGTGCACGAGATCTTGTAGGCGAAGGAGTCGTCGGGGCTCACGTCGATGCGGACCACGGCCAGCTCTCCGGCCTCGGCAGTGGCCTTCCTCTGTCGGGCGGAACGGCTGGCGGGCACAGCGACCTCAGTTCGTGCTCGGGGATGGCCGTCCCAGCCTAGGCACCGGTCGCAGCGCAGCGACGGCGCCCTGGGTCAGCGGACCTCCCACGGCGGCGGGCAGAGTCACTCCGCCGGCGCGGGACCCGGGCGGCGCCCCCACGCGCTGATGAGCACGCTCGAACCGACGATGGTGTCGGGGTCGGCCAGGACCGCGAGGAACCGATCGATGTCGTGGGATGCGACGCCCTCGGCGACCAGCCCGTCCCGCACCTGGCGGGCGTTGGCCGCCTGGACGGTGGCCCAGCCGGTGCCGCCCTGGTCGACGCACACGTGACCGCTGGCCCCCGTGCCCTCCAACCCGTGACCCCGCAGGGCGCGCAGGGCGTTGGCCGCGAAGTCGTTGGTACCGCCCCGGGTTCCCAGGAGTCGGTTGAATGCCTGTGCCATGTCGACGATGAGCTCGTGGTTCGGGCCGGCCCGATCGATGGTTCGTACCTCGCCGGTGTCGAAGTCCTCGATCAGCAGCACGCCACCGGGCGCCAGCTCATCACCAGGCGAGCGAGCACGACGAGTCGCTCGGGTATGTGCTGCAGCACCAGCCGCTCGTGGATGACGTCCCATGGGCCGGCCGGGATGGGTTGCCGCACGAGGTCCAGGTCGCGCACCTCGAGCTGTTCGCGGCCTTCGCGTCGGCACCAACGGGGATCGAGGTCGACTGCCAGGACCCGTCCCGTGGATCCCACCTGGTCCGCCATCCAGCGGGCAATCGAGCCGCTGCCGGCGCCCACCTCCAGGCAGCGTGATCCCGGGGCCAGCCCGAGTCGCGTCAGGTGGCCGCGTGTGACGGGATCGAACACCGCCTCGAGCCCCGCGAAGCGCTCAGCCGTCTCGAGCTCGGCGTTCGTCAGGAGGTACGGCGTTCCGTCATCACCCACTGGCTCACCCATCGTGAACGGCGTCGAGGCGCCCGATGCGGACCGCGTCGGCGAACGCCTGGGAGTCCTGCTCGTCCTGGTCGGCGCAGCTACGTGAGAAGTCCGCAACGACGGAGTCGAAGTCGTCGCCCTTTCCGAGGTACGACGAGATGGGGATCGGGTCTCCCGACCGAGCATGGGCGCGGGCCAGGGTCCAGCCGCGCTGCCGCGCGTACACGGTCAGCACCGGCGGGAGCATCGACTCCCTGTGGTCCTCGACGCCGAGCCGCTCCCCGATCCCTGATCTCATGTCATCCACCTCTCTTCCGGGGCCCAGGCGACGACAAGGGACAGTACGGAGGCGACACAGCCCTGGCTTCACCTCCCGAGGAGGAGTCCGTTGGCGGGCAGTCGATCGGGCGGCCGACCGGAGGGAGAAGAGCCGGCGAGCGCGATCGCGGCTGCCCGCGCGTCGCTTCGGCCGGGACCTCCGTCGTAGCGGAGGGCCATGGAGGTTGCGCTGTGTCGTATCGGTTGGCGGGCTTTGGCGGCGGGTGGACTCGGGTTCGAGGGACCTCTTGACCGCGCAGCCGTCCGCGTCATCTGTCTGCTCTCCCGCTGCGCTGCTGGTCTGGTGCGGGCTGGTCGGGGCGCAAGCAGCGGAGGACACTGAGACGCAGGTGCGACCCGCGCATCTCGTGGCCGGGAGGGACACGATGACGGAGTACGAAGGATCAACGGAGGTAGTCGTCAACTTCGACTCGGAGACCGATGTCGACAAGCAGGAGTCGATCAAACAATCCATCGAGGCGCTGCGCGACCGCGCCCATCAACTGAACTCCGTTCGACGCGCGACAGACATGGCGGTAGCCCGGGCAACTGCGCGGCCAGCTGAGCGGAGGACGGTTGAGATCGTGGCCGACGAGGCCTTGATCAAGGAGGCCAACGACGCTCTGGTGCTCGAACAGACGACCTTCTTGGACGCGATGACGCTCGACGTCACACGACCGTCGAACGGACAGGTACCGAACCTCGGGGGCGTGTTCGCCAACGCCGCGAGCGGGGGCGTCGAGGTGTTCGCCATCCCGTTCCACTACGACTGGCGGTGGGCCGTGGGATCTGTGGTCATCGACAACACGCCGGATCGCCCGACGGGCCGGATCCGGGCAAGCGCATGGGGGCGGCGCCGGTGTGACGCGCACGCCGGATTCGGAGTCACGGTGCACTCTGACCGGGACCACTGGATGACCGCACGCTCTCTGCGGAGGTCCTCGGAGTCGTGCCGCGTCAAGTCTGGTGCCACGGGAGCCGTGGCGCTGTCCGAGGGCGGCACCGAGATGACGGTGATGGAGGGCTCGACCCTTCTGCAGGTCGGCCAGGACAAGCGCTTCCGGGTTCGGAAGAATCCGGGCTTCTGGTCCGACCCGGAAGAAGGCAGCTATGACAGCGGAGGCTTCGGTGTCGGCAACCCCATCGAGCTGACGTGGTTCGGTCTCGCCGGCCACAACTATCAGGTCAACGCGGGTGCATGGGCCTTCGCTGAGTGGACCTCCGGACCTCACGCCAGCGGGGACATCTCGAGCGCCTCGGGCGGCATCGTCGCGGACGTGTTGGCCATCACCGTGTTCCACCAATGACGTGCAGAACTGAACCGAGACATCACAGCCCTGACTTCGTCCCCCGAGGAGGAATCCCTGGTGGGAAGTCCATCGGGGTCCCGACCTGACGGCGAAGGGTTGGCGAGTGCGGTCGCGGTTGTCCGGGGTCGCTTCGGCCCGGTCCTCGGTGGCGTAGCGGAGGGCTGTTGGGGTTGCGCTGTGTCGGCCACAGGAACCGCCAGTCAGCGACGGTTGACGGGCTTTGGCGGCGAAAGGACGCTGTTCGATCCGCAATCGTGCCAAGGCAGACCTAAGGTGCTGACGTGAGTGAACTCCCCGTCCTCGATGCGACTGATCAGCGCATCCTCGGCAGCCTGCTGGAGAAGCAGACGACCGTGCCCGCCACCTATCCTCTTTCCGCGAACGCGCTGGTGTCGGCGTGCAACCAGAGGAGCAGCCGCGACCCCGTCACCGACCTCGACCAGCAGACCGTCGAGCGGACCGCGAAGTCGCTCAAGGAGCGCGGGCTGCTGCGGATCGTGTGGTCCGACACCGGGCGCCGGACACTGAAGTACCACCAGACCCTCGACGAGCATCTCGCCCTCGAGCCCGACGAGCGGGCGCTGCTCACGGTGCTGCTGCTCCGCGGGGCGCAGGCGCCGGGTGAGCTGCGCACCCGCACCGAGCGGTTGCACGGGTTCGCCGACCGGGGCCAGGTCGAGGATTGCCTGCGCCGGATGGCGAGCCGCCCGCAGCCGCTGGTGCGCGTACTCGAGCGCCGGTCGGGCCAGCAGGATCCGCGCTGGGTCCACCTCTTGGGAGCCGCGCCGGAGCAGACCTCAGGCGAAACCGGCCCAGCTGGGAGTGCCGACGCGTCGCGCATCCGCGTCACGCAGATCATCGCCGACCTTCACGTACCCGACCTCCCAGCCTCCGGGAGCTTCTACAGCGACTACCTCGGGTTGGCCGAGGAGGAGTTCAACCTGGGCTGGGTGGCCCGCCACACCTCGCCGGCATCCAGGGCGACGCTCCAGGTGATGACCAGCGATGCCACCGCACCCGTGGACCCCGTGGTCTCGGTCATGGTCGATGACGTCGAAGCCGCCTACCGCCAAGCACAGCAGCGTGGGTACGAGATCGTGCATCCCCTGACAACCGAGACATGGGGCGTGACTCGCTTCTTCGTCCGCGCTCCCGATGGCAACGTGCTCAACGTCGTTCAGCAGCACGCAAGCTGAGGGTCTTGGTCACCCGCGGCGGACTGACGCATTCATCGCGGCACTCCCGATGCTCGCAGCCAGGGTTATTGGCAAAGTGCATGTCTGACTCCCGCCCTTGCCTTTGTCGTCTCTGATTTGAGTAGCCTGAACTCGTGTCGGAAGAGTCGATGGACCAGAAGCCTGCGTTTTGGGCCGCAATCGGAGTGCTGTCTTTCGCTGCCGGCGCCGGCCTCATCTTCTGGACAGAGATGACGCGATCGGTGGGCGAGAGCAGCGGCATGAACATCGCCGTGGGCGGCGGACTGATCGGGTTCGGAGTTTGGTCGTGGTTCAAGGGTCGAGTGCTTGCACGGTCGAAGGACGGACTGCCGCCGACTGTGTAGCGCGGCCCGTCCGGTTGTCGCCGCGCGGACCCTGGCCGACGTCGGCGACGTCACGCGTTTCGCCGACCGGAACAGGTTCGCGTCCTGGACCGGCACTGCACACCTCGACGCTTCGTCCGCCTCGACACCGACGGCCGCGCCTACTACCGACGCAAGCGAGCCGAAGGAAAGGAGCCTCTCGAAGCGATCCGATGCCTCGAGGGGAGGATCTCCGACGCCATCTACCGCCAGCTGCTGGAGGACGCACAACGGGCCGCCGGCGGAGACCCAGGCACGGGCCCGGGGAGGGCACTGCGGGGCGACTCTTCAATCCAGCGCGGTCGACCTGCACCCGCACATCGACACTTCGGATCAGCCACTTCCCGGGCCCGCGCGGAAGACGCTACGCCGAACCGGTAGACAACAGAAGGGAGCCGAAGTGACGCGTTCCGTCGCCGACGGAATGCGCGCGCCGCTGGGTCGCTCGCTGGCATCGTCGACTCGGTGTTCAAGGCTCCTGGAGCGGGCGGTCGCCGAGTCGTTTCACGGACGCGCAATCGCGCTCTGCCCGGTCAGAGTTGGGGCGGGGAGCCTTCCGCGGGAACGGATGCGAAGAGGTTGAGGCCGAGCCGCTCGGCGAGGTACTTGGTCGCCAGCTGGCCACGGATGCTGTTGCCGGCTTCGTCCAGTGGCGGCGAGTAGGTGGCCAGCCCACCCTTCCCGGGGGACACCGTCACGATGCCGCCGCTGACTCCGCTCTTGCCCGGGACCCCGATCTGGTAGAGCCAGTCGCCGGACAGCTCATACAGTCCGGCGCTCGCCATCACCGCCAGCACACGTCGACATACGCCGGGTCTGATCACCGTCTCGCCGGTGGCCGGGTTCACCCCACCGTTTGCCAGGGTGGCCGCCATCACGGCGAGGTCGTGAACTGTCACGTCCAGTGAGCACTGGCGGGTGTAGATGTCGGTCGCTTCGTCGGGGTCGAAGTAGAGCCGCTCGTAGCTCTTGAGGAGGTGGGCGATGCCCTGGTTGCGCATGTTGGTGGCTGACTCGGACGCGTACACCTCCGCGTTGACTGTGRGCTCGCGTCCAGCGAACATCGACATTCGTTCTCGGATCGACGCCCACTTCTCGTCGTGGGTGTCGCCCGGCACGAGACTGGCGGTGGCGATCGCGCCGGCGTTGACCAACGGATTCATCGTCCGCTCGGCGTTGAGCTCGACGGCCATGAGCGAATTGAACGGGAAGCCGGTGCTGTTGACGCCGAGGCGCAAACGCGCCTCCTCGTACCCGAGCGTGTCGCAGACGAGCGCGAACACGAATGGCTTCGAGACGCTCTGTATGGAGAATCGTGCAGCGACATCCCCGATCTCGAACGACCGACCCCAGGGCCCGACGACGGCGATCCCGAACAGATCAGGCGCTGCTTGCGCCAGCACGGGGATGTAGTCCGCGACTGTCCCACTGTTGTCGCCGCGGTAGAGCTCGTAAGCGTTGGTCACGAGCTGCCGGATCTCCGAGTGCATGGGGAGATCGCCAGTCGATACGCGCGGTGGCGTTGCCGCCTCGTCGAACGGGAGCTTCTCGTGCATGGAGACCTTGGTCATCGTGCTCCGATCGACGCGTGTTTCGGCAGCGTACGACAACGAGGGGGCGTTCTCGACCCAGGTCGGCGGCAACCGGAGTTCACCCATGCGGAGTCGCACCAAGGTCGGCGAAGGGTCGGGCCTCGGGGTAGCCCATCTGGGCGACAGGTCGCTGGTGCACGTGCGCCCGCCACCTATCTGCGTGGTTGGAAGCGGTAGTCGCCATTGGCCAGTCGCTCGAGGCGCCATCCTGCTTCATGGGCCCGATGGTGGTGGTGGCTGCAGAAGAGGACGCCGTCGGCGAGGTCGGTGTGGCCGCCGGTGTGCCAGGGGTGGAGGTGGTGGGCCTCGCACCAGGTGCCGGGGACGTCGCAGCCCTCACCGCGACACGTGCGGTCGCGCACCAGGAGTGCCTTGCGCTGGGTCGGGGTGTAGAGCCGGCGGCCGAGGTCGAGGGGGAGGCTGTCGCCGTCGAGGACGGCGGGCAGGATCTTCGCGGTGCAGGCCAGCCGACGGGCGTGGGCGGAGGTGATCAGGCCACCAGCACGAACGACCCCAGCGCCACGAGCCATGACGCGAACGACCCGAGCAGGAAGTACTCGGTCATCTCGTGGACGGTCTGCTGCTCGTGGCGCGAGGAGAGCTCGGGGAAGCGGAGCAGCCCCTTCGCCGCGACGACCACGCTGGCGGCGGTCACCTGGCCGCCGAGGGCGAGGGCCAGGATGAAGATCCGCTCGAGCGGCCCGAGGAGCCGACCGCCCTTGAGCTGGGTCGGCGGCATCCCCCCGTCGGAGCGCGGGTTGATCGTGCCGGTCGCCTTCAGCACCAGCCGGACCAGCACGTTGCCGGTGGAGAGCTGGATGGCGAAGGCGCCGAACAGCAGCAGGAACCGGTCGGCCGAGATGGTGCTCAGGTCAGCGATGGCCAGCGACTCCAGCCACCGCGCGAGCGGGCCGGCAGCCGACGGTGCGAGCCCCGAGCAGGCGATCGCCCCCACCAGCGACGCGAGGAAGACGGCGAGCGGCAGGCGGGCGGCCTTCGGCCCGGGGTGCCCGAAGCCCCACGTGACGGTGAGCCCCCACACCAGCACGACGGCGACGATCACGAGCAGCGCGGCGACGTCACGCCCCGAGGTCAGGCCCGTGAGCAGGCCGACGCAGAGCGCCACCAGGGCACCGATGCACTCGGGCAGGTAGCGCGTGCGGTGCACCGAGTGCGTCAGGTCGGTCACGGCGAAGCCGATCAGCAGGATCCCGAGCCAGCTCATCGATCTCCTCCCCCGGTCGCCGTGCCCGGATCAACGGGCACCAGCAGGTCGTGGGCGGCGACGATCGCCGCCAGCCCGTCGGCACGCACCCGCTGAGACACCGCGGACGCGCTGATCCCCAACGCCTCGGCGACGTCGCGCTGGGTCACGTGTGACAGCAGACCACGCAGCACCGACACCGATCGCTCCGACAGGCCGGTGACCCGCTCGTCGCGCAGCACGAGCCCGGCGTTGACCAGCCCGGGGTCCGCCGCGCCCGCGGCGCCGTCCGCGACGACGTACGCCGTCCGGAGCCAGCGGTGGGCGGCGCTGGCCTCGGCGCTTGCTGCCGCCTCGATCGCAGCGCGGGCGGCCCACCAGCCCGGACCGTCCTCGATCCCCGCCTCCCCGTCGAGCATGGTCGTCGTCCCCCAGCCGATGCCGTGCCGGATGTCGTACGCCGGCAGCATCCGCACCCGGACCAGCAGCGTCGCCTGCACGGCCTCCGCGACCGTGGCGAAGGCGCCCTGGTACTCGTCGCCCGCGGTGATCCACATCGGCCGCAGGGGGTGGAGCAGGTCGTTGACCTCGGCGAGGGCCGCGTCGAGGTGCTGGTGCAGGACCCCGCGGTCCTGCGATGATCGGGAGCCGACGAGGTCCCCGATCAGGGTGGCGACAACAGTCTCGGACACCTCTCGATGATGAAGGTCATTGCTTCATTTGTCCATGGATGAAGCAAAACGCTTCATTCCCAGAACACTCGCTCCACCACCGCGTGCGCCCGCCGCGTGGTCCGGAGGTAGTCGTTGACCATCTGGTCCGACGCCCCTTGGGGGTAGCCCAGCACCTGCGCGACAGCCGCGCGTTCGCGCGAGTCGCGGGGCAGCTGGTCGGAGGGCCGGCCGCGGACGAGGGTCACGGCGTTGCGCACCCGGCTCACCAGCCGCCACGCCTCGGCCAGGGTCTCGGCGTCCTCCGCGGAGATCAGGTCGGCGTCGACCGCCGCCTGCAGCGCGGGCAGCGTCTGGGGCGTGCGCAGCCCCTCCACCGTGCCGGCGTGCCGCATCTGGAGCAGCTGCACCGTCCACTCGACGTCGGCCAGGCCACCGCGCCCGAGCTTGAGGTGGGTGTGTCGGTCGGCGCCGCGCGGCAGCCGCTCGTCGTCGACGCGCGCCTTGATCCGGCGTACCTCCACCACGGCCCGGTCGGAGATCCCGTCGACCGGGAAGCGCAGCGGGTCGATGAGCTCGGTGAAGCGGGCGCGCAGGGCCTCGTCGCCGGCCACCGCGTCGGCGCGCAGCAGCGCCTGGAACTCCCACACGCTCGACCACTTCGCGTAGTAGGCGGCATAGGAGTCGACGGTGCGGACCATGGGCCCGTTCTTGCCCTCCGGGCGCAGGTCGGCGTCGACCTCCAGCGGGGGGTCGCTCGCCGGCAGGGACAGCAGGCGTCGTACCTCCGCGACCACGGCGGTGGCGTACGACGACGCGGCCTGGGCCTCGACGCCGTCGGCCGGGTCGTGGACGAACATCACGTCGGCGTCGCTGCCGTAGGACAGCTCGAACCCGCCGTAGCGCCCCATGGCGATCACCGCGATCCGGCTGGCGGGGGCGTCCAGCCCGCGCTGCCGGCGCACGGACTCGGTCGCGATGTCGAGCGTGGCCTGCAGCGTCGCGTCGGTGAGCCGGCTCAGGCCCTGTCCGACCACCGCCACGTCGGTGCCCGCCACGAGGTCTCCGCACGCGATCCGCAGCAGCTCGCGGCGGCGGACGGCCCGCACCGCCACGACCGCGGCCTCGGGCGTCTCGGCCCGCTCGAGCAGCGACTGCATCTCCGCCAGCGCGGCCTCGGCGCTCTGCGGGACGAGCGACTCCCCCAGCATCTTCACGCCCTGCGGCTCGCGCTCGAGGAGGTCGGTCGCGTAGCGCGACGTGCCGAGCACGACGGCGAGCCGCTGGGCGACCTGGCCCTCGTCGCGCAGCATCGTCAGGTACCACGGACTGCGGCCCAGGCTCTCGCTGATCCGGCGGAAGCCGAACAGCCCGGCGTCCGGGTCGGGCGAGTCGGCGAACCACTCCAGCAGCACCGGCAGCAGGGTGCGCTGGATGTCGGAGGTGCGCGAGACCCCGCTCGTCAGCGCCTCGAGGTGGCGCAGCGCGGCCCGCGGGTCGGCGTAGCCCAGCGCGGACAGCCGGGCCTCCGCCGCCTCGAGCGACAGCCGCGCCTCGGGGCCGGGCAGCTTGGCGACCGCGCCGAGGAGCGGGCGGTAGAAGAGCTTCTCGTGGAGCCGGCGCACCTCGCGCCGGTGGTGGCGCCACTGGCGGTCGAGCTGGGCGGAGGGCTCGGAGAAGATGCCGATCGACCGGCCGAGCCGGCGCAGGGACGCCTCGTCGTCGGGCAGGACGTGCGTACGCCGCAGCTGGTGCAGCTGGATCCGGTGCTCGAGGGTGCGGAGGAACGTGTAGGCCTCGTGGAGCTTCTCGCCGTCCTCGCGGCCGACGTAGCCGCCCTCGCTGAGGCGGGCCAGCGCGCTCAGCGTCGCGCCCTCCCGCAGCGACGGGTCGGACCGACCATGCACGAGCTGAAGGAGCTGCACGGCGAACTCGACGTCGCGCAGCCCGCCCGAGCCGAGCTTGATCTGTCGCTCCGCCTCGTGGGCCGGGATGTGGTCGACCACCCGACGCCGCATCGCCTGCACGTCGGCCACGAAGCCGTCATGACCGGCGGCGCTCCACACCATCGGCGCGACCATCTCGACGTAGCGCCGGCCCAGCTCGATGTCGCCGGCCACCGGCCGCGCCTTGAGCAGCGCCTGGAACTCCCAGGTCTTGGCCCACTTCTCGTAGTAGCCCTGGTGGCTGGCGATCGTCCGCACGAGCGGGCCCTGGCTGCCCTCGGGCCGCAGGTTGGCGTCGACCGGCCAGATCGTTCCCTCGCGGGTGTGGTCGGAGCAGATCCGCATCAGGTGCGACGCGAGCTGGGTGGCCGCCCGCAGGGCGACGCCGTCGTCCGCACCGCCTGTCCCCGCCCCCATCGGCTCGTGGACGAACACCACGTCGACGTCGGAGATGTAGTTGAGCTCGTGGCCGCCGCACTTGCCCATCGCGATGATCGCGAGGCGCACCGCGTGCGCCGGCTCGCCGACCCGGGCGCGGGCGATGGCCAGCGCGCCGTCGAGGGTCGCACCCGCGAGGTCGGAGATCTCGGCGGCGGCGTCGTCGAGACCGACGTGGTGGGCGAGGTCGCGCGAGGCCAGCCGCAGCAGGTGGCGGCGGTACTCCACCCGCAAGGCGTCGACGGCCTCCTTGTCCGGCAGCCCGGCCACGGGCTCGTCGGCGTGGGGGTCGGCGCCGACCGCGGTCAGCATCGCCTCGCGCAGGGCGTACGCCGCCGGGCGGGTGCTGCCCAGCGTGGGGTCGGTCAGCTCGCGCCACTGCTCCGGGTGGCGCGCGAGGTGGTGGGCGAGCGCCGTGCTCGCGCCGAGGACGCTGCACAGCCGCATGGCGGTGCCCTCGTCGTCGGCGACCTCGGCGAGCATCTCCCGCCCGGCACCCTGCGACTGCTCGTCCAGGGCGTCGACCAGCCGCAGCAGCCCGTCGAGCGCGGCGTCGGGATCGGCCGACGCGGCGAGCTCGTCGGTCAGCGGCAGGCCGGCGTCGCCGAGCTGCTCGATCCCGCGTGCTGCCGCGGCTCCGTCGACGAAGCCCTTGCGGACGTAGGTCCCGGCGGACGTCATCGGAGAACGGCCGGGCTCAGAGGACCGGCAGCATCCGGTCGCGCTCGTAGGCGGAGACCTGGGTGCGGTACTCCTCCCACTCGGCGCGCTTGTTGCGGAGGAAGAAGTCGAAGACGTGCTCCCCCAGCGTCTCGGCCAGCAGCTCGGAGTCCTCGGCGATGCCGATGGCGTCCCAGAGGCTGCGCGGCAGGGGCGAGATCCCCAGCGCCTTGCGCTCGCGCTCGGTCAGCGACCAGACGTCGTCCTCGGCCTCGCGCGGCAGCTCGTAGCCCTCCTCGATCCCCTTCATGCCGGCGCCGAGGACGACGGCGAAGGCGAGGTAGGGGTTGCAGGCGGGGTCGATCGTGCGGAGCTCGACGCGGGTCGACTGGCCCTTGTTGGGCTTGTACATCGGCACGCGCACCATCGCGGAGCGGTTGTTGTGGCCCCAGCAGACACCCGACGGGGCCTCGCCGCCGCCGAGGAGCCGCTTGTAGGAGTTGACCCACTGGTTGGTGACGACGCTGATCTCGCTGGCGTGGCGAAGGATGCCGGCGATGAACTGCCGACCGGTCTTGGACAGCTGGTACTGCGCGCCGGCCTCGAAGAAGGCGTTGCGGTCGCCCTCGAAGAGCGACACGTGGGTGTGCATGCCCGACCCGGGGTGCGTCGTGAACGGCTTGGGCATGAAGGAGGCCCAGATGCCCTGGCCGAGCGCGACCTCACGGATGACGGTGCGGAAGGTCATGATGTTGTCGGCGGTGGTGAGCGCGTCGGCGTAGCGCAGGTCGATCTCCTGCTGGCCCGGACCGCCCTCGTGGTGGCTGAACTCCACCGAGATGCCCATCGCCTCGAGCATCGTGATCGCCTCGCGCCGGAAGTCGGCGCCGCGCGACTGCGCGGTGTGGTCGAAGAACCCGCTGCGGTCCACCGGCTCCGGCTCGTCACCCTTCCCGGGCACGTCCTTGAACAGGTAGAACTCGATCTCGGGGTGGGTGTAGAAGGTGAACCCCTTGTCGGCGGCCGCGCTCAGCGTGCGCTTCAGCACGTGCCGCGGGTCGGCGTAGGACGGGCTGCCGTCGGGCATCACGATGTCGCAGAACATGCGCGCCGTGGCCGGGCCGCCGTCCTCACCGGTGCGCCAGGGCAGGATCTGGAACGTCGACGCGTCCGGGTGGGCGAGCATGTCGGACTCGTAGACGCGGGCGAAGCCCTCGATGGCCGAGCCGTCGAAGCCGATGCCCTCCTCGAAGGCGTTCTCGAGCTCGGCCGGGGCCACGCTCACGCTCTTCAGGAAGCCCAGCACGTCGGTGAACCACAGTCGCACGAACCGGACGTCACGCTCCTCGAGCGCCCGGAGCACGAAGTCCTCTTGCTTGCCCATGGCACCACCCTAGGGGCACGACGGTCCCGCTCCTGCCGGTGGCCGGAGAGCGGGCGGGACACGGCGCTGGTCGCGCGGCGGCCGTCCTAGCGGCAGATGTTGACGTCCTGCGAGCCGAGCACCCCGTCCCAGACCCTGCGCATCGGCGCGAGCCAGCTCTGGGTCGTCGGCACGAAGGCGATGCTGCCGTCGACCTCCTTCTTCTGGCCGCGCACGCGCACCTTCTCCACGACGAGCGGGACGACGACCTCGCGGCTGCGCACGCCTTCCCAGCAGGCCGACGCCTTCGTCTTGGTCACCGCCTCGTCGAGCGTGACCGTGTCTCCGACGCGCTCGCCGTCGTAGCGCCACGCGATCGTGGTCCGGTAGCCGGTGAAGCCCTCCCAAGGCGCGACCACGGTGGCCGACATGCCCCAGGTGCGGCGGGCCGGGATCGTGAAGGTGACCTCGCCGTCGCGCACCTCCTTGGTGCGCGACTGCCAGACGTGGACGACGTCGGCGTCGAGCGTGCTGCGCGCGTTCACGAGCTGGACCTCGCAGCCCTCGCAGTCGTCGACGGTGAAGGTCAGCGTGGTGGGCGCGGCGGCGCTGCGGGCATCGGACTGGGCCGGGGCGGGCTGGGCCTGGGCGGGCACGGAGCCCAGCGCGCCGGCCAGGAGGGCGGCGCCCGCGAGCGCGGCGGTGCGGGCCAGGGCGGTGGTGCGGTGGGTCATCTCGGTCTCCCCGTGAGGTGGTCTGTCGTCGCTGACTGGACGCACCTGCCGCCGAGAAGGTTGCACGCGGTGACCCGGAGCGTCAGTCCTCGCCGAGGGTGTTGCGCTCGAGCTCGGCGAGCGTGGGGCGGCCGCGGTTGCAGAAGACCTCGAGGTCGACGGAGTTGCGCCCGTCGCTGAAGACCGCGTCGACGTCGTCGTCCGGGCCCTTCTCCCAGCTGACGATGCGCCAGCCGGCGTCCTTGTCAGGTCGTACGCCGACGCCGTACGCCCACGTGTCGCGGCACTCGACGACGAACGCCCCCCACTCCCCCGAGATCTCCTCGGACACACCCGGGCCCTCGGGCTCGGGCACCGACGCGGACGGCACCGAGACGTCGCGGGCGACCTCGTCGCCCACCGGACCGCGGTCGCGGATCGTGGCGCCGACGGTCGACACGGCGAAGACCCCGACGAGCACGGCGACGACCGTGGTGGCGGCCCACAGGCCGACGAGCAGCATCCGACGTCTCACGGGTCCATCGTGCCCGCCCGCACGACAGCGTGAGGTGAGGCGGTGGTTAAGGCACTGATAAGGCTCGCTCGTCGCGCGGATCAGTGCGGTCGCGGACGGTACGGTCGCGGCGTGGCCGAGGTGCTGATCATCGAGGACGACGACCGGATCCGGCCGTTGCTGGTGCGCGGCCTGCGCGAGTGCGGGCACACGGTGACCTCCGCGCCCACCGGGATGGGCGGCCTCCAGCTCGCGGTCGACTCCGGTCCCGACCTGGTCGTGCTCGACCTCGGGTTGCCCGACGTCGACGGCACCCAGGTGCTCTCCATGCTCCGGGCGGTCAGCCAGGTGCCGGTGATCATCGCCAGCGCCCGCGCCGACGACCCGTCGCTGGTGGGGGCGCTCGACGCCGGCGCCGACGACTACGTCGTCAAGCCGTTCACCAGCGCCCAGCTCGACGCCCGCATCCGCGCGGTCCTGCGCCGGGTCGAGGCGGGCCGGCAGCGGCCCTCGACCATCACCGTCGGCGGCCTCGCCGTCGACCTCGCCGGACGGCGGGTGCACCTCGACGGCACCGAGGTCGACCTCACGCCGCGCGAGTTCGACCTGCTCGCCCACCTCGTCGAACGGCCGGGTGAGGTGGTGACCAAGCGTGACCTGCTCGTCGAGGTGTGGCGCCAGCCGTGGGGCGGGTCGGACAAGACGGTCGACGTGCACCTGTCGTGGCTGCGCCGCAAGCTCGGCGAGACCGCCGCGGCCCCGCGCTACCTGACCACGGTGCGCGGCGTCGGCGTACGCCTCGCGGCACCGGTCCCCGACGTGCCCGCGCCGACCGAGGACGGCTGAGGTGCGCCGCAGCCTCCTGGTGACCGCAGCCGCGGCCATCTCGATGGTGCTGCTGGCGATGCTCGTGCCGATGGCGATCCTCGTGCGCAGCTATGCGCTCGAGGACCGGCTGGCCCGCGCGGCCCTCGAGGTGCAGGCCGTCGAGACGGTCGTGTCCGGTCAGGACGCCGGCGCGGTCGGGCAGTACGTGGATCGGCTGAACGACAAGGACAGCCACACCCAGGTGACCGTGCTCTACCCCGACGGCCTCGAGATCGGACCGGACCGCGGCCAGGACGAGCTGGTCCTCGACGCCCGCAACACCGGCCGCGCCCGCGTCGACGACGTACCGGGCGGGTCGCAGATCCTCGTCCCGGTGTCGCGGGGCGGCAACTCCGCCCTGCCCTCCCAGACCCCGGTGATCCGGATCGTCGTCGACGAGCCGGGCATCACGTCGGTGGTCGGCGTCGCCTGGGGCCTGCTGGCCGTGCTGGCGCTGGCGCTGCTGGCCGGCTCGCTCGTGGTCGTCGACCGCCTCGGCCGCTCGTTCGTGATGCCCATCCGCCAGCTCGCCGAGCACACGCAGACGCTCGGTCGACCGGGCGCCGTCACCCCGGTCGCAGCGATCGAGGGGCCGCCCGAGGTGCAGGAGCTCGCCGGCGCCGTCGAACGCCTCACCGGCCGCATCCAGCTGTTGCTCGCCCGCGAGCGGGAGAGCGTCGCCGACCTCTCCCACCGCCTCCGCACCCCGGTCACCGCGCTGCGGCTGCGCGTCGAGACCGTCGACGACCCGGCCCTGCGCGACCGCCTGGCCGGCGACCTCGACGCGCTGCAGGCCACCGTCGACGAGATCGTCCGCGAGGCCCGTCGCTCCGAGCGCGAGGGCCTCGACCCGCGCACCGACGCGGTCGCGGTCGTCACCGAGCGCGTCCGCCACTGGGAGGCGCTGGCGGAGGACCAGGGCCGCGCCTACGACCTGCACCTCGCCGCGTCCGGTCCGCTGCTGCGGGCGAGCCGCGCCGACCTGGAGGCGCTGGTCGACGTGCTGCTCGACAACGTCTTCTCCCACACCCCCGACGACGCCGCCGTGAGGATCACGCTGGACGCGACCGACGACCTGGTCGAGCTCGTCGTGGAGGACGCCGGTCCCGGCCTGCCCCCCGGCCTCGACGCGACGGGTCGCGGCGAGAGCGGCGCCGGGTCGACCGGCCTGGGCCTCTCCATCGCCGCGCGCACCGCCGAGGACTCCGGCGGGGCGATCACCACGGGTGCCTCGGACATGGGAGGAGCCCGGGTCTCCGTCACGTTGCGGACGGACTGACCCGGGCTCCTGCCGGTGGACGAGGCTCAGGCCACGGAGACCTTCACCGAGCAGGCGCCGCCGCCGGCCGGGGTCACCGTGAGCTTGAAGGTGTCCTTGCCGGGGGTGTTCTTGCGGAAGGTGTCGAGGTCCAGCTCGCCCTCGTCGTCGGCCTTGAGGGTGCGGGACACCGCGACCTTGCCGTTGTGGCGGACCGCGACGGTCCACTGGCTGAACGCGCGGGCGTTCTCGATGTCGGCGTCGACGTCGTAGCCGCCGCGCTCGCGGTCGACGTTGAGCTCGTACGTCGCCCCGGCGCAGGTGCCGCGCCGCTCGACGTCGGCGCTCGCGGGCCCGGCGACGAGCAGCGTGGTGCCGGCCGCAGCGGTCGCGACGAGGGTGGTGGCGATGAGCGTCTTCTTCATGGGGTGTCTCCTCAGGTGGGGTGGATCAGGGTGTCTGGGGTGGATCAGGCGCCGAGCGTGGCGGTGCAGGGCTCGCCGTCGGCGGGCGTGAAGGTGACGGCGTACGTCGCGTCGCCGGGGTTGCCGTCGCTGTAGGCGTCGACGTCGATCTCCCCGTCCTCGTCGGTGGTGCGGGTGCCGGTGAGCAGGGAGGTGTCGTCGCGCGTCAGCTCCACCTCCCACTCCTCGCCGGGTCCGGCCGACTGCAGCTCGGCACTCACCTCGGTGCCGCCGTCCTCGGCCTCGGCGCTCAGCTCCCAGGTCGCGCCACCGCAGGTGCCGCGCTCGGTGGTCTGGGCCTCGACGGCGTTGCCGACGGCCCACCAGGACCCGAGCCCGACCACGACCGCCGCCGCTGCGACGCCGCCGATGACTGCCTTCTTCTTCTGCACGGTTCCTCCTCGTCGTCCGACGCCGGGTGCGGCGTCGTGCAAGGAGGTTCGCGCGGGCGCGGCTAACTGCGCTCCAGCCGGTCGTTAAGGGCAGGCAAAGGCCTGAGCAGCGCTCAGGACGTCGGCACGTCCCGGTCGATCTCGGCCAGCCAGGCCGTCCCCTTCGCGTCGCTCGGCATCCGCCAGTCGCCGCGCGGGCTCATCGTGCCGCTGGGGCTGACCTTGGGGCCGTTGGGCAGCGCCGAGCGCTTGAACTGGTTGGCGAAGAACCGCTTGACGAAGACCACCAGCCAGGTGCGGACCTCCTCCAGCGAGTACGCCACCCGCGCGTCCTCCGGGAAGCCGGGCGGCCACTCGCCCGACTCGAGGTCCTTCCACGCGTGCCAGGCCAGGAACGCGATCTTGCGCGGCCGGAATCCGTGGCGCACGACCAGCGCGAGGGTGAAGTCCTGCAGGTTGTAGGGCCCGACCGTGTCCTGCGTCGCCTGCGGCTTCTTCCCCTCCTCGACGGGGATCAGCTCGGGGGTGATCTCCAGCTCGAGGATCTCCCCGAGCAGCTGGCCCACGGTCTCGTCGAACTCGCCGTGGCTGATCACCCAGCGGATCAGGTGCTGCACGAGCGTCTTCGGGACGCCGGCGTTGACCGTGTAGTGCGACATCTGGTCGCCCACGCCGTAGGTGCACCACCCGAGCGCGAGCTCGGAGAGGTCGCCGGTGCCGACGACGATGCCGCCGCGCTGGTTGGCGAGCCGGAACAGGTAGTCGTAGCGCAGGCCGGCCTGGACGTTCTCGAAGGTGACGTCGTAGACCTTCTCGCCGCGGCCGTAGGGGTGGCCGAGGTCCTTGAGCATCTGCTCGGCCGCTGGCCGGATGTCGAGCTCCTCGAAGGTCACGCCGAGCGCCTGCGAGAGCCGGGTGGCGTAGGACTTGGTGGTCTCCCCCGTCGCGAAGCCGGGCATCGTGAAGGCGAGCACGTCGCTGCGCGGGCGGCCGAGCCGGTCCATCGCCTTGCAGGCGACGATGAGCGCGTGGGTCGAGTCGAGGCCGCCGCTCACGCCGATCACGGCCTTGGGCGAGCCGATGGCGTTGAGCCGCTGCTCGAGCCCGGTGACCTGGATGTTGTAGGCCTCGTAGCAGTCGAGGGCGAGCCGCTCGGCGTCGTCGGGCACGAACGGGTAGCGGTCGACCTTGCGGAGCAGACCGATGTCGCCGGTCGGCGGCTCGAGCTCCCACTCGACGGTGCGGAACCGGTTGACCCGCTCGTGGTGGGTGCGACGGTTGTCGTCGAAGGTCACCTGACGCATCCGCTCCTGGCGGACCAGGTCGAGGTCGATGTCGACGACCGTGCGGCGCGGCCCGTCGGGGAACCGCTCGCTCTCGCCGAGCAGCGAGCCGCACTCGTAGACCATCGTCTGGCCGTCCCAGCTCAGGTCGGTCGTCGACTCGCCCTGCCCGGCCGCGGCATAGACGTACGCCGCCGAGCAGCGCGCGCTCGCACTGCGGACCAGCAGCCGCCGGTCCTCCGCGCGGGCGATCGTGATCGGTGAGCCACTGAGGTTGGCGAGCACCGTCGCGCCGGCCAGCGCGGCCTCCGCGCTCGGCGGCACGGGCACCCACATGTCCTCGCACACCTCGACGTGCAGGTCGAGGCCGGGGACATCGAGGCACCGGAAGATCAGGTCGGGGCCGAAGCGGACGTCCTGCCCGGCGACGGTGATCCACTCCAGCTCGCGGTCGTCGCCCGGTGCGAACCAGCGCCGCTCGTAGAACTCGCGGTAGTTGGGCAGGTAGGACTTCGGGGCGACGCCGAGGATCGAGCCGCGGTGGACGACGACGGCCGCGTTGAAGACCCGGTTGCCGTGCACGACCGGCGCGCCGATCACGAGCATGGTCATCAGGTCGGCGCTCGCCGCCACGATCTCGGCGAGCGCCTCCTCGACGGTCGCCAGCAGCGTGTCCTGCAGGAACAGGTCGTCGACCGAGTAGCCGGTCAGGCACAGCTCGGGGTAGACCGCGACGGCGACGGAGTCGTCGTGGCAGGCTCGCGCCTGCTCGATCACGACAGCTGCGTTGGCGACGGGATCGGCGAGGTGCACCGGCAGGGTCACTGCCGCGATGCGGGCGAAGCCCTGGGCGTAGGCCGAGTAGAAGTCCACGCCGCCACTCTAGGGATCCTGTTCCTCGACCCGGGGTGGTCCACCGGGAAACGGTCGCCCAGCGCAGGTAGTCCAGTGGCAAGTGGCTGTCTGGGCGCCCGGATGAGAGCCACAACTCACTGGACTACTACGAGCCCAGCGGGACAGGCTCCCCCCATGGCCCTCGACATCAGCCCGTGCGTCACCGATGACGACTACGACGAGTGGCGGCGCGTGCGGATCGCGGTGATCCCCTACGAGCGCACCCAGTCGCTCGCCGAGCTGCGGGAGGGTGACAAGCCCGAGCGACTCATGCTCCTGGCCCGCATCGACGGGGAGGTCGTCGGGCACGGACTGGCCCAGCCCTCCGACACGAGCGGTGGCGGCTCGGTGGTCCCGCGGGTGCTGGAGGCCCATCGCCGGCGGGGCGTCGGCACGGCCCTTCTCGAGCGCCTCGCCGCGCACGTCGTCGACCTCGGCGTGGCGACGCTGCGTGCCGGTGCCGACGACGAGGGCTCGGTGGCCTTCGCCCGTCGGTTCGGCTTCGAGGAGGTGAACCGCGAGGTCGAGCAGACCTTCCACCTGCACGGCCACCTGCACGGCCCGGTCGAGGTCACGCCGAGGCCCGAGGGCGTCGAGGTAGTCACGGCGCAGGATCGTCCCGGGCTGTGGGAGGCGGCGTACGAGCGCTTCGGCCTCGAGGTACTCGCCGACTTCGCCGTCGACACCCCGCTCGACGTCAGCCCCGAGCGGTGGGCGCGCGACTGGCTGGTCGACCCGATGTTCCTCGCCCTCCACGGCTGCGAGGTCGTCGGGTGTGCCGGGCTCGGTCGCGACGCCGACCAGCCGACCCGCGCGGAGAACGGCCTCACCGCCGTACGCCGCGACTGGCGCGGCCGCGGCCTCGCGGTCCACCTCAAGCTGATCACCCTCGCCTGGGCCGCCGAGCACGGCATCGAGGAGGTCTACACCTGGACCCAGGACGGCAACGCCGCGATGCGGGCCCTCAACACCCGGCTCGGCTACGAGACCACCCGCGTGGGGATCCAGCTCGCTCGGCAGACCTTTACCTCGTGGCCGCCGTCGCCGTAGCGTCGCCCGCGTGCGCCACAGCCTCCGCACCACCCGCCTGCCCCTGTCCCTTGCCACGGTCCTCGCGACCGGCGCCCTCGCCGGCGGCCTGCTTCCGGGGCCACCGCCGTCGGTCGCAGCCGCTGACGTCGCAGGCCACCAGGAGGCGCGCGCCCCGCAGCTGCAGGTGCGCACGCTCGCGCGTGGCCTCCGGAACCCGTGGGACGTCCAGCAGGCCACCGGCGGCCGGCTCGTCGTCTCCGAGCGCGACCGCACCCGCCTCAGCGTCGTACGCAAGGGCAAGCGGCGCACGCTCGCCGACCTGTCGAAGCTGGTGTGGGTCTCCGGCGAGACCGGGCTGATGTCGCTCGCGGTCGACCCGGGCGCGCGGACGCTGTGGGCGTGCCACGGCAGCGCGAAGGGAGGCAACCACGTGCAGGTCAGCCGCTGGCGCGTCGACAAGAAGTGGACACGCCTCAACGGCCGCCGCACGCTCCTCACCGGCCTCCCCTCGACCTCGGGGCGCCACGGCGGTTGCCGGCTGCTCCTCGACCGCGACAGCGACGCCCTCTTCGTCGGCACCGGCGACGCCGCCGTGGGGACCAACCCCCGCGACCTCGACTCGCTGGGCGGCAAGGTGCTGCGCGTGCACCGCGGCACCGGCGCACCGATGGCCGGAAACCCGTACGCCGACGCGAGCAGCGCGCGGCGCTTCGTGTGGACCTACGGCCACCGCAACGTGCAGGGCCTTGCCCAGCGTGACGACGGCTCGGTCTGGTCGGTCGAGCACGGCAGCTACCGCGACGACGAGGTCAACCTGCTCGTCGCCGGCGGCGACTACGGCTGGAACCCCGTCCCGGGCTACGACGAGTCGGTCCCGATGACGGACCAGTCGCTGCCGGGCGAGCAGCAGGAGGCGGCGTGGTCCTCCGGCGAACCGACGATCGCGACCTCGGGCGCTGCTTGGGTCCGGGGATCGCAGTGGGGCACGCTCGAGGGCACTCTCGCCGTCGCCGCGCTGAAGGGCTCCGAGGTGCTGTTCCTGCGCTTCGACGCGGCCGGCAACCTCACCTCGGTCACCCGACCGCCCCGGTTGCAGCGGTTCGGCCGGCTGCGGTCCATCACGTCGGCTCGCGACGGCGACCTGCTCGTCACCACCGACAACGGCGCGAGCGACCGCGTCCTCCGGGTGTCACCGCGCTGAGCGTGACCGTCACCACAGCGCCGTACCGACGGGTCGGCACTAGCCTGACAAGTGGTCCGTGGACTCCATCAGGGAGCCGCGAGATGACGAGGAGTGAGCATGCCTGAAGAGACCGCCCCCTACGGTTCCGGCCCGGCTGCATCGCAGCAGTCCGCCCCCGGCAAGCGGGTCCGCACCCATCACCTGCGGGAGATGAAGGAGCGCGGCGAGAAGATCACGATGCTGACGGCGTACGACATGTACACCGCCGCGACCTTCGACGAGGCGGGCATCGACCTGCTCCTGGTCGGCGACTCCGCGAGCAACAACGTCTTCGGCAACGAGACCTCCCTCCCGGTCACGGTCGACGAGCTCCTCCCCCTCACCCGCGCGGTGGCGCGCTCGGTGAAGCGCGCGATGGTCGTCGGCGACCTGCCGTTCGGCAGCTACCAGGCCTCGCCCGAGCAGGGCTACCTCACCGCGGTCCGCTTCATGAAGGAGGCCGGGGCACACTGTGTGAAGCTCGAGGGCGGCGCCGAGATGGCGCCCGTCATCCAGAAGTGCACGCAGGGCGGCATCCCCGTCATGGCCCACATCGGCTTCACCCCGCAGTCCGAGCACACCCTGGGCGGCTACCGCGTCCAGGGCCGCGGCGACGCGAGCGATCGCGTGATCGCCGACGCCCGCGCCGTGCAGGAGGCGGGCGCGTTCGCCGTCGTCATGGAGATGGTCCCCGGCGACGTCGCGGAGCAGATCAGCAAGGAGCTGACCATCCCGACGATCGGCATCGGCGCCGGCGCCGGCTGCGACGGGCAGGTCCTCGTCTGGCAGGACGCCTTCGGCCTGCGCACCGGCCGGATGGCGCGCTTCGTCAAGCAGTACGCCGACGTGCACGGCGTGCTGCTCGACGCGGCGAAGGCGTACGCCGACGACGTCCGTGGCGGCACGTTCCCGGGCGCCGACCACACGTTCTGACGCCTCGCGCACGGCGGGCGTCGGCACCCACACCTACGGGCCGGTGACAACGTCCGCTCCGCGCGGCAGGATCAGGCATCCCGACGACGCGAGGAGACCTCCGTGAGCGAGACCCCGGCAGAGAAGACGGCAGCCACCCCGTCCACCGCGAAGAAGACCACGGCGAAGACGTCGACCGCCAAGAAGTCGACTGCCAAGAAGTCTCCGGCGAAGAAGACGACGTCGTCCGCCACGGGCGCCGCGAAGAAGGCCCCCGCGAAGAAGGCCCCCGCGAAGAAGGCGGCGGCCACGAAGTCCACGGCCACGAGGTCGACGAGCACCGCCGCGAAGAAGGCCACGAAGAAGACCGCGACCAAGGCCACGACCAAGACTGCTGCCAAGAGCACCGCCACGAAGGCGACGAGCAGGAAGGCACCGGCCCGGAAGTCGACGGCGAAGAAGGCCCCCACGAAGAAGGCGACGGTCGCCAGGTCGACGGCGAGCGCGACGGCGCGGACCACCGGGTCCGACAAGCCCGTGGCGGCCGCGGCGCGGCGGTCGCACGCCGAGCGCGCCGCCGACGTCGGCGCCCAGGCGATGTCGACGGCGGCGATGGTCCAGAAGGTCGCGCAGGACACCGCGGAGCGGGTGGCGGCCGAGACCGCCGCGCGCGTGAGCAAGCAGTACGAGGCGGCGATCGCCGAGCTCACCAAGACCCTCGACAAGAACACCAAGCGGGCGCTGAAGAGCGTCCGTGCCGCCGCCGACGTCGCTCAGGCGGCCAACCCCGTCAAGGGCAAGAAGAACAAGAAGAAGTGATCAGTTGTCCGGCGTGCCGTCGGTGACGCCATCGCCGGAGCCGGCGCCGTCGTCGTTCCACTTCGGGTCGTTGTCCCACTCCTCGTTGCGCTCCTCGACCTTCTCGAGGGCGCGCGAGGCCTCCGCGGCCGTGGCGTAGGGGCCGAGGCGGTCGCTGTTCTTGCAGCCGTCCCTGCCCTCCACCGCGTGGTGCGTCAGGCAGAACCAGTATTCGTTCTCGCTCATGGCCCGAAACTACACTCGCGCCGTGCCTGTCGTATCCCCCGCAGAGGTATCTGCTCGTCGTGCCGTGCCAGCCCACATCGCCCGCCCGGAGTACGTCGACCGGCCGGCGCCGCAGCGGTTCACCGGCGAGGAGGTCAAGGACGCCGAGACGATCGAGCGCATGCGGGTCGCCAGCCGCCTCGCCGCGCAGGCCCGCGACCTCGTCGGCTCCCACGTCGTACCCGGTGTCACCACCGACGAGCTCGACCGCATCGGTCACGAGTTCCTCTGCGACCACGGCGCCTACCCCTCGACGCTCGGCTACCGCGGCTTCCCGAAGTCGCTGTGCTCGAGCGTCAACGAGGTGATCTGCCACGGCATCCCCGACGCGCGCGTCGTCGAGGACGGCGACATCGTCAACATCGACATCACCGCCTTCATCGGCGGCGTGCACGGCGACACCAACGCGACCTTCCTCGCCGGCGAGGTCGACGAGGAGACGCGGCTGCTCGTGGAGCGCACGAAGGAGGCGCTCGACCGGGCGATCAAGGCGGTCAAGCCCGGCCGCCGGGTGAACATCATCGGCCGGGTGATCGAGGCGTACGCCAAGCGCTTCGGCTACGGCGTGGTCCGCGACTTCACCGGCCACGGCATCGGCACCTCGTTCCACTCCGGCCTGATCATCCCCCACTACGACGACGAGCGCTTCGACGACGAGATCCGGGTCGGGATGACGTTCACCATCGAGCCGATGCTCAACCTCGGCACGCCCGACTACGACATGTGGGACGACGGCTGGACCGTCGTCACCAAGGACCTCCGTCGCTCCGCGCAGTTCGAGCACACCCTGCTCGTCACCGAGGATGGCGCCGAGGTGCTGACGCACCCCTAGACTCCTCCCCGAGTGGGTCGGCCGGGCGGCCGCGGCTCGCCGCTCCTGGTTCGTCCTGGCGTGGTGGGTCGAGGAAGGTCCGGGCTCCACAGGGCAGGGTGGTGGCCAACAGCCACCCGGGGCAACCCGCGGGATCAGTGCCACAGAGAACAGACCGCCGGTCCACGGACCGGTAAGGGTGAAACGGTGGTGCAAGAGACCACCAGTGCGCCGGGCGACCGGCGCAGCTAGGCAAACCCCACCCGGAGCAAGATCAGACAGGATGCGTTCGAGGGCGGCCCGCCCGAGCATCCGGGTAGATCGCACCAGGCGGCCGGCAACGGTCGTCGCAGATGGATGGTCGCCCCCGCATTGCGGGACAGAACCCGGCCTACAGGCCGACCCACTCCTCACACCGCTACGTCGTCGTTGACGTGCGGGTGCTGGAGGCCGCACGGCGCCAGCCGTGCCCGGCGAAGGACCTGGTGCCGCGGCACCTGGGCTGGTCGGTCGAGGAAGTCACCCGGTTCAGGGGGTGCGACCGGCTTCCGGGGGTGGTGTCCTCGGGTGACGAGCGGGCCCGTGCCGGGCGGGGAGGCCGACCGAGAGGAGCGGCAGTGGCGGCGCAAGCGACCTCTCGTGTCGTGGCCCTCTCACGCACGATGCCGGGACTGGCGATGCTGCGGTCCTACCGGCCGGCCCTGTTCGGCAAGGACCTGGTCGCCGGTCTCGTGCTCACCACGCTGCTGGTCCCGCAGGGGATGGCGTACGCCGAGCTGGCTGGCCTGCCCGCCATCACCGGTCTGTACACGACCATCCTCGCGTTGCTCGGCTACGCGCTGTTCGGCCCGTCCCGGGTGCTCGTCCTCGGCCCGGACTCGTCGCTCGGCCCGATGATTGCTGCGGTCGTCGTTCCGCTGGTCGCAGCTGAGGGAGACGCGGAGGCCGCCGTCGCCTACGCCTCCGTGCTCGCCCTCATGGTCGGTGCGATCACCGTGCTCTCCGGCGTGTTCAACCTCGGCTTCATTGCCGACCTCCTGTCGAAGCCGACCCAGATCGGGTACATGAACGGCCTCGCGCTCACGATCCTCGTGAGCCAGCTCCCCAAGCTGTTCGGGTTCTCCGTCGATGCGGACGGCCTGATCGGTGAGACGGTCGCGTTCGCCGAGGCGGTCGGTGACGGAGAGACCGTCGGAGCCTCGCTGGCCGTCGGGACAGCATGCCTGGTCCTGATCGTGGGACTTCAGCGCCTGTGGCCGATCTTCCCGGCCGTGCTCGCCGCCGTCGTCCTCGCGATCGCTGCCGTTGCCGTGTTCGATCTCGCGGACCGAGGTGTCGACCTGATCGGGGAGCTCCCGTCGGGTTTCCCACCGCTCACGTTTCCGACGGTGCCGATCGGCGACCTGGGCCTTCTGTTCGCCGGCGCGCTCGGCATCTCACTGGTCTCACTCACCGACACCATCTCGAACGCATCCGTGTTCGCTGACAAGACCGGGGAGGAGATCGACGGGAACCGCGAGATGATCGGCGTCGGCGCGGCCAGCATCGCCGCGGGGTGCTTCCAGGGGTTCCCCGTCAGCGCCAGCGGATCGCGGACCGCGGTCGCATTCCAGAGCGGCTCGCGAACCCAGGTCACCGGCCTGGTCGGAGCTGCAGCAGTCGTCACCCTGCTCGTCGCCGCGCCCGGACTGCTCCGCAACCTTCCGCAGCCGGCGCTCGCAGCAGTCGTCATCGCCGCATCCCTGTCCCTCGCCGACATCGCGGGACTGCGTCGGCTTCGGCGCCAACGCCGCTCCGACTTCATCCTCGCCCTCGTCGCCTTCCTCAGCGTCGCCCTCCTGGGGGTGTTGTACGGCATCGCCGCCGCCGTCGGCCTGTCGATCCTCAACGTGTTCCGCCGGCTCTGGTGGCCCCACCAGGCGCTCCTCGGCCGATCGGGTGGCGTCCGCGGCTACCACGACACCGCCTACCGCGAGACCTCCGAGCACCTGCCCGGTCTCGCGATCTACCGGTTCGACGCACCGCTGCTGTTCGCGAACGCACGCACGTTCCGCAACCAGGTGCGACGTCTCGCGGCCATCGAGCCCCGGCCTGTGTGGGTCATCATCGCGGCGGAACCGATCACCGACGTCGACACCACCGCAGCAGACATGCTCGCCGACCTCGACACCGACCTCGAACAGGCCGGCACGCGGCTGGTCTTCGCCGAGCTCAAGGACGCCGTGCAGGCCAAGGTCGGGAGCTACGGACTCGCAGCCCTCAGCGACGACCGCTTCTACCCGACCATCCGGACCGCGGTCGAGGCGTACGCGGCCACGCACGCGGTCTCCTGGGTGCCGGGCCCCAGCCCCTACCGCTTGGACTGACCGGCCTGGCCGGCCGGTGCCTGCGCAGGACCGTCAGCCGACGTGCACTGCTGCGGGTCCGGCCGGCACGTCGTAGCGATGGAGCACGACGCCGCCGTCGAGCTTCCTCAGGACGTGATGCGCCAGCCGTGCGGTCGTGGGCGCCACGGACAGGTTCTGGCACGCGTACAGCCGGCTGGACCAGCCGTCGGGACGCTGGTGGCGGACGCGCACCTCGAGCACCTCGGTTGCCCGCCAGTCCCGCGCCGGTCTGCCACTGGACGGGGCGACCAGCTCGAGCGCGTCCCACTGCCCCATCCACAGCTTCATCTGCAGGTCGAGGGCGGCGCAGAGCAGATCCGGGTGCTCCTCCACGACCAGCATCCGGTGGTGCACCCGGTACCGGTACGGCTGGCGCTGGTCGCGGACGACGCCCGCGCGAGTGGCGGCGGTGTCGAGATCGAGCGCGCAGGCACTGGGATCGGTCAGCCGGGCCGCACACATGCGTGCCGCGCTGGACCAGTCACCGGACGCGACATCCGCCAGGGCGTCCAGGGCGGGCGCGAGAAGTCGTGCTCCGGGATGCATGATGGCGATCGCCACGTGAACCCCTCCTCACCGGTCCCCAGCCGCGCGACACGCGCCAGCGGGCGTGGCAGCCAGCCTGGGGCGTTCCTGCCCGGGTCAGGACGAATGGCCGCGCTTATCCCGTGAACCGGGGACGTGACGCGGCACGGACGGCTCAGAAGCCCATGTCGAAGCCGCCGCCGTCGAACCCGCCGTCGAACCCGCCGCCGTCGCCACCACCGTCGAAGCCACCCCCGTCGCCCCCGTCGCCGCCGTCACCCCCGCCGTCGCCGCCGTCACCCCCGCCGTCGTAGCCGCCGCCGAGGTCGCCGAACATCATGCCGCCCATGAACATCCAGGTCATGGGGCCGAAGGCGCCGAAGTAGCCCATCGCGTAGGGCTCGTAGGCGCGGCCGCCCTGCCAGTACGGGACTCGCTGTGGTCCGACCATCACCTTGCGCACGTCGGGCTCGGCGCCGGCGCGGACGCGCTCGACGTCCAGGGCGCAGGCGGGCACGTCCCGCTCGACGCCGTCCGGCGGGACGTAGGGGACGTCGTCCACCGAGGGGCCGTGACGAGGATCGAAGAAGCAGGGCGGCCGACGCGTCGGAAGCGGCTCGCCCGTGACGCGGGCGCGCACACACGCGACGGCGTAGCGACCGTCCTCGACGATCCCCGTGACGTGCCGGATGTCCTCGGGTCCGGTGATCGCGTCACCGGCCGTCTTGGCGGCCTCGTAGGCGTCGAGCGCGCGCTGGTAGTCGGCCGTGGCACCGGCGTCGAGCTCGTGCCCGGTCATCTCCAGGTCGAGCTGCTGCAGGTCCTCGCCGAACGCGGTGATGTCCTCGAAGGCCAGCTTCCTCACCGGAGCGAGCTCGTCCTCCCGCCGGGTCAGCTCACGCTCCTTGTTGCGGCGCGACGCACCGACAGCGACCGCTCCGAGCACGGCGAGGACGACCAGGATCAGGATGAGGTCCATGTCGAGAGCCTACGTCCGGGCGGTGAAACCGGGCCTGCCTGAAACCTCCGCCTGATCTGCGGTACCCGTGCGGTGCACGGGGTCGGGATCCCGCCCACAGTGAGGACGTGAGCAGCAACCGACCCTCCACCACCCGCGGCCAGGCCGCCGACGCGGCCGCGACGCTCGCCGTCCTGGTGGTCGGCGCATCGGTCCTGGCGATGACGGCCCCGCTGGTGTCCGCGTTCGCGGTCGCGCTGACCGCCGTGCTCTACATCCCGATGCGCCGTCGCGCCGTGTAGCAGTCAGGACCCCGGCATCTGGAGCACGTGCCCACCGGCGGCCTTGGTGGCGAGGTAGCCGTGGTTGACCGGGCTCAGGTGCAGGCCGGTGCGCACCCGGCGCTCGACCCGCAGGCCGGCCGTCTCGAGCTGGGCGGCCTTGTCGGGGTTGTTCGAGAGCAGGTCGAGCCGGTCGACGTCGAGGGCCTCGAGCATCTGCACCGCGACGGTGTAGTCGCGCGCGTCGTCGGCGAAGCCGAGCGCCCGGTTGGCCTCGTAGGTGTCGAGCCCGCGGTCCTGGAGGTCGTAGGCGTCGATCTTGTTGTAGAGCCCGATGTCGCGTCCCTCCTGGCGCAGGTAGAGCAGGTAGCCGCCGGCGTGGCTGACGCGGCGGATCGCCTCCTCCAGCTGGGGCCCGCAGTCGCAGCGCGCGCTGCCGAGCACGTCGCCGGTGAGGCACTCGCTGTGCAGCCGCACGAGGGGTACGCCGACGGGGCGGGCGTCGTCGTACGCACGGATCCCCAGCCCGATGGCCACGTGCTCCCGACCGTCGACCAGGCCGTGGAAGGTGGTCAGCCGGGCGGGCACCGAGGTCCCGTCGGCCAGCCGCAACGGCAGGTCCACCGCGCGGCGCACGGACGCGACCGGCACGGGGCCCAGGACGGGTTCAACACTCATCCGGTCTCCTCGAAGCGCGGCGAGAGGGCGTAGCGCAGCAGCACCACGTCGCCGATCTGCTGGGTCTCCGCGAGCCGCGCGCGGTGGCCGGGGTTCCAGGGGAAGGCGCCGTCGCCGACGAAGCGTCGAGCCTGCGAGCTGCCGACGAAGAACGGGGCGACGACCAGGTGCAGCTCGTCGGCGGCCGCGGCGGTGAGGAACTGGGTGTGCACCCGTCCCCCGCCCTCGACCATCAGCCGTCGCACGCCGCGGTCGTGGAGGTCCGCGCTGAGCCGGTCCACCTCGACGTCCGGCCCGCCGTCGACGACGGTCGCCACGTGCGCCAGCCGGCTGCGGGCCGTGCGCAAGGACGGGGTGGCGCAGTAGACGATCTTCTCGCTGTCGCCCGTCGCGAAGAAGTTGCTGTCGGCGTCGAGCCGGGCGCGCCTGGTCATCGTCACCTTCGTCGGCGACTCGGCCATCCCCCGAGCGCGTCGCCGCTCGCGCAGGACGGGGTCGCGCACCAGCAGCCGCGGGTTGTCGTCGCGCACGGTGCCGGCGCCGACGAGGATCGCGTCGCACTCCGACCGCACCCGGTCCACCCGGCAGAGGTCGGCGTCGTTGGACAGCACCAGCCGCTCGCGGGTGGCGCCGCCGAGGTAGCCGTCGAGCGAGATGCTGCAGCTGAGGATCGTGTACGGGCGCTCAGGCACGGACCCTCCCCCCTGTCGTCGCGGGCGCGGTCGCCGGCCTGCCGGACGCCAGCACCACGACGATCCCGGGCAGGTTCGCGACGAGCACCATCGCGCCGTACGCCACCGCAGTCGCCACCCCCGTCGCGGCGCCCAGCCCCGCGACGGCGAACGCCCACGCCGCCATCCCCTCCCGCGGACCCCAGCCCGCCAGGTTGAGGGGAAGACCGGCGGCGACCAGCACGACGAGCACCAGCGGGAGCAGTGTCGAGACGGGAGCCTGCACGCCGACGGCGCGAGCAGCGACGACGTACGTCGCCACGTAGCCCGCGAGCGCCACCAGCGAGGCGACGAGGACCCCTGGCCACGACCGACGCACGAGCAGCGCGAGGCGTACGTCGTCGCGGGCCGTGCGGGCCAGCCGGCTCCACCAGCCGTCGCCCCGCGCCGACCGGACCGCCAGCCCCGCAACGGCGGCGACCACCACGAGCCCGGCCAGCACCCACGGAAGGGCGGGGCGCACGGGCGACGGCAGCAGCCCCACGAGGAGCACCGCGACGACGGCCTGGACGGCCTGTCCCGCGACCCGCTCCCAGCCGACGGCCCGCAGCGCCCGCCCGGTCTCCCCTGTCGAGCGACCGTGCACGACCCCGCGGTGCACGTCACCCAGKACCCCTCCGGGCAGGACCGTGTTGAGCAGCTGCGCGCGGTAGCAGGCCGCCACGGCGGCGGGCAGCGCGATCTCCGCGCCGAGCTCGCGCGCCACGAGGTGCCAGCGCCACGCGCAGGCGACCGTGGTGACCGCCGCGATCGCCAGGCCGAGCAGGAGCACGGACACGTCGAGCGAGCGCAGTCCCTCGACGACCGAGTCACTGCCGACCTGCCAGACGACCGCCCCGAGGATCGCCGCACCCGCCAGCCGGCTCCACGCCCTCCTCACGCCGCCACCCCCTGCAGGACCTCGGCCACGCGAGCGGCCGTGATCGACCACCCCGTCACGTGGCAGCGTCGTTCGAGGGCCCGCGCCCGGAGCTCCTCGCGCAGACCGCGGTCGGTCAGCCACCAGCGCAGCGCCGCGGTCAGGGCGCCCGGATCCCCCGGGCGGACCAGGATCCCCGGCACCCCACGTCCCGGCACCTCCCCCAGCGACTCACGTACCCCGCCGACGTCGGTCGCGACCACCGGCAGGCCGCGCGCCAGCGCCTCGGCCACCACCATCCCGTAGGTCTCCGCGCGACTCGGCAGGACCAGCAGGTCCGCACCGGCGTACGCCGCCTCGAGCGCGTCGCCGCTCAGCGCGCCCGTCAGCACGAACCGGCCGGCGAGCCCCCTCTCGGCGCTCGTCTTGAGCACCAGGTCCGCGAAGTCCAGGTCGACGGAGTCGGCGCCCGCGCAGGTGCAGTGCCACGACAGGTCGTGCAGGTCGCAGAGGGCCGCCAGCAGCTGGTCCTGTCCCTTCACCGGGCTGATCGTCCCGACGCAGAGAAGGCTGGCCCCCGTGGGAGTGCCCGTGGAGAGGGATGCGGGGTCGACGCCGGGGTGCGCCACGTGCACGTCGGACGGCGCGACGTCGTACTCCTGCACCAGCCAGTCCCGGCACCACGCGCTGGTCGTGACCACCGACGCCGCGGCCGCGACCACCTGCCGCTCGGCGATCCGGGCCAGGACGTCGTCGACACCGACCGGCAGGTGGACCAGCAGCACGACCCGCAGCCGCGCACCCGCCGGCACCAGCACCTCCGGGAGCCGGGACGCGAGCAGCCCGTCGACGAGCACGACCGACCCGTCCGGGATCCCGTCGAGGGCCTGCTGCAGGCCGCTCCTCCCGACATCCGCCGTCCACGGCCACCCGCCGTCGACCTCGCCGACCTCGACCTGGCGGCCGAGGTCCCGCAGGGCGGCGCAGACCCGGCGGTCGTAGGTGTTGCCGCCGCTCGGCCGCCGCGGGTCGTCGACGCCCCGCGGCACCAGGACGTGCAGGACACCCACGGTCACAACGACCTCTCGTAGCTCGCCGACGCCACGTGGGACTCGTGCAGCGTCACGACCAGTGCGTCGACGTGGTCGGCGGGACCCAGGTCGCCCGCGGCGATCCGGTCGGCCATCTGGTCGGCGACGTGGCGGGCCAGCACCTCGGTGGTGGTGTTGGTGCCGGCGAAGACCGGCTCCTCGTCGAGGTTGCGGTAGGACAGCGTCCCGACGACCTCCGCGAGCGCTGCGGTCGCCCGGCCGATGTCGACGAGGATGCCGTCGGCGTCGAGGCCCTCGCCACGAAAGGTCGCGTCCACGACGAACGTCGCTCCGTGGAGCGCCTGCGCCGGCCCGAACACCTCGCCGCGGAAGCTGTGCGCCACCATCATGTGGTCGCGGACGGTCACGCCGAACACGGGACCTCCGCCGCACCTGCCGGGTAGGTGACCGAGTGGCACAGCGCCGGCAGCTCGCGCGAGACGAGCCGCGGCATCACCTCGGGAAGCTCCTCGAAGGGCGACTCGCCGGTCAGCAGACAGTCGAACGCGTCGTCGCGGAGCAGCTCGAGTGCCAGTGCGAGCCGCTGCGCCGTCGTGCGGCTGTCACGTCGGGCGGGCGCCACCCGGCCCACCTGGCTGGCCCGCAGTGCGAGCCGCCCGGAGTGGAAGCTGCCCCCGAGCGACACGGTCGTCGGCTCGTCGCCGTACCAGCTGAGCTCGAGCACCGTCCCCTCGCCCGCTAGCAGGTCCAGGCTGCGCTGCAGCCCCGCCGACGTCGCGCTGGTGTGCACGACGAGGTCGCGCCCGGGCGGCGCGTCGTCGGGCAGCGCGAAGTCCACGCCGAGCGCGTCGGCCACCGCGGCGCGGGACGCATCGACGTCGACCAGGGTCACCGAGGTGCCGGGCACGCGCGACGCCAGCCGCGCCACGCTGCACCCGAGGACGCCGGCACCCACCACGGCGATCCGGTCGCCGAGCAGGGGCGGCGCGTCCCACAGCGCGTTGACCGCCGTCTCGACGATCCCGGCCAGCACCGCGCGCGCCACGGGCACGCCCTCGGGCACCGGCACGACCGCCTCGGCCGGGACGACGTACGCCGTCTGGTGCGGGTGGAGGCAGAAGACATCGCGACCGAGCAGGTCGGCCGGGCCCCCCTCGACCCGACCGACGTTGAGGTAGCCGTACTTCACCGGCCCGGGGAAGTCGCCGTCCTGGAACGGCGCCCGCATCGCGTCGTGCTGGCTCGCCGGCACCCGGCCATCGAAGACGAGGCTCTCGGTCCCGCGGCTCACCGCGGAGCGCAGCGTGCGGACGACCACGTCGTCCGGGCGTGGGGTGGGGAGCGCGACGTCACGGATCTCGCCCGCGCCCGGCTCGCGGAGCCAGAAGGCCCGTGCCCGCATCCGCTCCTCCTCGCCCGGTGAACCGCGACGGCGCTGGTCCCGTATCCCTCGACGACGTGCTCGTACACGGGGTGAACGGAGCAGACGTGCCGACGGTTCAACGGTGGCGTGGACTCGCCGCGACGGGCCTCACCCTGCTCGCGCTGGGGCTCGTGCTGGGGGTCCTCACGGCTCCCGCCCGGCTCGACGAGATGTCGCCCAGCGCGTTCCTGCGGCTCCCGGTCGAGCTGGTCGTCCTCGTCGCGCTGGTGCTCGCGCTCCCCGACCGCTCCCGGCGCGTGCGCGGCGTCGTCGTGGCGACGGCCGGCCTGCTGCTCGGCGTGCTCGCGGTGTTCAAGGTGCTCGACCTCGCCTTCGGCGAGGCGCTCAACCGCCCGTTCGACCCGATGATCGACTGGCGCTACGCCAGCGACCTCGTCGGGACGGTCCGCGGCTCGGCCCCGGGAGTGCTCGGGGTGGTCCTGCTGGTGGTCGCCGGGCTCGTGCTGCTCGCCGCACTCCTCGTCGTGCCGCTCGCGCTGCGACGGGTCTGCCGGTCCGCGGTCCGGCACCGACCGGTCGCGGTGCGGGCGGTCGCGGTGCTCCTGCCGCTGTGGTTGGCGCTCAGCCTGCTCGGCATCCGCGCCGACACCGTCCCGGTCGCCTCCGACGCCGCGGCGTCGTACGCCCTCGCGCAGGTGACCCGGGTGCCGTCCCAGCTGCGCGACCAGCGCGATTTCGCCCGCGCGGCGGCCGACGACCCCGCCCGGGACACCCCGGCCGCCGACCTGCTCACCGGGCTGCGCGGCAAGGACGTGCTGGTGGTCTTCGTCGAGAGCTACGGCCGTGTCGCGATCGACGACCCCGGCCTCTCCTCCGACGTGGTGGCCACGCTCGACGAGGGCACCCGCCGCCTCGGGCGCGCCGGCTACCGCGCGCGCAGCGCCTGGCTCACCTCCCCCACCTTCGGCGCCATCAGCTGGCTCGCGCACTCGACGCTCCAGTCCGGGCTCTGGGTCGACAGCCAGCAGCGCTACGACCACCTCGTCACCACCGACCGTGAGACCCTGTCCAGCCTGTTCGGCCGGGCCGGCTGGCGGACGGTCGCCTCGGTCCCGGCCAACGACCGCGACTGGCCGCAGGGTGCGTTCTACGGCTTCGACCACGTCTACGACTCACGCAACGTCGGCTACCGCGGGCCGCGCTTCGGCTACCCGACGATGCCCGACCAGTTCACTCTCGAGGCGTTCCAGCAGGCCGAGCTCGCGCCGCGGGACCGGCGGCCGGTGATGGCCGAGATCGACCTGATCAGCAGCCACGCGCCGTGGTCGCGGACCCCCGACCTGCTGCCGCAGGAGTCCGTCGGCGACGGGAGCGTCTACGCCGGGATGCCCGAGACGCTGCCCTCCGAGGCCGACATCTGGCCCGACGCGGGGCGGGTGCGCGCGGCGTACGCCCACTCGATCGTCTACTCCCTGCAGTCGGTCGTCTCCTTCCTCTCGACCTACGCCGACGACGACCTGGTGGTGGTGCTGCTCGGGGACCACCAGCCGGCGACCATCGTGTCCGGTGGCTCCGGCGGCGACCCCGGCCACGACGTGCCGGTCACGGTCATCGCGAAGGACCAGGGGGTCGTCGAGGCCCTCGCGCCGTGGGGCTGGGACCCCGGGATGCGGCCCTCGGACCACGCGCCGGTGTGGCGGATGGACGCCTTCCGTGACGAGCTCCTCCGCGCCTACGGCCCCGAGGGCCACACTGGGACGGCTCGGGCGGTCACGCGTTGAACCATCCGGACGACGCCGCCGTCCTCCCGAGGAGGAGGGTGGGATGCCGAAGGACGAGGTCGCGCTGATGCAGCGGGTGCACGACGAGCACGCCGAGGTGCTCTGGCGCTTCTGCCTGCGCCTCGTCGGCAACGACCGCGGCCGCGCCGAGGACGTCACCCAGGAGACGCTGCTGCGGGCCTGGCGCCACGGCACGATCCTCCACAGCCCCCCGGCCGCCGTCCGCTCGTGGCTCTTCACGGTGGCCCGCAACATCGTCATCGACGACTGGCGCAGCCGGAAGGCCCGGCCCGAGACCCCCGTCGGGGAGGTCCCCGAGCAGCGCCGCTCGACCGAGGACGACGCCGACGACCAGCTCCTCCTGTCGTGGGTCGTAGCGGAGGCGCTCACCCACCTGTCCGAGGACCACCGCACCGTGCTGCTGGAGTGCTACTACCGCGGCCGTCCGGTCGCCGAGGTCGCCCGCCGCCTCGGCGTCCCGCCCGGCACCGTGAAGTCCCGCACCCACTACGCGCTGCGGGCGCTCAAGCTCGCGCTCGAGGAGATGGGGGTCTCGGCATGAGCACCCCGACGAGCTGCCCCCACGCGCACGACGACGCGGCGTACGTGCTCGGTGCCCTCAGTCCCGCGGAGCGTCTCGACTTCGAGCGCCACCTCGACACCTGCGACGAGTGCTCGCGCTCGGTCCGCTCCTTCGCCGGGATGCCCGGGCTGCTCGACCTCGTCGACCCCGCCGTCCTCGAGGACCCGCCTGCCGACCCGCCCCTCCCGGCGACCCTGCTGCCCTCGGTGACCCGCGCGGTCGAGGTCCGCAGCCGCCGGCGCGTCCTCGTCGTCGCCGGGCTCGCAGCCGCAGCAGCCGCCGTGGTGGCGCTCGCCGTGCCTGCGGTCCTGGAGCGCGCCGACACGCCGGTCTCCGGGCCGGGCACCAGCACGTCCTCGCCGCAGTCGCCCGGGTCGCCCGACGGCGGCAAACCGGTCGAGACGCACGAGATGGCCCCGCTGGGCCACGTCCCCGTCGAGGCCAGCCTCGGCCTCGAGCGCGTCGCCTGGGGCACCCGGATGCTGCTGACCTGCACCTACGACAAGGACGCCGTGGAGGTGGACCTGCCCGAGCAGGTCGACTACCTGTTGTTCGTCACCGCCTCCGACGGCCGGTCCGAGCAGGTCGGGAGCTGGACCTCGTTGAGCGGCGCCACCATGGAGGTCCCGGCCGCCACGTCCGTCCCGCGTGACGACATCGCCAGCGTGGAGGTGCGGACCACGAGCGGGCGGGTGGTCCTACGACTGGACGCGTGAGGCGAGCGGGTTGTCGGCGGCGAGCAGCCGCGCTCCCGCGACGATCGCGACGACCTCGGCGGCGGCGGCGACCCACACCGCCCACCCGGTCCAGTTGGCGGTGACGCCGAACAGGCCGACCGTCGTGGCGAGCACGAAGGCCAGCAGCGTGCTCGCCCCGAACCCGAGGGCGAGGAACGCCGGCACCCAGTGCCGCCACACCAGCAGCAGGACCGCGATCACGGCACCGGCGATCGCGTTGAGCATGAACGACGGTCCGAGGAAGTCGTCGTCCCGGGCGAAGTCGAGCCAGAGGTAGAGGTGCACCGCCGCCGAGACGAGCACCGATAACGCTGCGATGACGCGCATGCCACTCACCTGCCGTGTTCGAGGACCTTGGCAGGGAGTACGTCCGCGGCACCCGCCCGGTTCAGTCGACGCCGCCACAGCCACACCACGTCCCAGCCGAACGACTCCGCGAGCAGCAGCGCCGCGACCACCAGCACGCCGTACGTCGTCGCTGCGGGCGCGAGGCCGGACGCCGCGAGCGTCAGGGCGATGCCGACGTAGGCCGCCACCACCTTGCGCCAGTAGCGCGGCGGCAACGGCCGCTGCATCCACGGCAGCAGCCGCGCCGCGACGGCGTACGCGTAACGGATCACGCCCAGCCCGAGCACCCACGCACCGTGCTCCCGAGCGACCAGCACGCTGAGCACGAGGATCAGGAAGGCGTCGGCCTCTCCGTCGAGGCGCGCGCCGTACGCCGACGCGGACCCGGTGCGACGCGCGACGCGGCCGTCGACGAGGTCCAGCAGCAGCGCGACGACCGTGAGCGGGACCAGGACGCCGACGACGTCAGCCCCGGTGAACGCCTCCGCCACCAGCGCGGCGATCCCGCACGCCAGCGTCGCCCGGGTCAGCGTGACCAGGTCCGCCGGCCCGAGGGCCGCGACCCCGTCGGCGGTCGCCCGGCGGCCGGCCGCGACCGCCAGCACGACGGCGCAGGCCAGACCGACGACCCACGCAGGGGGTCCGACGTCGAGCACGGCGAGCAGGGCGACCACGCCCACGAGGCACACGGCCAGACCGCGCCGCACTCCGACCACGGGACACCTCCTCCCCCGGGCGTACGTCGCCGGCCTCCGCCCGGTTCACCCAGCCGCCGTACGTCGATCAGACCAGCCGGAACTCCACGGTCCGCGTCGTCGGGTCGGCCGCCGCCAGCTCGACGGTGATCTCCTCGCCGAGGGGGAGGTCGGAGGTGCTGGTCACCGGCGCCTCGATGGCGGGGTCCTGGATGGTGATGTCGCCCTTCTGCTTGCTCTTCTCGTCGAGGTCGACGACGACGGCGGTGAAGCGCTCACCCACCCGGTCGTGGAGCAGCTCGGCCTCGCAGAGGTTGACGACGGCGTTCTCGTAGCGGTTGGCCCGGCGCCCGGACTCGGTCATGGTCTCGGGCAGCCTGCCCATCGCCTCGATGACCCACGACGGGACCTCGGTGCCGGCGCACAGGGCGACGCAGACCTCGCCGGCGTAGCGGTCGGCGAGCCGACGCAGCGGGGCGGTGACGTGGGCGTACTCCGAGGCGAGCGCGGAGTGCTGGGCCTGCTCGGGGAGCTCGCCGTTGAAGGCGACGTAGCCCGCGCCGCGCAGCAGGCGGGTGCACGCCACGACCATCGCGGCGTGGGTGGGCTTCGACGGGTCGAGCGTGCGGATGAAGTCGGGGTAGAGCTGCTCGGCGGGCCACGAGATGCCGAGGGCACGCGCGGTGCGGTGGAGGCGTTGCACGTCGCGGGGATCCGCCGGCGGCAGGGTGCGGAGGATGCCGACGCGGGCGTAGACCATCAGCGAGGCAGCGGCCATCCCGGTGAGGAGGGAGATCTGGGCGTTCCACGTCTCGACCGGCGTCAGCCGCCGGAACTCCAGCTCCCAGTGCCCGTCGCCGGTCTCGACGAGCTCCTGCTCGGGCAGCGGCAGCGAGACACCGCCGCGGGCGGCCTCGCGGGCGAGGCGCAGCTCGCCGACCTCCTTCAGCAGGCCGATGAGCTCGTCGGCCTTCCCGGCGTCGATGTCGGCCTGCACCCCTTCGTACGACAGCTTGGCGCGCGAGCGGACCAGCGCCCGCTCGACCTCGACGTCCGTGCCCTCACCGGTCTTGTCGACCTTGATCGTCCACAGCAGCGCCGGACGCACCTCGTCGGGGAGCAGCGAGGCGGCGCCCTCGCTCAGCACGGTCGGGTGCAGCGGGATCTTGGAGTCGGCGCCGTAGAGCGTCTCGCCCCGGCGGTTGGCCTCGACGTCGACGGGGTCACCCGCCGCGACGAACGCCGCGACGTCGGCGATCGCGTAGTGCACGACGTAGCCATCCCCCGACCGCTCGATGTGCATCGCCTGGTCGAGGTCGCGGGCCGACTCGGGGTCGATCGTGACGAACGGGATGTCGGTGCGGTCGAGCTCCGGCAGCCGGGGCGACGCGGCCGCCTCCGCGGCCGCCCGCTCGACGGCCTGGGGGAAGGTCGGCGTGACGTCGAGCTCCGCCTGGATCGCGGCGATGCCGTCGCGCATCTCCTGTGCCGTCACGCTGTCCCCGCTGGAGCGGACCTTCACCACACGGTTGCTGGGCATGTCACGACCCTAGTCGGGAGCGACGGAGTCGCGCACCACGCCGGGGGCGGGAGGTCGAGTGTCCCCGCGAGCGAGGCACGAGGTCGCGTCAGGGCGTACCGAGACCCGCGAACCCGACGAACCCGGCCGCTCCCTACGCTTGCGCCCGTGCTGATCCTGCTGCCGCCCAGCGAGGGCAAGACCGCTCCCCGTCGCGGCAAGGCCCTCGACCTCGGCTCGCTGTCCTCGCCGTCCCTCACCACCGCCCGGACGACGCTGATCGAGTCGCTCGTGCGGCTCTGCGGCGACGACCCGGACAAGGCCGCCGCGGCGCTCGGCCTCGGTCCCGCCCAGCGCGACCTGGTGCAGCGCAACGCCGACCTCGAGGGCGCCCCGACCGCCCGCGCCGACGCGATCTACACCGGTGTCCTCTACGACGCCCTCGGCTTCGACACCCTCTCCCCCGCGGCCCGCCGCCGGGCGACCGCCCGGGTGGCGATCACGAGCTCGCTCTTCGGCATCGTGCGGCCCGGCGACCGGATCCCGGCCTACCGGCTCTCCGGCGACGCCACCCTTCCTGGCCTGCCCGGCACCGGTTCGGTCGCCGGCGCGTGGCGCGAGGTCCTCGGCGAGGCTGTCACCGAGGCGGTCGGCACCGGCCTGCTCGTCGACCTCCGCTCCGGGACGTACGCCGCCTTCTGGCGGCCGGACGCGTCCCTGGCCCGCCGCGTCGCGACCGTGCGCGTGCTCCACGAGTCGGCCGGCAAGCGGTCGGTCGTGAGCCACTTCAACAAGGCGACCAAGGGCCGCATCGTCCGGGCGCTGCTCGAGGACGGCGCCAACCCCCGCACACCCAGGGCGCTCGCCGACACCCTCGCCCGGCTCGGCTGGACCGTCGAGACGGGCGAGCCCACCGCCAAGGGCACCCAGCTCGACGTGGTGGTCAACGAGGTCTGAGCGCGCTGCCGAGTGGTCCGCCCAGGAGATCGTGGCCGTGCTAGCGCAGCGGGATCACGTCGGTCGCCTCGAGCGGGTCCATCCCGCACAGCGCCAGCATGTCGGCGACGATCGAGCGCACCTGCGCCAGGATCACCTCGGCGGACAGGTCGTCGCTGTGCTCGACCTGCGCCGTGGCGCGCCCGAGGGCGATGAGGTCCTCGATGACCGCCTCGGCCATCCGGTTGGCCACCAGCTCGTCGGCGACCCGGTCCGAGAGGTCCGCCAGGTCGCGCATCAGGGAGGCGTACGACGCCGGCACGGGCTCGCGGCGGTAGCAGGCCACCGCGACCCGGCGCACGACCACGCGAGTGTTGCGCAGGGCCACGTCGAGCGGCTCGACGAGCTCGGCGAGCTGGCGCTGGTGCTCGCCGTGCCGTCGCCGGAACGGCGAGGAGCTCACGACCGACAGTCCCTCCGACGACGCCGCGCGCAGCTCGGCGATCAGTGCGTCGGTGGACCGGGCGTCGCGCAGCACGGCCAGCGCCTTGTCGACGTCACCGTCGCCCAGGCGGTCGGCGGACGAGCGCAGCAGCTCGGCGATCTTGCGCACGACCACGGCCGCCTGGTCGCGCGGCTTGCGCAGGGGCGCGCGTGGCACGACGGTCGCCGCCACGAGCGCCACCGATCCCCCGATGATCGCGTCGGTCCAACGGAGGAAGGCGTCGCCCGGGGCGGGCGCCAGCGCGGCGACCACGATCCCCTGCACGGCGGCCTGGATGACCATGATCTGCCCGGCGTCGAGCAGCAGCGCGATCGACATGCCGGCGGCCACGATCACCGCGATCTGCCACCCGCCCGAGCCGATCAGGTGGGTGGCCGCGTCGCCGAGGAAGACGCCGAGCGCCACGCCCACGGTCACCTCCGCGACCCGGCGCTGCCGCTGGCCGTAGGACATCCCGAGGGACACCACGGCCGCGATCGGCGCGAAGAACGGCAACCGGTGGTTGAAGACGTCGGCGGCCAGCCACCACGCGATGCCGGCGGCGACCGCGCACTGGCCGATCACCCAGCCCTTGGCCCGCAGCCGGGCCACGCGGGCCCGCAGCGACATGCGGCTGCGCTCGGCCACGAGCTCCGCGTCGATGAAACGCACGACGCGTCAGCTCCTCAGAGGCCGGACTCGTCGGTGCGCACCAGGATGCGCTGGCACTCCTCGCAGCGGATGACCTCGTCGGCCGGGGCGGACCGGATCCGCGACAGCTCGGAGGCGTCGAGGGTCATGTTGCAGCCACCGCACTGGCGGGACCGGAGCAGCGCGGCGCCGATGCCCTTCTGCTCGCGCAGCCGCTCGTAGAGCGCCATCAGGTCGTCGGGCATGCCCTCGGTCGCCGGGCCGCGAGCGGCCGACACCTCGTCGAGCGAGCGGTCGATCTCGACGCGCTTCTCGTCGCGCGCCGCGACCAGCTCGGCTAGGCGGGCGTCGATGTCCTCGGCGCGGATGCCGAGGCCGGCGAGCAGCTGCTGCGCCTCCTCGAGCTTCTCCATCACCTCGAGCTCGGCGTCCTCGAGCGTGGAGATCCGGCGCTCGAGGGAGACGAGCTCGTGCTGCATCCGCTCGAGGTCCTTGGGGTTGGTGATCTGCCCGCTGTCCATCCGGGAGCGGTCGCGCTCACGGCGGGTCTTGACCTGCTCGACCTCGCGGTCGGCCCTGGTCTGCTCGACGGTGAGGTCGTCCACGACGATGCGCGCGTCGCGCACCTGGTCGGTCAGCTGGGTGCGCTCGGCCTCCAGCGTGCTGATCTCGGCCATCTCGGGGAGGTGGCCCCGCTGGTGCCGCAGCTGGGCGGCACGGGAGTCGAGCGCGGCGACGTCGAGGAGCGCGTGCTGGTGGGTGGGATCGGCCTTCAACGGCTCTCCTGCTGCTTCAGTGGCGGAACGTCCACGGGTCGGTGCACCGCGTGCTGACCCGGGTGTCGACCCTATCGCCCATCTCCCGACGCAGCCGAGCCTCCACCGCTGGCAGCCAGGTCCACTCGGCTGCCCAGTGCGCGACATCGACCAGGGCAGGCCCGTCGTGCTCGAGGAACTCGGCCGCGCGGTGGTGCCGGAGGTCGCTCGTGACGTAGACGTCGACGTCGCTGTGGGCGAGCTCGTCGAGCAGGAAGTCCCCCGCCCCGCCGCACACCGCGACTTTCCGAACCGGCCGCTGCGGGTCGCCGGCCACGCGTACGCCGTGGGCCGTCGCCGGCAACGCCTCCGCGACCCGCGCGGCGAGCTGCTCGAGCGTCATCTCCTCGACCGTGCCGATCCGTCCGGTGCCGGTGGCCGCCAGCCCGGGGTCGGCGAGCGGGACCACGTCGAAGGCCGGCTCCTCGTAGGGGTGGGCGGCCAGCAGCGCCCGCACCACCGCCGTACGACGACCGCGCGGCACCACCGCCTCGACCCGGGCCTCCTCGACCACCTCGAGGTCGCCGACCGCTCCGAGCGCGGGCGTGGCGCCGTCGAGCGGGCGGAACCGGCCCTCGCCCGTCGCGGTCCAGGTGCACGAGTCGTAGTCCCCGAGCCGGCCCGCGCCCGCATCGGTCATGGCCGTGCGGACGGCGTCCGCCGACTCGACCGGCACGAACGCGACGATCTTGTCGAGCGGTCCGGCCGGCGTCGGCCTGATGGGCGCGAGGTCGGTGAGCCCGAGCGCCAGCGCGAGCGACTCCGAGACGCCGGAGACCGCCTGGTCGGCGTTGGTGTGGGCGGCCAGCAGCGCGCAACCGCCAGCGTTCAGGGTGTGCAGGGTGCGCCCCTTGGGCGTGTCCGCGGCGACCGAGCTGACGGGCGTGAGGAACAGCGGGTGGTGCACGACAAGGAGGTCGGCACCCCACTCGACCGCCTCGCGAGCGACCTCGACCGTCGGGTCGACGGCGAACATCACCCGCGCCACCTCGGCGGACGGATCGCCGGCCACCAGCCCTACGGCGTCCCACGAGTCGGCCGTCCGTGGCGGGTACCAGGTGTGCAGCAGGTCGACGACGTCGGCGAGGCTGGGCATGGGCGCAGGCTAGTTGACCGGGCTAGTTGACCTGCCGCTCCTGCCCCTCCCAGTAGGGCTGGCGCAGCTTGAACTTCTGCAGCTTCCCGGTCGCCGTACGGGCCAGCTCGTCGCGGAACTCGATGGACGTCGGTGCCTTGTAGCCGGCGGCCCTGTCCTTGCACCACGCGATCAGCTCGGCCTCGTCGGCGGTCGCGCCGTCGGCCAGCACGACGAGCGCCTTGATGGTCTCGCCCCACTTGTCGCTCGGCACGCCGATGACCGCGACCTCGGCGACTGCGGGGTGCGAGAAGAGCACGTCCTCGACCTCGATCGAGGAGACGTTCTCGCCGCCGGTGATGATGACGTCCTTCTTGCGGTCGCTGATCGTGAGGTAGCCGTCGTCGCCGATCACCCCGCCGTCGCCGGTGTGGAACCACCCGTCGACGAGCGCCTTCTCCGTCTCGTCGGGCCGCTCCCAGTAGCCCTCGAGGATGACGTTGGACCGCGCCAGCACCTCCCCCTCGGCATCGGTGCGCAGGCGTACGCCGATCGCGGGCGCGCCGGCGCGCACGAGCCTGGCGGCCCGCTCCTCTGCCGGCAGGTCGTCCCACTCGGCGCGACTGCGGTTGACGGTCAGCAGCGGCGAGGTCTCGGTGAGGCCGTAGATCTGCACGAACTCCCAGCCGAGCTCCTCCTCGACCCGCACGACGGTCTTCGTGGGCGGCGGTGCGCCCGCCATGATGATGCGCACGCGGTCGCGACCGGGGATCTCGCCCTCCCAGTCCTGGGCGGCCTCCAGCACCGCGGCGGCCACGGCCGGGGCCGCGCACATCACGGTCACGCCGTGCTGCTCTACCCGTCGCAGGATCTCTGCCCCGTCGACCTTGCGGAGCACCACCTGCGGCACGCCGAGGCCGGTCATCGCGAACGGCATCCCCCAGCCGTTGGCGTGGAACATCGGCAGCGTGTGGAGGTAGACGTCGCGGTCGCTCACCCCGGCGTGGAGGCCGAAGGTCACGGCGTTGGTCCAGAGGTTGCGGTGGGTCAGCTGCACGCCCTTGGGCCGCGCGGTCGTGCCGGAGGTGTAGTTGATCGTGGCCGTGGCGTTCTCGTCGGGCTCCCACGGGCGCGGCTCGACCCCGGGCTCGGCGTACATCGACCCGTCCTCGCCGAGCACGAAGGTGTGCTCGACGTCGACGCCCTTTAGCGAGTCCACCAGCTCCGGGTCGACGTAGAGCACCCGCGCGCCGGAGTGGGCCACGATGTAGGCGATCTCGTCCGGCCGCAGCCGGAAGTTGATCGGCACCAGCACCCGCCCCGAGCCGCACACGCCGAAGAACGACGTCAGCAGGCGCGCAGAGTTGTGGCTGATGATCGCGACCCGGTCGCCGACCTCCAGGTCCAGCTCGTCCAGCTTCGCCGACTGCCGGCGCGCCAGGTCGTTCGCCTCGGCGTAGGTCAGGGTGCCCAGCGACGCGGCGGGCTGGTCGGGCTCGTCGATGAACCCCGGGCGCTCGCCGTAGACGGCCGCAGCGCGCTCGATGAAGTCGGTGACGCTGAAGGGGACGATCATGCGCCCACTGTGGCACGCGTCCCGCTGTCTAAGAACCCTCTCATCCGCGTCTCACGCTGGCCCCACGCCGGTTGCGCACGATGGCGCCCATGGGACAGGTGACGAGGGTGCTCCTCCTCCTGGCGGTCGTGGTGCCGGTGACGGCGTACGTCGCCGGGTCGCTGGCGTCGCCCGGAGCGCCGGCACCTGCCGACCACAGTCCCGTGATCCTGCGCGACGCCCCCACCGACCCGGCCACCACCGACCCGGCCGCTCCCCCGCCCGGCGGAAGATCGCCCGGCACTCCGTGGCCCGACCCTGACCGACCGGACGGCGGCCCCGGGCAGGACCCGCAGCGCGGCGGCGGTGACGAGGCCCGGGTCGTGACGCCGAAGCCGACACCGGTCGGAGAGGATGACGACGACGAGTGGGATGACGACGACGGGCCGGACGATGACGACACCGACGACGAGTGGGACGACTGACGGTGCCCGCCGACGCTTCGCCCGCGTCTCGGTCCGCACCCGCATCACGGTCGTCATCGCGCTCCTCACGGCGGTGGCGATGACGGGCGCGGGGCTGCTGGTCTACGCGCTGGAGTCGGCGCGGATCGAGCGCCAGGTGAACGCGCAGATCGGCCAGGAGATCGCCGAGTTCCGCGCGCTCCGCATCGACCCGAACACCGGCGAGGAGTTCGACGACGTCGGCCGCGTGCTCAACGTCTTCCTCACCCGCAACGTCCCCGACGACGACGAGATGCTCGTCGGCTACGTCCGCGGCGAGACCCCTGAGCGCACGGTCAACCGCTACGGCCAGGAGGTCCTCGACGAGCCGGCCTACCAGGACGCGCTCGCCGAGCTCGACGGCGTCGGCGGCACCCGCGTCATCGAGTCGCCCACCTTCGGTGAGACCTGGGTGACGCTCGTTCCCGTCACCAACACGCAGGGCGAGGGCTCGCTGGTCATCGTCAACTTCCTGCGCGACGAGCACGAGGAGCTCGACCGCACGCTGCAGACCTACACGCTCATCGCGCTGCTCTCGCTCGGGCTGATCACCACCATCGCCGGCTTCCAGTCCGGCCGCCTCCTGGCGCCGCTGCGCACCCTCGAGAGCACCGCCCGCGAGATCACGACCACCGACCTGTCACGCCGCATCCCGGAGCGCGGCAACGACGACATCACCGCGCTCACCCGAACGATCAACAGCATGCTCGAGCGGCTCGACTCGGGCTTCGCCGCGCAGCGCCAGTTCCTCGACGACGCCGGCCACGAGCTCAAGACCCCGCTCACCGTCCTGCGCGGACACCTGGAGCTGCTGGACGGCGAGGACCCGGCCGAGCTGGCCCAGACGCGCGAGCTCCTCCTCGACGAGGTCGACCGGATGTCGCGCCTCGTGCAGGACCTCATCCTGCTCGCGAAGAGCCGCCGTCCCGACTTCCTCGTCCTGGGCGAGGTGCACCTCGCCGACCTCACCCAGTCGGTGCTGGCCAAGGCCACCGCGCTCGGCGACCGCGAGTGGCAGCTCGACGGCGTCGCCCGCGGCCGCGCGGTGCTCGACGAGCAGCGGGTCACCCAGGCGCTGCTCCAGCTCGCCGACAACGCGGTCAAGCACACCGACCCCGGTTCCGCCGTGGCGGTCGGCTCGGCCCGCGAGGACGGCCTGGTGCGGCTGTGGGTCCGCGACTCGGGTGACGGGATCCCGGCCGAGGACCGCGAGGCCGTGCTCGAGCGGTTCGGCCGCAGCCACGTGCGTGCCGGCGACGACGGTTTCGGCCTCGGGCTCAGCATCGTGCGCGCGATCGCCGACGCCCACGGCGGCGACGTACGCATCACCGACGCCGAGCCCCACGGCGCGCACGTGGAGATCGTCCTGCCCGACCGGGAGATCGACCGATGACAGACGACCCGACCGACGACCTGACGAGGACGGACACCCGATGGCCCAGATCCTGATCGTGGAGGACGAGGAGCGGATCGCCTCGTTCGTGGCCAAGGGACTCCGCGCCGAGGGCCACCAGCCGACCGTCGCGGGCGACGGCCCGAGCGGGCTCGACGAGGCGTTGTCGGGCCGCTTCGACCTGATGGTGCTCGACATCGGGCTCCCCGGCATGGACGGGTTCGAGGTGCTCGACCAGCTGCGCTCCCAGGGGAGCCGGATGCCCGTCATCGTGCTCACCGCCCGCGACTCGGTGACCGACACGGTCACCGCCCTCGACAGCGGCGCCGACGACTACATGGCCAAGCCGTTCCGCTTCGCCGAGCTGATGGCCCGCATCCGGCTGCGCCTTCGCGCGTTGGTGCCGGCCGACGCCCAGGTGGGCGGGGACGACCTCGTGGTCGGCGGCCTGCGGCTCGACCGGCGCACCCGCCGCATCGCCGGGCCGCGGGGCGAGTCCGAGCTCTCCGCACGCGAGTTCGCGCTGGCCGAGATCTTCCTGCTCAACCCGGGCCAGGTCCTGACCCGCGAGCAGCTGCTCGACCTGGTGTGGGGCTACGACTTCGACCCCGGCTCCAACGTCGTGGACGTCTACGTCGGCTACCTGCGCAAGAAGCTCGGCACCGACGCCATCGCGACCGTGCGCGGGGTGGGCTACCGGCTCAGCACCTGATCCTGGGCCCTCGGGTTGAAGGCCGTCAGCGAGCCACGCGGCAGCCCGGCCAGCACCGGCTCGAGCGCCTCGGCCACCTCGTGCGGCAGCGGACGGTCGTCGGGGTCGCGGCGCAGGCACGCGTGGACCGTCTCCGCGACCACGGCCGGTACGTCGTCTGGCATCGCCGCGGGGGCGTCCACGAGCTGCGGGAACCGGCGTCGTACGTCGTCCGCGTCGGGGTCGCCGTGCTCGAACGGTCGCCGGCCGGCGACCGCGTGGAAGAGCGTCGCCCCCAGGCCCCACACGTCGGAGGCGTAGGACGGCACGGGCCCACCACCCTGGTGCGCGGCACCCGGGTCGCACTGCTCGGGCGACATGTAGGCATCGGTGCCGATCGGGTGGCGGAGCCGGCGGGCGTCCTCCTCGGGGCGGGCCACCGACAGGTCGATCAGGCGCGCGGGGGCGCCCATGATGACGTTGCTGGGCTTGATGTCGAGGTGGGTCCACCCGATGTGGCGGAAGTAGTGCAGGGCCGCGGCGACGTCGATGGCGAGCGGGAGGTACTGCTGCTCCTGCAGGCGCCCGTGGCGACGGACCAGGCTGGAGAGCCGCGGGCCGTCGATGTGCTCCAGCACGACGTGCGGACGGTCGCCGTCCTGCCCGTCCCGGAGGCCGCGCACGACGACCGGGTGGTTGACCGTGGCGAGGGCGAGGACCTCCCGGCACAGGCCGCGCCGGGAGGACTCGTCCTCGAGCTGGGAGGGACGCAGGGCCTTCACCACGACCGGCGACCAGGTCACCTCGTCGAAGCACAGCCAGGCCTCGTAGGCGGCCCCGCCACCGAGGCGGCGCAGGGCGCTCAGGCCCGGCGCGAGGAGCTCGCCCTCGTCGAGGTGCCAGCCGTCGTCGTTCCTGCCCACGTCGCCTCCCACGTCGCCTCCCACGTCGCCTCCCACGTCGCCTCCCACGTCGCCTCCCTCACCGCCCGCTGTCAGCGGCGGGTGTCGTTGCGGCTGCGGTCGTTGGTGCTGTTGGCCGTCTTGTCGCGCGTCTTGTCGCCGCCGTCGCGCGTCCAGTCGCGGGTCTTGTCGCCGCGGCTCTTGTCGCGGTCGCGGCTGACGTCTGTCACCCGGCTGTTGGTGTTGTCGTTGGTGTCGCGGCTCTGGTCGGTGTACGACGGGCTGTTGGTGTTCGTGTCGTCGTCGTCGTTGGTGTCGTCATCGTCGTCGTCGGATACCAGGACGAGCGACGGGGTGTCGTCGTCGCGCTTGGCGGCCTCGTCCGGCGTGGCGGACACGACTGGCGTCGCCATGGCGACCAGGCCGAAGGCGGTCAGGCCGGCGACACCCAGCAGCGTGGTGGGAAGGATCTTCCTCATCGTGGTTCCTCTCGTCGGGGGCCGGTTCGGCCCGGTGTACGAGAAGAGTGCTGCGGCGGCGTGAGCCGTCCGTGAGGCGTGGATGAGAGGCCTCTCATGCGGTCCCCGGCATGCGGGGAAGGGTGCGTCGGGACGGTTTCGAACCGCCGACCGCTCGGGTGTAAACCGAGTGCTCTACCGCTGAGCTACCGACGCGCAGGGGCACACACTACGGGACCGGGCACCCGGCCCGGAAAACCGTCGGCCGGTGTCCGCCAGGCCTCTCAGGGCCGGCACGAACAGGTCCGGAAATGAGTTGAACCGCTGGCGTCTCGGGTCACCAGCGGTTCAACAAGAAGAAGATTACACCCCGCCCCAAAGGGCGGTGAGGAATCGCCGAATTGGCCCGGATCGGTCTAGACCAGAGCTCACACGAGGTGCGTCTCGAGCGCCGCGTGGAGCTCGTTGAGGTGCTCGTCGAGGTCGCGGCCGTCGGGGTTCGCGTTGTGCACCGACCACCGCAGGCGGCCCCCCCGGTCGATGACGTACGACGACCGGCGCGGCGCGCCCTTGACCTCGTCGAACACCTCGTAGGCCCGCGACACGGCGCCGTGCGGCCACCAGTCCGAGAGCAGCGGGAAGTTCAGCCCCTCGGCCTCCGCGAAGGTCCRCAGGGCGTAGACCGAGTCGCACGACACGGTCAGCACCTCGGTGTCGAAGGTGAGGAACTCGTCGAGCCGGTCGCGCACGCCCGAGAGCTCGCCGGTGCACACCCCGGTGAACGCGAACGGGAAGAACATCAGCACGACCGCCTTGCGGCCCCGGAAGTCGCTGAGCCGGACGTCCTGGCCGAACTGGTCACGGAGCGTGAAGTCGGGTGCCTCGTCGCCGATGCACAGTCCGTTGCCCGTCACGCTGGTCCCTCGCCGTCCTTCTGGTCATCCCTGGTGTCCCACCCGGCCAGCTCCCGCTTGAGCACCTTGCCCGTGCCGTTGCGCGGCAGCTCGTCGAGGAACACGATCTCGCGCGGCACCTTGAACCTGGCCAGGTTGGCCTTCACGTGCTCGCGCAGGTCGTCCTCCGACACCTCGCCGGTGCGCACCACGAAGGCGCGCAGTCGTTGACCATAGTCCTCGTCGACAACGCCGACGGCGGCGACCTCCCCCACACCCTCGTGGGTGACCAGGCAGTCCTCGACCTCCTGCGGGAAGACGTTCTCGCCGCCGGAGACGATCATGTCGTCGTCGCGGCCCGCGACGTGCAGGCGGCCGGCCTCGTCGAACCAGCCGAGGTCCCCCGAGGACATCAGTCCCTCGACGACCTCCTTGGACCCGCCGTTGGTGTAGCCCTCGAAGAGCAGCCCGTTGCCCACGAAGATCCGGCCCGTCTCGCCCCGCGGCAGCTCGTGCCCGTCGTGGCCGAGGATCTTCACGACGGTGCCGTGCGGCGGCTTGCCCGCCGACGTCGGGTCGGTCCGCAGGTCCTCGGGAGTGGCGATCGAGGCGTAGGCCACCTCGGTGGAGCCGTAGATGTTGTAGAGGTTGTCGCCGAACCGGTCCATCCACGCCTTGGCGAGGGTGGCCGGCAGCGCCGAGCCCGACGACGCGACCACCTCGACGCGGGAGAGGTCCACCCCTTCGAGCTCACCGGGGTCGAGCGCCAGGATGCGCTGGAGCATCACCGGGATCACCACCATCGACTGGCACCGCTCGGCCTGCGTGGTCCGCAGCGCCTCGACCGGGTCGAAGGTGCGTCGCAGCACGACGGTCGAGCCGAGCAGCATCGCCAGCGCCAGGTGCGCGAAGCCCCAGGTGTGGAACAGGGGCGCCGCGATGTGGGTGCGCCACCCCGCCCGCAGCGGCATCCGCGACAGCAGCGACACGGCGGCGTCGATGCCGGCCTCCTTGCGCGGAGCCCCCTTGGGCGTGCCGGTCGTGCCGGAGGTGAGGATCACGATCCGGGCGTGCCGAGCGGGCGGCTGCAGCTCACTCTCGTCGTACGCCGTCACCAGCCGCTCGAGGGTGTCGTGGGTCCCGGAGGCCTCGGGATCTCCGTCGGTCCACGCCAGCACCCTCTGGTCGAGGTCGGCGCCGGCGAGCAGCCCCGTGAACTCCTCGTCGTGGATCACCATGCGCGGCGCCTCGCGCTCCAGCACGTCGACCAGCTGCGGTCCCGCGAAGGCGGTGTTGAGGTAGAGGATGTCGGCGCCCAGCTTGGCGATCGCGATGGTGGCGTCGATGAAGCCGCGGTGGTTGCGGCACATCACCGCGACCGAGTCGCCCTCGCGGACGCCGCGCTCCGCGAGCGCCCTGGCGAGGGAGTTCGAGCGGCGCTGCAGCTCGCCCCAGGTGAGCTCGCCGAGCTCGTCGACCACGCCCACCTGGTGCGGCTCACGGGCAGCGAGCGTGGCGAAGCCTCCCGCGGGTCCGGTCCCCCAGCGCACGACCAGCCGGCCGATCTCGAGCAGGGTGCGTGGCCCGTGGGGCCTGATCACGCCCGCTCGTCCCAGCACGCTGACAGTCGTCGCGACCCCCGACGCCCGGGCCGCGAGCGTGGACGGGAGGTCGCGAACGGTCACGCGGGGGTCTTCGGCGCGACCAGCCGGATGGCCTGCCAGTCCTTGCTGACCGCCGCCGTCGTGGTCTGCGACAGGCCCGCGATCGGCGCCGCCTCGGTGACGTCGGACGCGTCGACCGTGCCGGGCCGGCCGACCTTGGGGGTGAGGAGCCAGATCGACCCACCGCCGACGAGGTCGGTCAGGGCGTCGACGAGGCCGTCGACGAGGTCACCGTCGTCGGCGCGCCACCAGAGCAGGACCGCGTCGACCACGTTGCCGTAGTCGCCGTCGACCATGTCTGCGTCGATGCAGTCCTCGACCGCGACGCGGAGCTCGTCATCGGTGTCGTTGTCCCAGCCGAGTTCCTGGACGACCATGCCGGGCTTGAGCCCGAGGCGGTCCCCCGTTCCTGTCACCGGGGCAGAATCGCCCACCGTCGAGCTCACGCAGTGCCTCCTGTGTTCGGGGTGCCCGACCAGTCGAGGTCAGGCGTGGATGCGCACAGTCCACAGGAACACAGCAGGAGCCGCAACCCCGGTCCACGCCCCGTCCTCGCGCACGCCTGTCAGGGACGGCGGCCGCGGTCGCGCCGCACGGCCCGTGGGACTACCCATGGGTAGATTTCGTGGCGCCGACGGTCGTGACACGATGAGCGGGTGAGTGACGCCGAGAAGTCCGACGAGAAGTCCAGCAAGAACCCGGCCATCGCGTCGGTGATCCACGAGGGTCTTCCCACCCAGCTGCCCGACATCGACCCGGACGAGACGCAGGAGTGGCTCGCGTCGTTCGACGCGATGCTCGACGACCGCGGCCGCGACCGCGCCCGCTACCTGATGCTGCGCCTCCTCGAGCGCGCGCGCGAGAAGCAGGTCGGCGTCCCGGCCCTGCGCTCGACCGACTACCTCAACACGATCCCGCCGGAGCGCGAGCCGTGGTTCCCCGGTGACGAGGAGGTCGAGCGCCGGATCCGCGCGTTCATCCGCTGGAACGCCGCCGTCATGGTCTCGTCGGCCAACCGCAAGGGCCTCGAGGTCGGCGGTCACATCGCCACCTACCAGTCCTCGGCGAGCCTCTACGAGGTCGGCTTCAACCACTTCTTCCGCGGCAAGGACCACGAGGGCGGTGGCGACCAGATCTACATCCAGGGCCACGGCTCGCCGGGTGTCTATGCCCGCGCGTTCCTCGAGGGTCGCCTCAGCGAGGAGCAGCTCTACCGCTTCCGCCAGGAGGTCCAGCACGGCAAGGGCGCCGGCCTGCCGTCGTACCCCCACCCGCGCCTGATGCCCGACTTCTGGGAGTTCCCGACCGTCTCGATGGGCCTGACGGCCATCGGCTCGATCTACCAGGCCCGCTTCAACCGCTACCTCGACAACCGCGGCATCAAGGACACCCAGCAGCAGCGCGTGTGGGCCTTCATGGGCGACGGCGAGATGGCCGAGCCCGAGTCGCTGGGCGCGATCCGCGTCGCCGCGCGCGAGGAGCTCGACAACCTGACCTGGGTCATCAACTGCAACCTGCAGCAGCTCGACGGTCCGGTCACCGGCAACGGCAAGATCATCCAGGAGCTCGAGGCCAACTTCCGCGGTGCCGGCTGGAACGTCATCAAGGTCGTCTGGGGCCGCGAGTGGGACGCCCTGCTGGCGCGCGACGTCGACGGCGTCCTGGTCAACCGGATGAACTCCACGCCCGACGGCGCCTTCCAGACCTACTCGACCGAGGACGGGGCCTACGTCCGCGAGCACTTCTTCGGCGGCGACCCGCGCCTGCGCAAGATGGTCGAGCACATGTCCGACACCCAGATCGAGAAGCTCCCCCGCGGCGGTCACGACTACCGCAAGGTCTTCGCCGCGTTCGACGCCGCGTCCAAGCACACCGGTCAGCCGACGGTGATCCTGGCCCACACCATCAAGGGCTGGACGATCGACGCCCTCGAGGGCAAGAACGCCACCCACCAGATGAAGAAGCTGACCCTCCCGGACCTCAAGAAGTTCCGCGACCGGCTCTACCTGCCGATCAGCGACCGCGACCTCGAGGAGTCCTACGAGAAGACCGGCGGCGCGCCGTTCTTCCACCCGGGCGCCGACGCCCCGGAGATCGAGTACATGCTCGAGCGCCGCCAGGCTCTCGGCGGCTCGATCCCCCGCCGCGTGAACCGCGCCACCGCCCTCAAGCTGCCCGGCGACGAGCTCTACGCCGAGCTCAAGCAGGGCTCGGGCAAGAACAAGTTCGCCACCACGATGGCCGTCGTCCGGCTGCTGCGCGACTGGATGAAGGACCCGGAGATCGGTGACCGCCTGGTCCCGATCGCCCCCGACGAGTACCGCACGTTCGGCATGGACTCGATGTTCCCGAGCGCGAAGGTCTACAACCCGGGCGGCCAGCAGTACGAGTCGGTCGACCGCAAGATGCTGCTGTCCTACAAGGAGTCCGCGCAGGGCCAGATGCTCCACGAGGGCATCTCCGAAGCAGGCGCGATGGCGTCGGCCACGGCCGCCGGGTCGGCGTACTCCACGCACGGCGAGCACATGATCCCGTTCTACATCTTCTACTCGATGTTCGGCTTCCAGCGCACGGGTGACTCGATCTGGGCGATGGCCGACCAGCTGGCCCGCGGCTTCCTCATCGGGGCCACGGCCGGTCGCACCACGCTGACGGGCGAGGGCCTCCAGCACGCGGACGGACACTCGCCGCTGCTGGCCGCGACCAACCCGGCGATCGTCCACTACGACCCGGCGTTCTCCTACGAGATCAGCCACATCATGCAGAACGGCCTCGAGCGGATGTACGGCACCGGCGGGCCTGACGGCACCGGCGAGGACGTCATCTTCTACATCACCGTCTACAACGAGCCGGTCTCCATGCCGGCCGAGCCCTCCGACGTCGACGTCGACGGCATCCTGCGGGGCATCCACAAGGTCGCCACCGCCGAGGGCGAGGGCCCGAAGGTCCAGCTGATGGCGTCCGGCGTGGGCTTCCCGTGGGCCGAGGAGGCCGCCCGCCTGCTCGCCGACGACTGGGGCGTCCAGGCCGACCTGTGGTCGGTCACCTCGTGGAACGAGCTCGCCCGCGACGGTGCCGCCGCCGAGCAGTGGAACCTGCTCAACCCGGGCGAGGAGCGTCGCACGGCCTACGTCAGCGACAAGCTCGCCGGCGCCCAGGGGCCGGTCGTCGCGGTGTCCGACTACATGCGGGCCGTCCCGCTGCAGATCGCCCGCTGGGTCCCGGCCGACTACCGCGTGCTCGGTGCCGACGGGTTCGGCTTCGCCGACACCCGCCCGGCCGCCCGCCGGTTCTTCCACATCGACGCGGTCAGCGTCGTCGTCCAGGCCCTCCAGGCCCTGGCCGACGCCGGCGACTTCCCGGTGGAGAAGGTCGTCGAGGCCGCGCAGCGCTACAAGATCGACGACCCGACTGCGACCAAGGACATCAAGCAGGAGGGCGGAGACGCCTGAGCACCCGCATCACCTGACACGTCGCCGAGCCCGCTTGAGGATGTCTTCCTCAGGCGGGCTTCGCGCGTCGTACGTCGGCCAGCGGCGAGACCGGCGACCCGCCGGCCCGGGCCTCGGCCGGCGGCCGCGACGCCCCCTCCTCCAGGAGGTCGCGCCAGCGCTCGCGGTCGTAGTGGGCGGGCTCGGTGGTGCGGATGAAGTCGCGCACGATCTTCGCGAAGCGCTCGGGGTGGTCGCGGTGCGGGAAGTGGCCGGCGTTGGGGATGATCTCGACGCGGGCGGTCGGCGCGAGGGCGCTGGCGTTGCTCGCGTGGCTGACCGGGATGACGAGGTCGTCGGCGCCCCAGATCACGCACATCGGCATGGCCTCGGTGAGGTACGCCCGGTCGGCCATCGTCACGATCTGGCCCTTCCAGTCCACGACCGCGCGGACCACGTGGCGGATCGCGGCACGCGCGCTCGGGTCCTTGAAGGAGTCGTAGATGGCGGCGACCTCGCCGAGGTCGCGCAGCTGGCTGATCCCGGTGCGGGCGAGAACCCGCATGGTCGTCGTGGCGACGTGGCGAAGGCCCGGCGCGGCGAGCACCCCCATCACCTGCTGGAACCCGGGCGTGGTGATCGCGCGGATCGCGGGGTTGACCTCGGGCCCCAGGCCGCCGGAGCCCACGAGGACGAGCCGCTCGGTCCGCTCGGGGTACTGGTAGCCGAACTGCATCGCCACTCCCCCGCCGAAGCTGTGCCCGACCACCGTCGCGGTGTCGATGCCCAGCACGGTCAGCAGGTCACGCATGCCGTTGGCGTAGCCGCCCACGCTGTAGTCGGCGCGCGGCTTGTCGGACGACCCGTGCCCGAGCAGGTCGGGCGCGATGACGGTGTGCGTCCGGGAGAGCGAGTCGATGACCGGCCCCCAGGTCGTGTGGTCGCAGCCGAGTCCGTGGAGCAGGAGGACGACGGGCCCCGACCCGGCGCGGACGTAGGCGCGTCGGTGCCCGTGCACGGTCACGTGCTCGACCTGCGGGCTGTTGCGACGGGTCACTCGACCATCCACCTCGATCTCAGGGTGCTGACTGTCCGGGATTCAACCAGACGGTGCGGCCCGGTACCCCGCACGCCTCGCTCCGATGCCACATCGTGACGCGCGGGCCCGCGACGCGCCGTCCGCTCTTCGTGGGAATCCCACTACGTGACGCACCCCACTACAGTCGTCCCGTGACCCCGTCCCGTCGTCGCGCAGCCGAGGCCCTGCGCAACTCCACGGGTGCGTTGAGCACCGCCGCCACGGGCCGGATGTCGACGGACCTGCCGTGGTTCGACGACCTGAGCGCTCAGGACCGCTCGTGGGTCGGCCTGATCGTGCAGGCCGGCATCCGCGGGTTCGTGGACTGGTACGACCACGAGGTCGAGGCGTCGGCCCACGATCCGCTCGACGTCGTCGTGTTCGGCGCCGCGCCGCGCGAGCTCACCGGCGTCATCTCGCTCCAGCAGACGGTCGAGCTGGTGCGGCTGAGCATCCGGGTCGTCGAGACGACGATCGACGCGCTCCTCGACCCGGAGGACGCCAGCGAGGTGCACGACGCGGTGCTGCTCTACGCGCGCGAGGTCGCCTTCGCCACTGCCGCCGTCTACGCCCGCGCCGCCGAGTCCCGCGGCGCGTGGGACGCCCGGCTCGAGGCACTGGTCGTCGACTCGGTCGTCCGGGCGGAGGCCGACGAGAGCGTGCTGTCGCGGGCGAGCGCGCTGGGCTGGGGGGCGCACGGCGACGTGGCCGTGGTGCTGGGCGCCACGCCTCTCCACCGGGCCGAGCTCGACGTCTTCGAGTCCGTACGCCGCTCGGCTCGCGCCGGCGGGATGGACGCGCTGTGCGCCACGCAGGGCGACCGGCTCGTCGTCGTGCTGGGCGGCGTGACCGACCCGCTCCCGGCCGCGACCCGGCTGCTGGACCACTTCGGTGACGGGCCCGTCGTGGTCGGACCCGTCACCGCTGACCTGGCCCACGCCAACGCGTCCGCCCGCGCCGCCCTGTCGGCCCACCGGGCGGCCAGTGGCTGGCCCGACGCCCCGCGCCCGGTCGCGAGCCGCGACCTGCTGCCCGAGCGGGCCCTGGCCGGCGACGGCCACGCGCGGCGCCACCTGGTCGACGAGGTCTACCTCCCGCTGGTGGCTGCCCGCGGCACCCTGTTGGAGACGCTGTCGGCGTGGTTCGAGCACGGCTCGTCGATCGAGGCGACGGCTCGCGCGCTCTTCGTGCACCCCAACACGGTGCGCTACCGGCTGCGCCAGATCTCCGACGCCACGGGCTGGTCGCCGACCCGCCCGCGCGAGGCGTTCGCCCTCCAGCTGGCGCTGATCCTAGGGCGTCAGTCGGGTCGAACGGAACTGTAGGAACCCTACAAAGATCTGGGGGTCAGATTCGTCGGCGTCGGACCCGCGCCGACCGGCCACCACCCGGCACAGTGGACGTGTGCTCGTCATCGTCGCCCCCGGTCAAGGGGCCCAGACCCCCGGTTTCCTCACGCCATGGCTGGAGGACCCGACCTTCGCCGCGCGGTTCGACTGGCTGGCCACGGTCGCCGGCATCGACCTCGCCCACTACGGCACCCAGGCAGACGCCGACACGATCCGCGACACCAAGATCGCCCAGCCGCTGCTGGTCGCGACCGGGCTGATCGCGGCGCTCGACCTCTTCCCGCACCCCGCCGACGCGTTCGCGCGCATCGGCGCGGTCGCCGGCCACAGCGTGGGCGAGCTGACCGCCGCGGCGGGCGCCCGGGTGATCACCGCCGAGCAGGCGATGGTGCTGGTGCGCGAGCGCGGCAACGCGATGGCCGACGCGGCCGCCACCACCGCCACCGGGATGACCGCCGTCCTCGGCGGCGACCGCGACGAGGTCCTCGCGGTCATCGAGCGCCACGGCCTCACCGCCGCCAACGACAACGGGCCCGGCCAGGTCGTCGCAGCCGGTACGACGGAGCAGCTCGCGGCCTTCGCCGAGGACCCGCCCGCCAAGGCGCGCCTGATGCCGCTCAGCGTCGCCGGCGCGTTCCACACCGTCCACATGGCACCCGCGGTCGACCGCCTCGCCTCGCTGGCCCGGTCGGTCTCCACCCACGACCCGCGCACGCCGGTGATCTCCAACCGCGACGGCCAGGTCGTCCACGACGGCCGCGACGTGCTGCGCCGCATGGTCGGGCAGATCTCCAACCCGGTCCGTTGGGACCTCTGCCTCGAGACCATGAGCGACCTCGGCGTCACCGGCATCCTGGAGATGCCGCCCGCCGGCACGCTCACCGGCATCGCGAAGCGCGCGCTGAAGGGCGTCGAGACCTTTGCGCTCAAGACGCCCGACCAGCTCGACGACGCACGCGCGTTCTGCGACAAGCACGGCGAGGCGTCGATGATCGAGACCACGCCGACGTGGCGGATGGTCGTCTCGCCCGCCAAGGGCACGTTCCACCTGTCCTCCGAGGCCGTCGAGCGCGACGTGCTGGAGCCCGGTGCCGTGATCGGCGCGGTGGCCAGCCTGCGCGACCGCATCGACATCACGGCGCCGCACGGCGGCTCCGTCGTCGAGTGGCTCGTCGAGGACGGCGACCTCGTCTCCCCCGGCCAGCCCCTCCTGCGGCTCCACCCGGAGGGGACCCACTGATGGCCGCCATCGCCGGCGGCACGGGCGCCCCTCACGCACGCATCATGGGCGTCGGGGCCTACCGCCCGACCCGCCTCGTCCCCAACTCCGAGGTCGTCGACGCCATCGACTCCAGCGACGAGTGGATCCAGCAGCGCTCCGGGATCAAGACGCGCCGCTGGGCCGGTCCGGAGGAGTCCGTGCAGATGATGTCCGTCGAGGCCTCGCGGATCGCGATCGAGCGGTCCGGGCTCGACGTCGGCCAGATCGACTGCGTGGTCGTGGCCACCGTGAGCCACCTGCTCCAGACGCCCGCCGTCGCCACGGCTGTCGCGCACGAGCTCGGCACCGACGGCGCGGCCGCCTTCGACATCTCCGCGGCCTGCTCCGGGTTCTGCCACGGCATCGCCCTGGCCTCCGACATCGTCCGCGCCGGCAGCTCCCGCTACGTCCTCGTGATCGGGGTGGAGCGGCTCACCGACATCCTCGACCTCACCGACCGTGGCACGGCCTTCATCTTCGCCGACGGGGCCGGAGCGGCCGTCGTCGGACCGAGCGACACCCCGGGCATCGGACCGGTCGTGTGGGGCTCCGACGGCGAGCAGTTCGACCTCATCCGCCAGCGCGAGGACTGGCGCGACGTCGTCGGCACCGACACCCAGCCGGGCTCCGGCGTGATGCCGCACCTCACCATGCAGGGCAACCCGGTCTTCCGCTGGGCGTCCTTCGCGATGGCCAAGATCGGCCAGCAGGCGCTCGACACGGCCGGGGTCTCGCTCGACGAGCTCGACGTCTTCGTGCCCCACCAGGCCAACATGCGCATCATCGACGCGATGGCGCGATCGATGAAGCTGCCCGCCTCGGTGAAGATCGCCCGCGACGTCGCCGACCAGGGCAACTCCTCCGCCGCGTCGGTGCCGCTCGCGCTCGACCGGATGATGGCCGAGGGCGACGCGAAGTCCGGTGACACCGCCCTGCTCATCGCGTTCGGCGCCGGGCTATCCTACGCCGCCCAGGTCGTCACCGTCCCCTGACCCGCACCACCCACAGACCAGCCCAAGCAGCACCAGAAGAAGGGAAGGCCCCATGGCCAGCACCGAAGAAATCCGCGCCGACCTCGCCGAGATCGTCAACGAGGTGGCCGGCGTCGACGCCGACGACGTCCAGCTGGACAAGTCCTTCGTGGACGACCTCGACGTCGACTCGCTCTCCATGGTCGAGGTCGTCGTGGCCGCCGAGGAGAAGTTCGGCGTGACCATCCCCGACGACGAGGTCAAGAACCTCAAGACCGTGGGCGACGCCGTCGCCTACATCGAGCGCGCCCAGGGCTGACGCTCTCCCCCGCGTCACGGGTGGCCGGCGTCCAGCCCCGGCCCCCGTGACCCAGGAACCTCATCCCCAGCGAGAACGGAACCACATCAGATGCCCTCGACCCGCGTAGTCGTCACCGGCCTCGGCACCACCTCCCCCGTCGGCGGGGACGTCGCCTCCACGTGGCAGGCGATGCTGTCCGGCACCTCCGGCGTCCGGCGCCTCACCGACGAGTGGGTCGACCAGCTCCCGGTGAAGATCGGTGGCCGCGTGGCGGTCGAGCCGTCCGAGGTCCTCGAGCGGGTCAAGGCGCGCCGTCTCGACCGGTCGAGCCAGTTCGCCATGGTCGCCGCCGAGCAGGCGTGGGCCGACGCGGGCCTGGAGGACTCCGGTCTCGAGCCCGAGCGGCTCGGCGTGGCACTCGCCTCCGGCATCGGCGGCGTCACCACGCTCCTCGACAACTACGACATCCTCCTCGAGAAGGGTGCGCGCCGGGTCTCCCCGCTCGCCGTCCCCATGCTCATGCCCAACGCCCCGGCGGCCAACGTCAGCCTCAAGTACGGCGCCCGCGCGGCGGTCCACGCCCCCACCTCTGCCTGCGCGTCGGGCAACGAGGCCATCGCCATGGCGATCGACCTGATCCGCCTCGGCCGCGCCGACGTGGTCATGGCCGGCGGCACCGAGGCCGCGATCCACCCGCTCCCGATGGCAGCGTTCGCCAACATGATGGCGCTGTCCAAGACCGGCAGCGAGGAGGGTGGCGACCCGACCACCGTCTCCCGCCCCTGGGACACCGACCGCGACGGCTTCGTCCTCGGCGAGGGCGGCGCCGTGCTCATCCTCGAGTCCGAGGAGCACGCCCGCGCCCGCGGCGCGAAGATCTACGCCGAGGTGCGTGGCGCCGGCATCAGCAACGACGCCCACGACATCGCGCAGCCAGACCCCGCGGGTCGCGGCGGCACCCGCGCGATCAAGATGGCGCTGCGCGAGGGCGACGTCGACCCCGCCACCGTCGTCCACGTCAATGCCCACGCGACCTCGACGCCCAAGGGCGACATCGCCGAGGGCCTGATGCTCCACGCCGTCCTCGGCGAGCACGTCGACCGCTGCGTGGTCACGAGCACCAAGTCGATGACCGGCCACCTGCTCGGTGGCGCCGGCGCCCTCGAGGCCGTGGCCACCGTCATGGCGCTCCACGACCGCGTCAGCCCGCCGACGATCAACCTCGACAACAAGGACCCCGAGGTCGACCTCGACATCCCGACGTCGAAGCGCGACCTGCCCGAGGGCGACATCGTCGCGCTCAACAACTCCTTCGGCTTCGGCGGCGCCAACGTCGCGGTCGCCTTCGGCAGCGTCTGAGAACCGGAAGAGAACTCCCCATGACGACGACGGCCACGAAGCCCGCCAAGCTGCCCCGCGACCAGGACCCGCGCAACCCGGTCCACCGGCTCACGGCGCTGCTCGACGAGGGCACCCTCGAGCTGATCACCGCCGACGACGACTCAGGGATGCTCGCCGCCGTCGGACGGGTCGACGGCACGTCCGTCGTCGCCTTCTGCAGCGACGCCACGGTGATGGGCGGCGCCATGGGCGACGTCGGCTGCCGCGTCGTGGTGGACGCCTACCACCGCGCCCTCACCGACGGGGTGCCGATCATCGGCCTCTGGCACTCCGGTGGCGCCCGGCTCGCGGAGGGCGTGCTGTCCCTCCACGCCGTGGGCCGCATCTTCCAGGTGATGACCCAGGCCTCCGGGGTCATCCCCCAGATCTCCGTCGTGCTCGGCCCCGCCGCCGGCGGCGCCGCCTACGGCCCGGCGCTCACCGACGTGGTGATCCTCGGCCCCGAAGGACGCATCTTCGTCACCGGCCCCGACGTCGTCCGCTCCGTCACGGGCGAGGACGTCGACATGCTCCGCCTCGGCGGCCCCGAGCCGCACGGCCGCCGGTCGGGCGTCGTGCACATCCTCACCGAGTCCGAGCGCGAGGCGCTCGACCGGGCCCGCACGGTGGCCTCCCTCCTCGGCGCGCAGGGCAGCCTCGCGGCCGAGTCCGTCGAGGACCGCGACCTCGGCGCCCTCCTGCCGGAGTCCAAGAAGCGCGCCTACGACGTGCACCCGCTCGTCGACGGCCTGCTCGACGAGGGCACCATGCAGGAGCTGCACGCCCGCTGGGCCCCCAACATCGTCACCGCACTCGGCCGCTTCGGCGGCCGCACCGTCGGCGTCGTGGCCAACAACCCGCTGCGCCTCGGCGGCTGCCTCGACTCGCTCTCAGCCGAGAAGGCGTCCCGCTTCGTGCGCATGTGCGACGCCTTCGGGGTGCCGCTGATCGTGCTCGTCGACGTGCCCGGCTACCTCCCCGGCGTCGGCCAGGAGTGGGACGGTGTCGTACGTCGTGGCGCCAAGCTGCTCCACGCCTTCGGTGAGTGCGTCGTCCCGCGCGTCACGCTCGTGACCCGCAAGACCTACGGCGGCGCCTACATCGCGATGAACGCCCGCTCCCTGGGTGCCACCCGCGTCTTCGCGTGGCCGGGCGCCGAGGTGGCCGTCATGGGTGCCGTCGCGGCCATCCGGATCCTGCACCGACGCAAGCTGGCGGAGGTCTCCCCCGAGATCCGCCCGCAGGTCGAGACCGAGCTCGCCGCCGAGCACGAGCGGATCGCCGGCGGCGTCGACAAGGCCGTGGAGATCGGGGTCGTCGACGAGGTCGTCGAGCCCACCCACACGCGCAGCGCGATCGCGCTCGCCATGCGGCACGAGATCGACACGGCCGGCGTACGCCGCGGCCGTCACGGCAACATCCCCCTCTGAGGGGGCGTCGTCAGACCACCTGGTGCAGCCAGCGCACCGGAGCACCCTCTCCGGCGTGCCGGAAGGTCTCGAGCTCGTCGTCCCACGGCTTGCCGAGCAGGTTGTCGATCTCGAGCAGCAGCGTGGTGTCACCGAGGGCGGCCTTCACCACCGCGGCCTTCAGCCGGTCCTCGGGGATCAGGATGTCGCCGTGCGGCCCGGTGATGGCGTGGAAGATCCCGAGGTCGGGCGTGCACGAGAAGCGCGTGCCCTCGGTGGAGCTCGTCGGCTCCTCGGTGATCTCGAAGCGCAGGTGGTTCCAGCCACGCAGGGCAGAGGCCACCGCCGCTGCGGTGCCACCTGAGCCGGTCCAGGACAGCTCGGCACGGTAGGACCCCGGCTGGGCAGGCTGCGGCGTCCAGTCGAGCGAGACGGCGACTCCGAGGATCCCGCCCACGGCCCACTCGATGTGCGGGCAGAGTGCAGAGGGAGCAGAGTGCACGTAAAGAATGCCCCTCGTGGCCGGACCGTCCGGACGGGAAGCAATGCGTGTGGTCACTGTGACCTCCTTGAGTTCCGACGCTCCAGATGCGCCTTCCCCAGCGTTCTGTCGTCAGTGCTCAAAGAGTTGAGTGACACGTATGTGATTAGTGGCCCCATTGTGACCCATGTGGCGCCCGAGCGCCAGCAGTCACGCCGATGAGGAGGGGTCAGGACTGACGGCGCTCGAGGATCTCTGCGCGCTCGGCGGAGTCGGTGAGCTCGTCGGAGTCGATCGCGTGCGTGCGGTGGAACCACGCCAGCGCGTCCGACTCACGGCCGGCCGCCTCGAGCGTGTCGGCATAGGCGTAGCGCAGCCGCACCACCCAGGCAGCACGGCTCTTCGACGTCAGCGGCGCGAGCTCGAGGGTGCGCAGGGCAGCGTCGAGCTGGCCCATGTCGCGCCGGGCGCCCGCCTCCACCAGCGTCATCTCGGCCTTCGCCTCGGTGCTGAAGTTGGCGACGGACGGGGTCTTGGCCAGCTTGATCGCCTGCTCGGGATTGCCGAGAGCTCGGTGGCAGTCGGCCATGATCGGCAGGTAGTCCGTCGCACCGTTCATCCGCTTCGCGGCACGCAGCTCGGCCAGCGCCTCGGCGTAGTGGCCGGCGGCGTAGGCCGTCTCCCCCACCGCCTCGCGGACGACCGCGATGCGGGAGGCGCGGGCACGGGCAGCCAGGGCGTGACGGTAGGCGAGCTCGGGGTCATCGTCGATGAAGGCTCCGGCGGCAGCCAGGTGCCTGGCGACGCGGGCTGCGAGCTTCTCGGGCAGGCCCTTCAGCTGGGCACGGACCCCCCGGTCGAGCTCGATGCCGGTGATGTGCTCGGGCAGGTCCGGTCCGTCGTACGCCGCCTGGTCAGCCGTGCGGGCTTCCTTCTCCTGGGCACGATCCCGGGGCCCGCGCTGCTGGGCGCCGGCAGGACGCTTGCCGCCCGTCGGCTTGCCGCCTGACGGGCCACGGCCGCCGGACTTGCCACGGGTGTCCCCGGATCGGCTCGCGCCGCGGGAGTCACCACGGGAGTCGCCACGGGAGTCGCTGCGGGATCCGCCTCGGGAGTCACCGCGCGAGTCGCTCTGCGACCCGCCGCGGGACGACGAGCTGCCGCGGCCACCGCCGGACGAGCCACCTCGTCCGCCGCCGGACCCACCTCGTGACGGTCCCTGTCCTCGACGGTCCTCGGCCACAGCCGCACTTCCCTTCTCCACGCCTCGACACCCCGTACGGGGGCAACGCTACTCATACCGCGCCAGAAATGGCGCAGGGGCCACCAGATCACTGGTGGCCCCTGCCAAATGTTTGTCCGGCGGCKTCCTACTCTCCCACAACCTCTCGGTTGCAGTACCATCGGCGCTGAAAGGCTTAACTTCCGGGTTCGGTATGGGACCGGGTGTTTCCCGTTTCGCTATGGCCGCCGTAACTCTTTCAACCTCATCAAACCCCCGGGGCATGTCGCCCTGGGCTGGGTTTGTTGGTTGGGAACTGCTTAGTGGACGCGAACAAGAGTGTGTGTCTGTGTGTTCGTTGGTTTGCGCGGTCGTACGTGCACGGACACGCGGTGTGCGTGTGTGGTTTTGTACGTGGTTGGGACAAGCCCTCGGCCTATTAGTACCGGTCGGCTAGGCATTACTGCTGTACACCTCCGGCCTATCAACCCCATGTTCTGTGGGGGGCCTTACCCCATTATTGGGTGGGAAACCTCATCTTGAAACGTGCTTCCCGCTTAGATGCATTCAGCGGTTATCACTTCCGAACGTAGCCAACCAGCCGTGCTCTTGGCAGAACAACTGGCACACCAGAGGTTCGTCCATCCCGGTCCTCTCGTACTAGGGACAGCCTTTCTCAAGTTTCCTGCGCGCGCGGCGGATAGGGACCGAACTGTCTCACGACGTTCTAAACCCAGCTCGCGTGCCGCTTTAATGGGCGAACAGCCCAACCCTTGGGACCTACTCCAGCCCCAGGATGCGACGAGCCGACATCGAGGTGCCAAACCATCCCGTCGATATGGACTCTTGGGGAAGATCAGCCTGTTATCCCCGGGGTACCTTTTATCCGTTGAGTGACCACGCTTCCACATGCCGTGGCCAGATCACTAGTTCCGACTTTCGTCCCTGCTCGACATGTCTGTCTCACAGTCAAGCTCCCTTGTGCACTTACACTCGCCACCTGATTGCCAACCAGGCTGAGGGAACCTTTGAGCGCCTCCGTTACATTTTAGGAGGCAACCGCCCCAGTTAAACTACCCATCAGGCACTGTCCCTGATCCGGATGACGGACCTAGGTTAGACATCTAGTACGACCAGAGTGGTATTTCAACGTTGACTCCACCCCCACTGGCGTGAGGGTTTCACAGTCTCCCACCTATCCTACACAAGCCGTACCAAACACCAATACCAAACTATAGTAAAGGTCCCGGGGTCTTTCCGTCCTGCCGCGCGTAACGAGCATCTTTACTCGTAGTGCAATTTCGCCGAGTCCATGGTTGAGACAGTGGGAAAGTCGTTACTCCATTCGTGCAGGTCGGAACTTACCCGACAAGGAATTTCGCTACCTTAGGATGGTTATAGTTACCACCGCCGTTTACTGGGGCTTAAATTCTCAGCTTCGACCCCAAAGGGTCTAACCGGTCCTCTTAACCTTCCAGCACCGGGCAGGAGTCAGTCCGTATACATCGTCTTACAACTTCGCACGGACCTGTGTTTTTAGTAAACAGTCGCTTTCCCCTGGTCTCTGCGGCCCTTTACGCTTCCCCCAGCAAGTGGGTTCACGATCCGGGCCCCCCTTCTCCCGAAGTTACGGGGGCATTTTGCCGAGTTCCTTAACCATGGTTGTCTCGATCGCCTTAGTATTCTCTACTTGATCACCTGAGTCGGTTTGGGGTACGGGCGGCTCGTTGCTCGCTAGAGGTTTTTCTCGACAGCATAGGATCACCCACTTCGCCATAAAGGCTCCGCATCACGTCTCAGACTCCACACTGAAGTGGATGGTGCGGATTTGCCTACACCACGTCCTACACGCTTGCCCACAGACAACCATCGCTGTGGCTGGGCTACCTTCCTGTGTCACCCCATCGCTTGACTACTACCAGCTCGGGTCCCACGCTCCGCTCACCAGCCTCGCCCCGAAGGGTCCGGTCCGATGAGTTTCGGGTGGTTAGCATCACCAGGTTCGTCATGGGCGCAACTTCGCCGGTACGGGAATATCAACCCGTTGTCCATCGACTACGCCTGTCGGCCTCGCCTTAGGTCCCGACTTACCCAGGGCAGATTAGCTTGACCCTGGAACCCTTGATCATTCGGCGCACGGGTTTCTCACCCGTGATTCGCTACTCATGCCTGCATTCTCACTCGTGTGGGCTCCACGCCTGGATCACTCCGGCGCTTCACTGCCCACACGACGCTCCCCTACCCATCCAGCGCACTGAACACCGATCAAGTCGATGCTGATGTATTCGCTGAATGCCATAGCTTCGGCGGATGACTTGAGCCCCGCTACATTGTCGGCGCGGAATCACTTGACCAGTGAGCTATTACGCACTCTTTCAAGGGTGGCTGCTTCCAAGCCAACCTCCTGGTTGTCAATGCGACTCCACATCCTTTTCCACTTAGTCACCGCTTAGGGGCCTTAGCTGATGGTCTGGGCTGTTTCCCTCTCGACTACGGAGCTTATCCCCCGCAGTCTCACTGCTGCGCTCTCACTTACCGGCATTCGGAGTTTGGCTAACGTCAGTAACCTTGTAGGGCCCATCGGCTATCCAGTGCTCTACCTCCGGCAAGAAACACGCAACGCTGCACCTAAATGCATTTCGGGGAGAACCAGCTATCACGAAGTTTGATTGGCCTTTCACCCCTATCCACAGGTCATCCCCTCAGTTTTCAACCTAAGTGGGTTCGGTCCTCCACGTCGTCTTACCGACGCTTCAACCTGCCCATGGATAGATCACTTCGCTTCGGGTCTTGAGCGCGCTACTGAAACGCCCTATTCGGACTCGCTTTCGCTACGGCTTCCCCACACGGGTTAACCTCGCAACACACCGCAAACTCGCAGGCTCATTCTTCAAAAGGCACGCCGTCACCCACACACCCCACAAGGGAATGCACAAGCTCCGACGGATTGTAGGCACACGGTTTCAGGTACTATTTCACTCCCCGCCAGGGGTACTTTTCACCTTTCCCTCACGGTACTTGTCCGCTATCGGTCATCAAGGAGTATTTAGGCTTAACGGGTGGTCCCGCCAGATTCACACGGAATTTCAGGGGTTCCGTGTTACTTGGGAACACGCTCCAGAGCCAGCGCTTTACGTCTACGGGCCTATCACCCTCTACGGTACGGCTTTCCAACCGACTTCGACTTCCACACTGGTTTCTTACTCTGTGCTGAGCCGGCAGACTCAACTGAACGGTCCCACAACCCCCCGAATGCAACCCCTGCCGGGTATCACACACTCGAGGTTTGGCCTCATCCGATTTCGCTCGCCACTACTCTCGGAATCACTGTTGTTTTCTCTTCCTGTCGGTACTGAGATGTTTCACTTCCCGACGTTCCCTCCACACACCCTATGTGTTCAGGTGCAGGTAACACGACATGACTCGTGCTGGGTTTCCCCATTCGGACACCCCCGGATCACAGCTTGGTTGCCAACTCCCCAGGGCTTATCGCAGGCTCCAACGTCCTTCATCGGCTCTTGATGCCAAGGCATCCACCATGTGCCCTTCATAGCTTGTCTCAACAACGTCAAAACAACACACGCCCGTAAGCACATGCCATTCCCACGCAGACCGTTCACAAGGAACGAGACAAACCAAAGAACACCCGACCCACCCCACAATCAAGGAATGAGCCGGACAGACTCTTCACACACCGCAACCCGTAAGRAAACAGGTTCACGGCGCGAAGATAATTACACACTCACCACACACCACCCACCAGGCATGACGCCCGATCGATTGCGTGCAGTGAAGATGCTCGCGTCCACTATGCAGATCTCAAACAACAACCCCACCAACCCCCACACCCCCACACGTGGAGACACAGACGAAGAGAGGAACAGAAGCCCAACCACACACCCGACCCGTTCCCGGGCGGGCCGTGACGGCTGATCCTTCAGGACCCAACAGTGTGCTTGACCCCACCCCCACCAACGTGGGGCATGAGTGAACCAGCAACCCACCCACCCCCCACGGAAAACCCGTGACGAGCTGGCAGCGCTGATGTCGACGATTCCACTAGTGAGACACCACCATCGCACCTGGGCGCTTCGCGATCCTGAATGGACCGGCCAGATGTCGGGGTGTGTGCTCCTTAGAAAGGAGGTGATCCAGCCGCACCTTCCGGTACGGCTACCTTGTTACGACTTCGTCCCAATCGCCAGCCCCACCTTCGACGGCTCCCTCCACAAGGGTTGGGCCACCGGCTTCGGGTGTTGCCGACTTTCGTGACGTGACGGGCGGTGTGTACAAGGCCCGGGAACGTATTCACCGCAGCGTTGCTGATCTGCGATTACTAGCGACTCCGACTTCATGGGGTCGAGTTGCAGACCCCAATCCGAACTGAGACCGGCTTTTTGGGATTCGCTCCCCCTTACGGGATCGCAGCCCTTTGTACCGGCCATTGTAGCATGCGTGAAGCCCTGGACATAAGGGGCATGATGACTTGACGTCATCCCCACCTTCCTCCGAGTTGACCCCGGCAGTCTCCTATGAGTCCCCACCATTACGTGCTGGCAACATAGAACGAGGGTTGCGCTCGTTGCGGGACTTAACCCAACATCTCACGACACGAGCTGACGACAGCCATGCACCACCTGTACACCCCCAAAAGAAGCCCCATCTCTGGAGCGGCAGGGTGTATGTCAAACCCAGGTAAGGTTCTTCGCGTTGCATCGAATTAATCCGCATGCTCCGCCGCTTGTGCGGGCCCCCGTCAATTCCTTTGAGTTTTAGCCTTGCGGCCGTACTCCCCAGGCGGGGCGCTTAATGCGTTAGCTGCGGCACGGAATCCGTGGAATGGACCCCACACCTAGCGCCCAACGTTTACGGTGTGGACTACCAGGGTATCTAATCCTGTTCGCTCCCCACACTTTCGCTCCTCAGCGTCAGGTCATTCCCAGAGAACCGCCTTCGCCACCGGTGTTCCTCCTGATATCTGCGCATTTCACCGCTACACCAGGAATTCCGTTCTCCCCTGAATACCTCTAGTCTGCCCGTATCGAAAGCAAGCCAGGTGTTAAGCACCTGGTTTTCACTCCCGACGCGACAAACCGCCTACGAGCCCTTTACGCCCAATAATTCCGGACAACGCTCGCACCCTACGTATTACCGCGGCTGCTGGCACGTAGTTGGCCGGTGCTTCTTCTGCAGGTACCGTCACTTGCGCTTCGTCCCTGCTGAAAGAGGTTTACAACCCGAAGGCCGTCATCCCTCACGCGGCGTTGCTGGATCAGGCTTCCGCCCATTGTCCAATATTCCCCACTGCTGCCTCCCGTAGGAGTCTGGGCCGTGTCTCAGTCCCAGTGTGGCCGGTCACCCTCTCAGGCCGGCTACCCGTCGAAGCCATGGTGAGCCATTACCTCACCATCAAGCTGATAGGCCGCGAGCACATCCCTGGCCGAAAAACTTTCCACAACCATCTCATGCAAGAAGTTGTCGTATCCGGTATTAATCACCGTTTCCGGTGGCTATCCCAAAGCCAGGGGCAGATTACTCACGTGTTACTCACCCGTTCGCCGCTCGAGTACCACCGAAGTGGCCTTTCCGCTCGACTTGCATGTGTTAAGCACGCCGCCAGCGTTCGTCCTGAGCCAGGATCAAACTCTCCATCGAAAACATACCCACCAACCCACCACCAAAGCAGCAGACCAGCAGGACTATCAATAAGAGCCACATCCATGACTGAACAAAACTAGCAATTTGAGACCCCCTCCAAAGAAGAGGACCTCGCCAGAATCATTGTCAAAGAAACCGCGACACCAACACCCACCAAACCCAAGAAAGAGTCCGGCAAGCAAAGTTGACGTCAACGGGGCATAACAAACTAATTCGTCGACTAATCAAACACACTGTTGAGTTCTCAAGAATCAGACGCACCCACATCGCGATCCGGTGAGGATCTCGGTTGCGTGGGGCAACTGGTGAAACTTAGCGAGCGACTTTCTGCCGTGGCAAATCCTCGGCTGTTTCGCTCTGACCCGGTGGTGTCACCGTGACCGGTGACCGCTTCGAGTTGTCCTGCCCGGGGCCGGGAGCCCGACCTGACCGGTCTTGCTCCCCGCCGCTCCCTGGCGACAGAGAGAACATTATGCAGTTCGCCCGGATCGTGCAAATCGAAACGCTGTGACCGCGACCACACTCGCGTTTGCGCAGGTCAGAGGCCTGTTGTGACCCCTGGGACGGTGGGGAGTGGGTGTCGGGCGGGCCGCAGGGGCCCGCC